>NZ_JACBZA010000001.1:3429292-3741046 GCF_013408535.1 Actinopolymorpha cephalotaxi
GTTCCCGCTGAGCCGCGCCGCGTTGCAGCCGGTGGATCTGAACGCCGGTGACGCCGGCAGCGACGATCAACACCAGAGCCGCCGCGGCTGCGAACACACGACGGCCCAGCCGCCCGCCGTGAAAGGCCGGCCGGGAAACGACGGGGGCGAGCTGGCGGGTCCAGCCGACCTGCTCCAGCACCCGCTCCCTGAGCCGCGCCGGAGGCGGAACGGCAACCGCGTGGGCGAGCCGGACGGCCGTCTCGCCGAACTCGTCGAGCTCGGCCCGGCACGCACGGCATTTGCGCAGGTGCGTCTCGAAGGCCTCACACTCGTCGGCGGGTACGGCGTCCAAGGCGTAGGCGCCGGCCAGGGTGTGCACGTCGAAGGCGTTCATCGTGCCGCTCCGTTCTGGACACCGAGACAGTCCCGCAGCCTGATCAGTCCGTCGCGCATCCGCGTCTTGACGGTGGCCACGTTCGCCCCCAGAACCTCGGCGACCTCACGATAGGTGTAACCGCCGTAGTAGGCCAGGTCCACCGCCTCGCGCTGCAGCTGCGTCAGCGATCCCAGACAACGACGGACCTGTTCACGTTCCAGTCGTACCTCCACCTGGTCGGCCACCACGTCGAAGGGCGGTGTCTGCTCCGAGACCGCCGACGCACGCTCCCGGTCGGTGGACTTCTGCACCGAGCGCACCCGGTCCACCGCGCGCCGATGCGCCATCGTCACCACGTAGGCCGTGGCCGTGCCGCGACCCGGATCGAACCGGGTGGCGGTTCGCCACACTTCCACGAACACCTCCTGGGTGACCTCCTCGGCCTGTGCCGGATCTCGCACGATCCGCACGACCAGGCCGAACACCTGGGGTACGAGGTGGGCGTACAGCTCCTCGAACGCCCGCTCGTCACCGTGGCCCACGCGTACCAGAAGGTCCTCCGGCGAGGCCGGTGCAGCACCGTCCGCCGCGCTGAGTCGTCCCGCCGCATGCGGCATCCCGTCCACCTTCCTTCGACCTCCGGTGACAGCTGACGTCGGCTCAGTGGCGGGCGGGCTTGCCGGGCAGCAGCTTCGCGTACGCGACGACGTTGTCCAGGTAGCGGTTGTCCTCACCGTCGAAGACTCCGCCGCAGGTGATCAGCCGCAGCGCGGCATGGTCGGTGGTCCCGTAGACCTCCTGGGTGGGGAAGTCCTTCTTGGCGTACTGCGCGACCCTGGTGATCTCGAAGACAGCGGTGCTGCCGTCGCGCCGCGACACCTTCACCCGGTCACCGGGTTTCACCGCGCCCAGCTTGAAGAAGACGTCCGGCCTGCGGTTCCAGGTCACGTGGGCGGCGATGACGGCGGGCCCGAGCTCGCCCGGGGTGGGGCCGTTCACGTACCACCCGGCCTTGCCGGGTCCGGGCGGGACCTGCATGGTCCCGTCGCTGTTCAGCCCGAGCCGGATGATCGAGGTGGAGACGTGCAGGGCGGGGATCGCGATCCGGACCGGTGCCGAAGAGTCCATGACCGGTCCGACAGGACGCTGGTACGCATCGCCGGCGCGCGCCCGGGTGCCGGGTGGGCGAGGCGCCGCCTTGGGGCTCGTTTTCGCTGTGTGGGTTGGTGCCGGCTCCTGAGTGCCCACCGCCCGTGCGGGCGCGGGAGGCGCGGGTTCCTGCCTCCACCAGGCGTACCCCAGCAGGGTCACACCCACCAGCGCGAGGACGACGGCGGCGGCCAGGGCCCCCCTGCTCCGGCCGCCGCCTGCTCGTTGCCGTTCATCCATCGGTGTCGTCCGGCCCACGTCTCAGCGGGTGGTGGCTGCCACGCGGCGGCGGTACGCCATCGCGCCGCCGGCTCCGGCCAGTGCGGCCACGCCGAGGCCGATCGCGCCCAGCGCCTCCGGACCCTGGGTGGAGCCGTTCCCGGTCTCCACCCCGCCGGTGGGCATCGCGCCCGCCGCGGCACCGGTGACCGTGCCGCAGGTGGCCGGGTTGGTGGCCTCCTCCGGGATCCCGCTCACTCCGAGGGACTTGGCGAAGGTGGACTCCCCCAGCGCCTCCATGTCGTACTTGTGGTTGCCGTTGGCGTCGAGCCCGTGCTGGACGATGTGCAGGTTCCGCAGCTTCTCACCCGCCCCCGGCGACAGCTGGATGGTCCGCTTGTAGTGCAGGTTGCCCTGGGCGTCCGCGACCGGCATCCGGTCCACGGCCAGGCCGCTCTTGGGGCTGGTGTCGCCCTTGGTGGTCAGCGACAGGATGACGTCGCCGTACATCGGCAGGCCTTCTTCGACGGTGACCTGTCCGTCATTGTCCTTGTCCGCGCTGCTGGTCGGGCAGGTGAAGTTCTTGTTGTCGGTGAACGAGCCGTGGAAGTGCTGGGCGTGCGGGGAGTTCGGGGTGAACCCGGTGCCGTTGATGTCCACTGTCAGGGCGTCGCCCTTGACCCAGATCGTCGCCTCGGCCTTCGACCCACTCTTGTTGCCCATCGTGTCGGCCAGCTTCATGTGGAACGTGCGGTTCGCCGAGTGGTCGTGCAGCGAAGCCGCCGAAGCCGCGGAAGCGCCGAAGAACGCCAGGCCCAGCGCCGCCGGCACCGTCACGAGCGCCTTGGTAGTGGTTCGCATAGGAGGTCCTCACTGTCTGTGTTGCATCGGCCCGGCCGGCTGTGCGCCGGGTGGCGGGTCAACCCGCTCGCCCCGTACTTCGGAACCATCCGCCATGCGGTTTGGTCCGGCTTGGTGGCCAATCCGGTCCGCGTCGCCCAACGAATACGGGGTGTCCACCGAGTAGCCCTGACCAAGTGGCAGGCACCGGCGGCCGGCGAGAAGGTGACAGATGGCAGGTGTGGGGGGAGATCCGGGAGATCCGGACCGCAGCGGGGACGGCGGGAGCGGCGGGGACGGCGGGAGCGGCGGGGACGGCGGGAGCGGTGGGGACGGCACCACGGCGGCTGAGCCGGAGGCCGGCCGGCTGTTCGCGGGTCGTTACCGGGTCGGACCGCGGGTCGGCAGCGGTGGGATGGCGCTCGTCTACCAGGCGTACGACACCTGGCTGCACCGCACCGTGGCGCTGAAGGTGCCCGCGAACAGCCCGGCAGGCGACCCCGCGTTCGTCCGGCGCTTCCTGCGAGAGGCACGGGCGATCGCGAGCCTGTCGCACCCGAACGTGGTGACCGTCCACGACTGTGCGCAGTGGGCCGCGCGTCCCTACCTGACGATGGAGTTCGTCGACGGTCCAACGCTTCGGGACCTGGTCGCCGACGGCGAGCCGATGGAGCCGGACCACGCGCTGGCGCTGACCGAGCAGGTGCTGCGGGGCCTGGCGGCCGCACACCAGGTCGGGCTGGTGCACCGGGACGTGAAGCCCGCCAACGTGCTGATCTCCCCGACGGCACGGTCAAGGTCGCCGACTTCGGCCTGGCCCGATCAGCGTCCGCGTCGAGTGCGGACTCCAAGGGCCTGCACGTCGGCACCGCCTACTACCTCGCGCCCGAGCAGATCAGCGTCGGCACCGTGGACGCCCGTGCCGACGTCTACGCGGTCGGCATCATGCTGTACGAGATGCTCACCGGCGCCAGGCCCTTCCAGGACGGGTCGGCGGTCCAGGTCGCCCACAGCCATCTCCACCAGGACGTTCCCCCGCCGTCTCAGACGATGCCGTCCGTTCCCGCCGACCTGGACGCACTCGTGGAGTGGGCGACGAACCGAGACCGGGAGCTGCGGCCCGTCGACGCCCAGGTTCTGCTCGACGAGGTGACGCATGTGCGGAGCTCGATGGCCCGGTCGGCGGACGCTCTCGAAGCCACCTCGGCCCTCATGGCGGGGGCGGCGACCGGACCTTCCGGGACCGGCCGGAGCCGAGGCCACCGCCGGCTCGGCACCGCTCTCGCGCTCGTGTCGGTGGCGGCGGTGACCGCGGCCGTGGTCTGGTGGCTCGGCGCGACCGGTCAGGTCGGGCAGGTCCCGGAGGTGGCTGGCACCCCGCACAACGACGCGAGCCGAGTCGAGACGACCGGGCCGACGACCACGCCCAGGCCGCCGGCGGCGATCGCGCCACCCGAGGCGACCCGCACCGTTGCCGAACCGGGAACGGTGGCCGTACCGGACGTTCGAAGACTCGGGACCGACGAGGCCAGGATGGCCTTGTCCGATGCGGGTTTCGAGGTGGAGATCCGTAAGAACCGGCCCTACGTCGGCGGGAACATCGTCGTCCGCCAGTCCCCCGCCGCCGGTCGTTTCGTCAAGCCGGGTTCGAAAGTCGTCATCGTCATCGCCTGACGGGGGCCGACCTTCCGACAACCGTCGCCGTCACTTCAGCGCCTTGTAGTCGTCGCCGGTGTAGTCCTTCGCCGGATCCCAGTTGCCGAACGCGTAGTCGTCGCGGGTCACCGTCGAGCCCTTCTTCTTCGCGGTGGCGATGGCGGTGTCCAGCGCCGCGTCCAGCTTGGACTGCAGGCTCGCGAACTGCTTGCGGGGATCGCTCAACTGGCCGGTGAGCAGGCCCTGCAGGACATCGGTCAGGTTGGGGGTCACGACCTTGAGGGCGATGTTCACCTTCGCGACGTCGGGGTTACGCAGCTCCGGACGCGGCGCCACATGCATGCCGGCGTTGGCCAGCGCCACCGCGGCCTTGGCCTTCGGGTCGAGCAGACCCGGCTGGTCGGCCGCCTTGTTCGCCTCCGGCTGCAGCGACCGGAGATTGCCCTCGCTGAGGATGACCATCATCTTCTGACCCTCGGGCGATCCCATGTACGACAGGATCTGGCCGACCACGGTCGGGATCTTCGTGTGCGCGTACACCCAGCTGGAGTTGCTGCCCTCCAGGAACGGGACCAGGAACGGCTTTCCGTCCTGCGACGGGAGGGACGCGATGTCGTACTTCCACTGCGGGGCCGCCTTCTTCCAGGCGGGGATGTCCCATGGCCCGTTGAAGATCATGCCTGACTTGCCGGCGGTCATCTGCGCGCGGGCGTCCTTCTCCAGCATGGTGACGAACCCCGACACCACGAGCTTGTCGGTGACGAGCTTGTCGAACAGCTCGTACGCCGCCATGAACTCGTCGGCGGTGTAGGCGTACTGCCCCGTCCGCAGGTCCATCCCGTTGGCCGGAAGGGCGGTCCAGCCGGCCGTCAACGCCAGATAGCCGACGATTCCGCCGAGGCCGTCGCCGCCCGCCATCAGGCCGACCTTGCCGGTCTTGCGGACCTTCGTCAGCGCCACGGTGAGGTCGTCCCAGGTCCTGATCTGTTTGCCGGGATCGTCGTAACCGGCCGCCCTCATCACCGCGGTGTCGAAGATCGACATTCGTTCCAGTCGCCGGTTGGACGCGATCGGCCAGCTGTACACCCGGTCGTTGAAGATGCTGACGCCCGGGACGAGCACGTCGGATCCGAAGCGGGAACGCCAGGTGTCGAAGTCGGGGATCAGGTCGTCGATCGGACGTACCCAGCCCTCGTTGATCGCGACCTGCGGCGGCACGTCCTGCGGCAGCGCGAAGACGTCGGGCGCGCTCTTGTTCCTGATCCCGAGCGGCACCACCTGGTTGACGTTGTCCCAGCCGTTGCCGTCGTACTGCGTCCGTACGTTGGCGTGCTTGGCGGTGAACGCGTCCAGCACGCTCCGCTCCCACACCGACTTCAGGTCACCGCTGTCGACCCAGCGGAAGGTGACGTCGCCGGTCGGCAGCTTGCCCTTCAGATCGGGGAACCTGATCGCCTTGGGGTTGCTTCCCTTCGAGGCGCCACCGGAGCCGGAGCTCGTGCCGGAGCCGGTGTCGACCTGGCAGCCGGTGGCGAGCGCGGCGCCGGCCGCACCGATGAGCCCCAGCACGCCACGCCTGCTCAACCGTGCGTCGTTACTCTGCGGAGAACGCATGACAAACCCTCCTTCGGCGCTTCGGTCCTCGACCGCCGCGACTCCGTCCATTGCGACCACCGCAACCCGCGGTTGCGGTGTCACCCCTTCACCGCACCGGCGATGCTCTCCACGAAATGACGTTGCAGCAGCAGGAAGACGACGATGATCGGCACCAGCGCGATGGTCGCCGCGGCGGTCATCACGCCCCAGTCGCTGAGGTACTGGCCGCGAAGGGCGTAGATGCCGACGGAGAGGGTCCGCAGCTCCGGCCGGGTGAGGGTGAGCACCAACGGGAGCAGGAAGTCGTTCCAGCTGTGCAGGAACTGCATGATCACGGCCGTCGCCGTCACCGGACGGGCAAGCGGCAGATAGACGGTGACGAAGGTGCGTACGAAGCCGGCGCCGTCGACCCGGGCGGCCTCCTCGAGCTCGGCCGGAAGCTGGGCGAAGTAGCCGGCGAACAACAGCACGGCGACGATGTTCACACCGCCCGCCTCGGCCAGCGTGACGCCCCACAGCGAGCCGGTCAGGTGCAGCCGGTCGATCAGGTCGTACACCGGAATGATGGTGTAACCCTCCGGCAGGAACACCGCCAGTGCGAACACCGCGATGATGACCTTCTTGCCGGCGAAGCGATAACGGCCCAGTGCGTACCCCATCAGCGCGGCGGTGGTCACCGAGATCAGGATCGAGAAGCCCGTGACGAAGACGGTGTTGAAGAAGTAGCGGCCCATCTGCGCTTCGCGCCAGGCCTGGGTGTAGTTGCCGATCCGCAGGACCGGGCTGAACGGGCTGAGGGATCCGAAGATCTCGCTGGTGCTCTTCAGCGACGAGGAGATCGTCCAGACGAACGGATAGACCCAGACGAGCACGATCGGCACCAGGATCAGCGAGATGATCAGCGCCCAGATCCGGTCCCGGCGGGAGAACCGCCGCTGCCGACCGGGGACGGGCGGCTTCCCACCGACCGGCCGCGGCGTGGTGGTGGTGGTCGACGACACGCTGCCGCTCACGCGACATCCCCTCTGGCCCTGCGAAGCTCACGCCGGGTCTCGGCGACCCGCCGGGCGCCCCACAGTTGGACGAGGGCGAACAGCAGGGTCACGGTGCCGAAGAAGCAGCCGGCCGCGGACGCGTATCCCAGTCGCGGCACGCCGCCCGCCTCGTCGGCGGCGAAGGCGGTGCGGTAGATGAAGATCTCGGTCACCTGGGTGCTGAAGTACGGACCGCCGCGCGTCATCGCCTGGATGATCGCGAACGCGTGCAGATTCTCCTTCGCCGTCAGCACGATGATGATCAACGCGAACGGCAGCAGGATGGGCATGGTGATGTGACGCGCCAGCTTCGCCCAGCCGGCGCCGTCGATGCGGGCCGCCTCGTAGTACTCCGCCGGCACCGTCTGCAGCGCGGCGAGCCAGTAGATCATGGTGATGCCGAAGTTCTTCCAGGTGTGCACGAGGAGCGCGGTCCAGATCGCGATCTTCGGATCGGACAGGAATCCCACCGGCGAGTCGGCCAGGCCGGTCCCGACCAGCACCGAGTTGGCCGGGCCGTTGTTCGGGCTCAGCACGAACGTCATCACCACGCCGATGATCGACGCCGACGCCATCACAGGAAGGAAGAACAACGTGCGGAAGGCGACCGACAGGCGCATCACCTGACTGTTCAGGATCACCGCCACGACCAGCGCCAAGCCGACCCGCAGCGGGGTGCCGACGAGTACGAAGATCATCGACCGGCCCAGCGCGGACCAGAACATCCCGTCGCCGAGCAGCTCGCGGTAGTTGCCCAGACCCACGAAGGTCATGTCGTTGTTGAAGCCGGACCAGTCCATCGTGGAGTACACCCACGACATCACCATCGGGTAGAAGGTGAACATCGCGGTGAGCACGAGCGCGGGCAGCAGGAACACGTAACACCAGCGGCCCGTGGTCCGCTGGTACCACCCGCCCACCCGGCGCTGAGCAGCCGAGTGGGCCTCGAGCACGGTCATCCGGATCCCTTGCCGAGCAGGGCGGTGAGGTCGGAGCGTTCGGTCTGTGCCGGTCTGCCGGTGACGAGCCGGCCGTCGGCCACGTATCCTTCCTCGCGGCCGGTCAGGTAGCCGACCAGTCGTCGCCGCCAGTCCTCGACCTCCGCCTGCCTGCCGGAGTCCCCGACCAGGTTGTGGAGTTCCTGCGGATCCTCCTCGAGGTCGAAGAACTGCTCCTTGCCCTCGGCCGACGCCCACAGGTACTTCCGGCGGCCGTCGGTGACCCACTGCAGGGACTGGTCGAAGTGGGTGTGCTCGCCGTGGATCTCGCTCCGCCAGGTCTGCGGGCGACTCCCCCGTACGTACGGCATCAGGCTGGCGCCGTCGACCGAGTCCGGGATCGGCACGCCGGCCATCTCCAGCACGGTCGGCATGATGTCGCGCAACTCCGTGACGTCGTTGACCACGGCCGACCGGGGCGCGTCCGGGGTGAACCGCGGGGCGGGCCGGACGATCATCGGCACGTGCGCACTGCCCTCGAAGCCGACGGACTTCCGGTACATGTCGTGGTCGCCCATCATGTCGCCGTGGTCGGACACGAAGACGATGGCCGTGTCGTCCAGCAGTTCGTGGTCGGCGAGCCCTTCGAGCAGCCGGTTGAGCTGGACGTCGATGTGACTGATCAGGCCGTAGTAGCCGGTGGTCGTCCGGTGGTGTGACTCCGGATCCAGCCGGCCCATCACGGTCTGGTGGTAGTTGTCCCGGCGGAACTCCGCGAAGTCCTCGATCCAGTCGCCGCGAGGCGGCTCGACCCGCTCCCGGCTGTAGTACTGGTCCCACGCCCACTGCGGCGGGTTGAACGGTGCGTGCGGGCGGTGGAACGACACATAGCTGAAGAACGGCACCGTCGGGTCGCGGCGACCCAGCCAGTCCAGGGTCTCGTGCACCACCCAGTTGGTCGGGTGCAGGTATTCGTCGCGGTTCCACGGCAGCGCCACCATGGAGTTGCAGCCCACTCCGTCGTCGAAGTAGTCGGCGTGGGCGTCCATCCCGGGCTGCCTGCGCAGCCAGGTCAGGTAGTCGTCGTTGGCCTCGAGGTTACGGCCGCCGTAGCGGCGGCCGAAGTGGAGGAAGCCGTCGTGCAGGCGTACGTCGTCGAAGCCGCACCGGGACCGCTCCGGGAAGACGTGCATCTTGCCGATCGCCTGGGTCTGGTAGCCATGCTCGCGCAGCACACCCTGCATGGTCACCGGATGCGCCTCGGTGAAAGGGATGCCGTCGCGGTAGCCGGTCCGGCCGTGCCGCTCCTGGGACTGCCCGGTGAAGAGCGCGACGCGGCCGGGCACACACGTCGGGGTGGCGGAGTAGGCCCGCGCGAACCGGGTGCCCTGACCGGCGATGTCGTCCAGGTGTGGCGTCTTCACCACCGGATGCCCGGCGCAGGAAAGGGCGTCGCCGCGCATCTGGTCGACACAGATCACCATCACGTTGGGCCTGTCGTGACGGCGCGCACGGCTGCCGGACTGGCGAGTGTTCGAGCCGTATGACGGCAGCGCCATTCCTACCTCCCCGATCGGAAATGAGGTGTCGGTTATGCGCCTAACCAACCACCACTATGCCATGCTGTCAATGCCCTGCTCCAGATGTCGTCGCGCCCGTGTGGTAACTCCTGAGAGGTGACGTTGAAACCCCGTCGAGCCACGCAGGCCGATGTCGCGCGGGCCGCGCGCGTGTCGGTCGCGACGGTCTCCTACGTCGCGAGCGGCCGCGCGAACCGGAAGAACCCGGCAACACCCGAGGTCACCGCCCGGGTCCTGCGGGCGATGCGGGAGCTCGACTACACCCCGGCCCGTTCCGGCCGGGTGCTGGCGCGCAACCGCACCGGTCTCGTGGCGGTGGCGGCGTACACGCCCTTCAATCCCTGGGCACTGGGGCTGATCACCCAGATCGAGGGGGTCGCGGCCGATCACGGGCTCGGCGTCGTCATCCAGCGGTACGGCCACACCGAGAACGCCGCCGACCTGATCGAGACCCACCTGCTCGAGGGCCTGGCCGACGCCGCGGTGGTCGTTGGTTCACCCTCGTTCGGCGCGGGGCGGCTGTACCGGATCGGACGGCGGATCCCGCTGCTCGCGGTCCACCACTCGTACCGTCCGCGCGGTTTCGACGTCATGGTGCAGCAGGAGGCGACCGCGGTCCGGGAAGCCGCCGAGCATCTGGTCCGGCTCGGCGTCGAACGGCCGGCCTTCCTCGACGTACCCGACACCGGGGACCACCCGCGGCGCGACGCGTTCGTGGAGACCTTCCTCGAGCACGGCTACAAGCCGGGCTCGATCACCGTCGTCCAGGACCGCGAGAACGCGTTCACCGGCTTTCTCGACTCCCGGCATCTGGCCACGGACCTGCTCACCCGGTCACCGGGCAGGAGGCCCGACGCCATCATGGCCAACTCCGACCGGGCCGCGATCGCCACCATGTGGGCCGCCATGCAGCTCGGCATCTCCATCCCGCAGGAGCTGAAGGTGATCGGGGCCGGCAACATCCCCGAAGGCGCAGACCTCCGGCCGGCACTCACCACCGTGGGCAGTGCGGTCGAGGAGTTCCGGCCGGCAGTGGAACGCCTGATCGAGCGGATCGACGATCCCGGGATGCGTACCGGCACCCTCAAGGTGCCGTGGCGGCTGATCCTGCGAGACTCCGCCTGACCGACTCCGCGGTGGGACTCGGGTTCTGCCGGCGCTGTCCCGCTGGGTGGCCCGGTGCGGCCACCTTGGCACTTTAGGTCTTGCCCGAAACCTGGCCCGCGCTTTACCTTCGGGCTCCAGGAGCGGGACAGAACGAGGTGCTTCCATGAGCGGTTACACCGATCCCATGCCACCCTCGCCGACTGGTTTCCGGCCCAGTCGCCGCGATGTGCTGCGCTACGGCATGTTCCTCGGCTCGGCCGCGATGCTGCCGTCGCTCGCCCCCGACCTTGCCGCTGCGGCTGTGCCGGCGACTGCAACTGGGCCGACGACCGGGGCGACGGTCGCGCTGGCTGACGTACCGACCAAGACGAAGCCGACCGTCTACACCGCCGAGATGGTGGCTGCGGCCCGCCGTAACGTCGAGCAGTACGACTGGGCGAAGGAACTGCGTGACACGGCTGCCGCGAAGGCCGATCGACTTCTCGCGAAAGGCGACGACTGGCTGTGGAAGCTGGTCACCGGGCAGGGCGTACCCCGCAGTTACGCGGTCAACCAGGACCTCGGCTCCCCCGTCACCGGCAAGGACATCTACCGGTTCGGCAACTACCCGTGGCTCACCGACCCGGACAAGCCGTGGAAACTCATCGACCCGTCGGTGCCGGAGGACTCCGGGCTGCCGCGGATTTACCCGACCAACGACTTCGGCGCGTTCTACGCGAGCGGACTGGACGAACACGGCAACTTCGACCGGGCGCGCGCCGACCGCAGCCTGCTGGTGAACGAGCTGTACCCGGAGAAGGGTCCGACGTGGGGCGTCGACGACGGCTTCGGCTGGGTCGACGACGACGGCGACAAGTGGACGTTCGTCCCGTACTACAACCACTGGGTGGTCTGGTACAGCGCCAACGCGCTCTATGCCGGTGCGGCCTCCATCTACAACGGCCTGCCCGCGCTGCGCGACGCCTACCTCACCACCGGAGACGTCAAGTACGCCCACGCCGGACTGATTCTGCTCGACCGGATCGCCGACGTTTACCCGTCGATGGACACCACTCCGTACAAGCGGTCGGACGGCTACCTGCACTCCGACGGCCTCAGCGGCAGAGGAAAGGTGGTCGGCTGCATCTGGGAGACCGGAATCTCCCAGATGATCTGCGACGCCTACGACGCCTTCTTCCCGGCGATCGCGGACGCGGACGAGGCCGACGTCGTGCCGTTCCTGTCGGAGAAGGCCAGGCAGTACGGTCTTGCACCGAAGGACTCTCCGGCCGCGATCCGGGTGAACATCGAGAACGGCATCCTCCGGCAGGTGTACCCGAACGTCCAGGCCGGGAAGATCCGCGGCAACTTCGGCATGCACCAGCGGTCGGTCACTCTCGCCGGAGTCGTGCTGGACGCACCGTCGGAGACCAAGGCGTGGATCGACTTCGTCTTCAGAACCGGGAGCGTAGGGCCGCCGCCCGAGTACCGCGTGTCCGGCGGTGACGTCTTCCGCACCCTCGTGGATGTCGTGGACCGCGACGGAATGGGCAACGAGGCCTCGCCGGGATACAACCGGCTGTGGATCGGCCACATCCGCGGTATCGCCGACGTCCTCGACGGGTACGACGGATACCCCGCGGCGGATCTCTATCAGCACCCGAAGTTCGCGAAAATGTTCCAGGGAATGCATCCGCTGGTGATGCTGGGCGCCTACGTGCCACAGATCGGCGACACAGGCTCGACCGGCATGCCCGGCCTGTTCGGCTCCCCGAACGAGTTCTTCAACTTCTACGAGAAGTTCGGCCTGCCCGAATACGCCCAGATGGCCTACCTGATGAACGGCAACAGCGCCGACAACCTCTACGGCAACCTCTTCAGCCCGGACGTCTCCGGTGTACAGCAGCGCATCCGCGAGGTCATCGCCAAGCACGGCCCCTGGCAGCCACCCAGTGAGAACCTCACCGGGTACGGCATCGCCATGCTGCGTGACGGCGCCGGGAGCAGAGCGCGTGACCTGTGGGTCTACTACGGCCGCACCCCGGGGCACGGGCACCTCGACGCGCTCAACCTCGGCATGCACGGTTTCGGCGTGGACCTGTTGCCAGACCTCGGCTATCCGGAGTTCGCCGACGCCAGCATCCGTACGCAGGAGTGGAACCAGAACACCGTCGCGCACAACACGGTGGTGGTGGACAGGAAGCCACAGACCGAGCAATGGGTGGGCACACCGCACGGCTTCGCAGCCGGTGACCGCGTCCAGGTGAGCGACACCTCGGCGCCGGCGGCGTACACCCAGACCAGCACCTACCGTCGGGTCTCGGCGATGGTGAAGGTCGACGACACCGACTTCTACGCAGTGGACGTCTTCCGGGCTGTCGGCGGCACGGACCACCACTTCTCGTTCCACGCCGCGGAGGGCCCCGCGACGGCCGAGGGACTCACACTGACCCGGCAGCCCACGGGCACCTATGCCGGGCCGGACGTACCCATGCCGTCCGATGACGCGCCGTTCCGCAGCAACGCCAGCGGCTTCGACTGGCTGGACAACGTGTCCCGCGACACCCACCCCACCGGGCCGTTCAGCATCGACTGGAAGGTCAAGGACACCTGGGGAGTGCACGACCCCGCCCCGAACCTCCATCTGCGACTGACCATGCTGTCCGACGTGGACGACGTGGCGATCTGCGACGGAACACCGCCCCGCAACAAGCCGGGCAATCCGGCGAAGCTGCGCTACCTCATAGCGCACCGGCAGGCCTCCGCGGGGCAACAGCTCACCAGCCAGTTCGTCTCTCTGGTCGAGCCGTACGTCGACCGCCGGGTGGTGCGCTCGGTCTCGGCACTGCCGGTGCGAGCCATTGACGGCACGATTGCCCCGCACGAGGTGACGGCGATACGCGTGGAGCTGACCAACGGCCGCGTCGACCACATCGTCAGCTCGCTGCGGACCGAAGTGATGCTGAAGATCGATCTCGACAACCGCAAGGAGCTCAGGTTCCGGGGTTCCTTCGGCTTCTACTCCACCCATGGCTCGGAGCCTGTGTACGCCTGGACCCACGGGGCGAGCTTCCTGGGACCGTTGCCACAGATGCAGGGCCCGGCCGCCGCGACGGGTACCTTGCGGGACTTCACCCGCGACCTGTCGTTCCGCAACCAGCTCACCGTGAAGCTCGACGCCGGAGTCCCGGCCGGCTTGAAGCTCGACGGTAGCTACGCCTACGTCACCGTGCCCCAGTCCACGTACGCGAGGATCGCCTACCCGTCCAGGACTCCCTCCAAGGCTGGTGACTTCGGGGCGCTGAGCCAGCAGATCGAGGTCAGCCAGGCGACCTCACATCAGCTGTCGGTCAAGGTGAACGACGACTTCGCCGGGGCTACCGCCGGTTACCTCTTCCTGCAGGTGCTGATCGACGGTGCGGTCGTGGCCGAGCAGGACGTCGCCGGTGCGAGCCAGTGGCGAGAACTCACTGCCGACGTCACCGGACACCTGACAGGCAAGAGCACTGCCGTACTCACACTGCGCCTGGTCAGCAAGAAGGCCGTCAGCAACTTCGCCGTCGCGGCGATGTTCGACGACGTGGCCATCTCGGGGACCACCATCGAGAACGGCGACTTCGAGGACACGTCCTCCCCCGCCTGGCGGCCGGAGTCGAACTCGTCGAGCTTCACCGTCAACTCCCGTGCCACCGCTGACGCCAATGCGCGCAACGCCGTCTACCGCATCGAGGGTGTGCCCTTCACGAGTGACACCACGGTGGTGCTGGACATCGGTGACATCACCACGATTCGTGGGTATGTCGACCCGGAGGACTTCGACAAGGGCTTCCGGTACGACGTGGCAGCCGATGCCGCCGTCAGCATCCCGTTCACCCGGGAATGGCAGTCGTGAAGCTCCTTCAGGTAGCCGGCCTGCTCTGCCGCGACCAGTTCCTGGGGATGCGCCGCGTCGCGACGCGCCACGTCGCGACGACGGGGCGCGTCCAGATCCACCAGTAGGCAAGCCCCAGCGTGAGGGAGCCGGCGAACGCCGCGACCGGCTGTCCCCGCAGCAGGTCGAGTGCCTGCCAGTGGATGACGTAGATGTACAGCGAAGCTGCCGCGAGGATCTGGACGATCGGTACGAGTACGGCGGGCACCCGGGTCACCGGCCGCCAGAGCATCAGCAGCACGCACGCGATCGTCAGGCCGTCCCGCGCGGGGTTGAACGAGAACGTGCCGATCATCGCGATCACGAGCACGGTCATCAGGCGCTTCTGGGCCGGCGTCGCCACCCGGGCCAGCGTCCAGCCGAGAAGGAAGAGATACAGCACGACCGGCGCCGATCCCTGCATGCGGGGAATGTGCAACGGCAGGATCGGCAGCCGGAAGAGCACGAACGCGGCCGTGGTCAGCGCGAGCGGCAGACCGAAGGGATGGCGCCGGTCCAGGGCGGCGATCCGGCTCGAGGCGTTGGCGGCGGCGACCACGAGCAGCGCGACGATCATCGCCTCGACGAACCAGAACCGCCACGGCGGACCGAGCTGTTGTTCCCCGAAGATCCAGTTGGCGAGGAACAGGTTCCGCGTCTCGTAGTAGCCGCCGAGCACGTGCGCGCCGACGATGACCACGAGGCTGGGAACGGCGATCCGCACCGCCGCCCCGAGGACCCGGCGGGCCCGGCGCCGTCGTCCGGGGTCGGCCAGCTGGAAGCGCGCGACCTGGTAGCCGGCGATGACGAGCAGAGCGTTGGCGGTGCCCTGGAGCAGGAAGACGCCGGCGTGGGTGCCGACGATGCAGACGATCGCGAGGGCGCGCAGCCAGACACTCGTCTCCATCGTGCGCCACGTCGGCCGCCACGTCGGCCGCCACGTCGTGCGCGAGACGAGTGCTGCCGGTCCGCGCCGGCGGCCCCTCCCCTGCCCCGCCAGGACTTCCAGGTCACGCACCGGGGTCACGTGCCAGTTCGGCGGGAGGTGTCCGAGCAGCTCCTCCAGCCGGATCGACACCTCCACGTAGGAGAGGGAGTCGCCGCCGAGGGAGACGAAGGTCGCCTCGTCGTCGACGTCGTGCTGGAGCAACCGGCCGTAGAGAGCGGCGACCGCGCGCCCACCCGTCTCCTCGGCGCGCGCGACCGCCTCCTCGACCGGGGCCGGGCAGGCCAGCGCGAGGAGCGCCGGGTAGTCGGGCTTGCCGGTGGCGAGCAGCGGCTGGTCCCTGACGAAGACGACTCGCAGGGCCTCCCGCGGAACGCCGCATGCGCGGATCGCCTGGCGCCGTAGCGACTCCCGGGCAGGTGCCGCTGCGACCTCGCAGGCGACGACGATCAGGCCGTCGCGTCCGGTGGTCCGTACGTCGTGACCATCCGCGCGGAGGCGGCTCTCGAGCGCGTCGAGGTCGATGCGGTGCCCGAGGACCTTGACGAAACGCGCACGCCGGCCGAGGACGCGTACCAGACCCTCGCGAGTCAGTTCGCCGAGATCGCCGGTGCGCAGCTCGTCGACGGTCCGGCCGAGCGCGAGGTCGGCGGGCTCCTCGGCGTACCCGAGCATGACGTTGGGCCCGCGAAACACGATCTCGCCGTCCGCCACGTCGATCGTGGCGCCGGGTACGGGGTTCCCGACCGTGTCCGGGTGCTCGGCGGCGAGGTCGGGAGGAAGACAGGTCATCCGGGCCGTCGCCTCGGACTGGCCGTACATCACGACCAGATCCCATCCCCGCGCCTGTCCGAGCTCGGCGAACCGCCGGACGCGGTCGGGCTCCATCCGGCCTCCGGCCTGGGTGACGTACCGCAGCCCCGGCACGTCCCGGTCGGCGAAGCCGCTGCGCTCGAGGAGTTCGAACGTGTGCGGAACGCCGGGAAGGGTCGTGGCCCCGGCCGTACGGAAGAGCTGCCAGAAGCAGTCGTCGACGACGGACAGGTCGGTGAGCAGCAGGCTCGCACCCGCGGCCAGGTGGGTGTGCAGCACCGACAGGCCGTAACAGTAGGTGATCGGCAGGGTGAGTGCCGCGCAGTCGTCGGGGCGTACGCCGAGAGTGGCGGTGATCTGTGCGGCGTTGGCGGTGAGGTTGTCGGCGGACAGGCGGACGAGCTTGGCCGACCCCGTGGAACCGCTCGTGCTGAGCAGGAGGGCGAGGTCGGGATGTAGTTGGTGAGCCGACGTCTCCCGGACGACCTCGATCCCACCGGCCGGGTCCAGCACGACGTCGGGGCGGTAGGCCTCGCGCAGCCGGGCGGCGGGGTCGCCGGGTGCGACGAGCAGGACGACGTGGCCGGCGGTCTGAGCCGCGAGGTAGCCGACAACGGTGTCCACCGTGGATCGTCCCTCGACCTTCACGAGGCGGCGCGGACCGTCGAGCCGCGCGGCGAGGCCGTCCACCCGGCGGGCGAGGTCGGCGTAGGTGACGGAGCCTTCGGCGGTCCGCAGTGCTGGCCGGTCGCCATGCGCTCCGAGCCGGGACACCCAGGGCATGGTCGGTGACGGGGCCAGGGGCACGGAGCTCGCGGTCACGCGAGGTAGTAAATAGGTTAGGCAACCCTAAATCAAATCCCGGGGCCGACTGCGGCCACCTCGGGTCGGCTCAGTTAACCTGCCGTCAGCCAGGTTAGCCTTTCCTGGGCTTGCCATCGGAGTCGAGACCTTGCCACCCACCCACGACCGGCTGCACGCTCCGGGCCGCACGGCCCAACGTTCGAGCCACCAGGAGTTTCCCTCGTGACGCGCCGACGCACCATGATCCTCGCCGCCGTCGTGGCGACCGTGACCGCCCTCGGCCTGTCGGCCTGCAGCAAGAGCCTCGAGGCCACCGGGGATCTCGACAAGTCGAAGTTGACGATCTACAGCGCCCAGCACGAGAACCTCACCGAGGAGTGGGGGCGGGAGTTCCAGGACAGGACCGGGATCAAGGTCCAGATCCGCTACGGCGACGACTCCTCGATGGGCGCGCAGATCGTGCAGGAGGGAACCGGCTCGCCGGCCGACGTCTTCCTCACCGAGAACTCCCCCGCCATGACGACGGTCCAGAACGCCGGCCTGCTCGCGCCGGTGAAGGCCTCCACCCTGGCCCAGGTCGGCGACCAGTACCACCCCTCCTCGAAGAACTGGGTCGGCATCGCGGCCCGCTCGACCGTGCTCGTCTACAACCCGAAGAAGATCTCCGAAGCGCAGCTGCCGAAGTCCCTGATGGACCTCGCCAAGCCGGAGTACGCCGGGAAGTGGGGTGCGGCCGCCGGCGGTGCGGACTTCCAGGCGATCATCTCGGCCATGCTCGCCACCGAGGGCGAGGCCAGGACCTCCCAGTGGCTGTCCGGCCTGAAGTCGGGCGCGAAGATCTACCAGAACAACATCGCGACGATGAAGGCCGTCAACGCCGGCCAGTCCGCGATGGGCGTCATCT
Organism: Actinopolymorpha cephalotaxi; assembly: GCF_013408535.1. Lineage (NCBI taxonomy): Bacteria > Bacillati > Actinomycetota > Actinomycetes > Propionibacteriales > Actinopolymorphaceae > Actinopolymorpha > Actinopolymorpha cephalotaxi. The sequence continues at coordinate 3,447,126 of NZ_JACBZA010000001.1, forward strand.
ACCACTACTACTGGTACCGCGACCAGGCTCTGGACAAGGAGAGCAGCGGCAACACGAAGCTGCACTACTTCAGGAACGAGGACCCGGGCGCGTTCGTCAGCCTCTCCGGTGGCGCCGTCCTCAAGAGCAGCAAGCACGCGGCCGACGCACAGAAGTTCCTCGCGTTCATCACCAGCAAGGAAGGCCAGAAGGCGCTGGGAACGACCGACTCCAAGGAGTACGCCGTCGGCAAGGGCGCCGCGTCGGACCCCAAGCTTCCGCCGCTCGACTCGCTCCAGGCTCCCAAGGTCGACCCGTTCAAGCTCAACGGGCCCAAGGTCATCAGCCTCATGACGAAGGCCGGGATCCTCTAGGTGACGACCGCGCAGACGCGTACGGCCCCTTCCGCGCAAGGCCCTCCCCCGGTCGGAGACGGACGTCGGTCCGGACGTCGACCCGGACCGGGCCGCGGACACCGGGCCCCCGGCGACTCGCTGCCGCTGCGAGCGGCGGCGCTGGTCGTCGCGCTCGTGTGCGCACTGCCGCTGGTCGTCGTCGTGCTCAAGGCGTTCGAGTCCGGCGCGGGCGACGCGTTCGCGCTCATCTGGCGGCCCAGGATCGGCGAACTCCTCGTCAACACCGTGTCGCTGCTCGTGCTGACGTGCGTGATCTCGACCGTGCTCGGCGTCGGCGCCGCGTGGCTCGTCGAGCGGACGGCACTGCCGGGTACGGCGTTCTGGCGGATCGCACTCGTCGCGCCGCTCGCCGTGCCCTCCTTCGTCAACAGCTTCGCCTGGTCCGCGCTCGTGCCGGGGTTCGAGGGCCTCGCCGGGGCCGTCATCGTGACCTCCCTGTCGTACTTCCCGTTCGTGTTCCTGCCGGTCGCCGCGCTGCTGCGTACCCTCGACCAGGGTCTGGAGGACGCCGCGCGGGCGCTCGGGCACGGACCGTGGCGCACCTTCGCACGGGTCGGGCTGGCACAGATCCGTCCGGCGCTGCTGGGCGGCGTGCTGCTGGTGGCGCTGCACCTGCTGGCGGAGTACGGCGCCCTGGAGATGCTCCGGTTCCCAACCTTCACGACCGCGATCCTCGACCAGTTCCAGGTGGCCTTCGACAGCCGCTCGGGGAGCGTCCTCGCCGTCGTCCTGATGGGCATCGCGGGCACGGTCCTCACGCTGGAGCTGCTCGCCCGGGGCCGGGTACGCCACACGCGCGTGGGCTCGGGGGCGGTCCGGCGGGTGACCCGCGAACACCTCGGCCGCGCCACACCGCTCGCCCTGTTCGGGCTGGTCGCTCTCACCGCACTCGCCCTGGGAGTCCCGGCGTGGAGTCTCGGCAAGTGGCTCTCCCGGGCCGACCAGGCGTCCGAGCCGGCCAACCTCGGCCCGACGCTGTGGTCGACGCTGAGCCTCGGCCTGATCGCCGCGGTCGTCACCACGGTGGCGACGGTCCCGGCGGCGTGGCTGATCGCCCGGAGCCGGTCGTGGTTCGCGGTGGCCGTCGAGCGCGTCACCTACGTCGCGGCGTCGCTTCCCGGTGTCGTCGTGGCGTTGGCGCTGATCACGCTGACGATCGGTTTCGTACGCCCGCTGTACCAGACCACCACGGTCCTCGTCGTGGCGTACGCCATCCTCTTCCTCCCCCGCGCCATGGTCGCCACCCGCGCCGCCATCGCGGCGGTGCCGCCCGAACTCGGCGACGCCGCCCGCACACTCGGCGACAACCCCGTACGGGCGTTCCTGCGGGTCCAACTGCCGCTCATGCTGCGTGGCACGATGGCAGGGTTCGCGCTGGTGTTCATCGCCGTCACCACCGAGCTGACGGCCACGCTCCTGCTCGCACCCACCGGCACGCACACGCTCGCCACGGCGTTCTGGCACGCGAGCGCCTCGCTCGACTACGCCGCCGCCGCGCCGTACGCCGCGGCGCTCGTCGTGCTCTCCGCGCCGCTCACCTACCTGCTGCTCCACGGTCGGAACGAGGAATCGCGCACGTGAGGACTCTCCAGCTCTCCGGAATCACCGCTTCCCACTCGAGTACGCCGGTGCTGCACGGCATCGACCTCGAGGTGGCCGCCGGCACCACGACGGCGGTACTCGGCCCGTCAGGATGCGGCAAGACGACCCTGCTGCGAGTCGTCGCAGGCTTCATGCGTCCCGACTCCGGCGAGGTCCGGGTCGGTGACCACGTCGTGGCCGGCCCCGGTGTGTGGGTGGCTCCGGAGAAACGCGGACTCGGCTACGTCGCGCAGGAGGGCAACCTCTTCCCGCACCTCGACGTCGCCGCCAACATCTCCTACGGCCTGCCGCGCCGGGAACGCCGTACCAGGGCCGGTGTGGGTGATCTGCTCGAGCTGGTCGGCCTGTCGGGCGACCTCGCACGGCGGCGTCCCGACCAGCTCTCCGGCGGCCAACAGCAGCGCGTCGCACTGGCCCGGGCCCTCGCGCGCCGGCCGTCGATCGTCCTGCTCGACGAGCCGTTCTCGGCCCTCGACCCCGAGCTGCGCATGGCAACCCGTGAGGCCGTCGCCGCCGCGCTCGCGCACGAGCGGGCCACCGTCGTACTCGTGACGCACGACCGGGCGGAGGCGCTGTCGTTCGCCGACCAGGTGGCGATCATGCATGACGGCCGGCTGACGCAGGTCGGCCCGCCCGCGGACGTCTACCGGGCACCCCTGGACCGCCGTTCGGCGGTGTCGCTCGGCGAGGCCTGCTTCCTACCGGGCGTACTGGACAACGGTGTCGTCACCTGTGCCCTCGGCGCACTGCCGGTGCCCGACGCGGCCGGCTCGGGTCCCTGCGAGGTCCTTCTCCGGCCGGAGCAACTACGCCTGGGCGAACCCGACGCGTCCGGGCGCGTCGCCGAGGTGACTCGTACGGTGTTCTACGGCCACGACGCCCTCGTCGTGCTGCGCCTCGACGATCCACTCGAGGACTCCGCCGGCCCCGTCGAGGTGTCCGCTCGGGTTCTGGGCGACGAGGCGCCGCCGGTCGGGTCGCGGGTCTCGGTGCGGGTCGTCGGCGCACCGCATGTCGTCACCCTCGAGGACGCCCGCCTTCCCTGATCGTCAGAGGTCGGCGACGTCGACCGTCTGTCCCGTCGCCGCGCTACGGCTGACCGCATCAGTGAACTCCATGTAGCGAACGCCGTCCTCGAACGTCGTACGCCTGACTTCCTCGCGTCCCCGGACGGCATTGACGAACTCCTCCTCCACCCGCCATCCGACCCGGCGTTCGGCCGGCACGGCGACCTCGCTCAACTCCTGGTCACCTCGCCGTCCGGCGGTGAGACGTCCGGAATCCGGTTCGAAGCGCAGGGTGCCCTCGGATCCGAAGATCCACAGCTCCGTCCGCGGAGCGAGTCCGGTCACGCTGCTGAACCGCAGGTGAGCAACCCCGCCGATGCCCAGCGTCGCGAGAATGTCCACGTGGTCGGGCACCTTGACCTCGTGCCAGTTCCCGTCATCGTCCCTGCGCCGGGGAACGGCCGTCGTGGCCATGGCCGACACGCGCCTGGCCGTGCCAAGCCACCGCATCATCGCCTCGTACCAGATGCCCATGGTCAGGATGTTGTTGCCGCTGATCCCGGCGTCCTGACGCCAGTGCAGGGGTGCCGTTTTGTCGACGAAGGACTGGCCCACGTGGACCTCGACGGCCAGCACGTCACCGAGGTGGCCGTCGCCGACCATCGACGCCAGCGTCGAGTCGAACTCCAACGTGAACGGGGACGGCACCACCTGGGCGACGACATCAGGCGCCTCGCGTGCGGCGGCCAGCATCTCGCGACCCTCGTCGGCGTTCCTGGCCATCCGCGCCTCGCACAGCACGTGCTTGCCGGCCCGCAGTGCAGCCACCGTGACGTCACGGTGCAGGTTTGGCCAGGTGCCGATACAGACCGCGTCGATGTCGGGCGCCTCGACGAGGTGCCGCCAGTCGTCCTCCACGCGCTGGATGGCGTACTCCCCAGCGACCTTCTCTCCGGACTCGCGGGTCCGGTTCGCCACCGCGACGAGTTCGACTCCCGGCAGCGCCTGGAAACCCGGGATATGCCGATGGCGGGTGTTGGCGCCGGCGCCGACGAAGCCAACCCTGATTGGTGAATCAACCATGTCCGGACGTTAGCAGTGCGGAAAAGATCCCTCGACGAGCCTGTCCGCGTTTCGCATACTGCCAAGCAGACCGAGCGTTATCCGCGCCGGACCCGCACCCGGGAGGTGGCGATGAGCCTCAAGGACATCAGCGCGGTCAACCGACAGTTCGAGCAGGCCGTACGTGACGCGGACATGGACCTGCTGGCCTCGCTCTACACCTCCGACGCGATCGCGCTTCCGCCCGACGGTCCGGTGGTCAGGGGACGCTCCGGGATCAAGCAGATGTGGACGGCGATCACACAGCAGGCGGGGCTCACCGACGTCCGGCTCCACACGCTCGACTACGAACAGTCCAGCCGCACCGGTTGCGAGGTCGGCGAGGCCACACTGACGCTCAGCGGCGGGACGGCCGTGGTGAAGTACGTCGTCGCGTGGAAGAGAAGCAAAGGTGTGTGGCGGCTGCACCGCGACATCTGGAACACGAAGGGCGCGTAGCCCGGCCGACAGGTCCCGCGGCCTCACCGCGAGCCGGGGGCTCGGCGTTCGAGCATCGCTCGCATCTGTTCCGCCAGCGCGTCCAGGCCGGACATCGGCCGGATCATGACGAACAGTTCGTCGATCGCTCCGGCCTCGTCGAGGTGCAGGAAGTCGCATCCTTCGAGTTCCCGATCACCCGCACGTGCCTGGAAGACGAGGGCGACCTCCTGAGAGCCCGCACCGATCTCCCGCGTGTAGCGGAAGTCCTGCAGAACCTCCGCCACGGCGTACAGCAGAGGTGCGACCGCGTCCCGGCCGCGGTACGGCGCGAAGACGACGGGACTGCGAAACTCCACGTCCTGGGCGAGCAGGGCAACAGCGCTCTCGACGTCGTGTGCCTGCATGGCCTTCCCGAACGGATGCATGGTGCTCCTCACCGGCCGCTGTCGTGCAGTTCTCCGTCGACGGCCCAGGTGTCCGGCTGCGGTTCCTCGATCATGACCCATACCCCGTCCGGTCGCTGCCCAGGTCGGCTAGAGGCTCCCCTCCAAGGACGTACGGGAGAGGCACGGTGTGACACCAGCCTGTCGGTGGGGTGCGGCACGATGTGGCGATGGTGAACATCGGAGCGATCGTTCTGAAAGTGTCGGACCGTCACCGGGCCTCGGGATTCTGGTCCCAGGCGCTCGGGTACCAGCCGCAGGCCAGTAATCCGGACTTCCTCGCCGACCCTGCCGGCAAGGGCGTCCGGCTGCACCTGGACGAGACGGACCGCACGCATCTCGACCTGTGGGCGGAGCCCGGGCAGCAGCGGGCGGAAGTCGACCGGCTGCTGGCGTTGGGCGCGACCAAACCCGACTGGGTCTATCCCGAGAATGCCGACTTCGTCGTGCTCGCCGACCCGGACGGCAACCTCTTCTGCGTCATCGGCGACTGAGCCTGGCGAGCTGACACAGGTCTCAGCTGGACTGTTGGTACTCGGTGAGGATCTCGTCGAGCGTATGGCGCACGTCAGCCGGCTCCGAATCGCCGGAGCGCACGGCTCCGGCGTAACCGGCGAGGGCCTTCCACAGTGCCCAGCCACGCCCGCGCGCCCAGGTTTCGGGACTGACCGACAGCGTGTCGCGAAACGCCTTCCTGCTCGGCCCGGAAAGCATCGTCCACGCGATCGCCAGGTCGCACGCCGGGTCCCCGACGCCGCAGCCGCGTGTCTGTTGCGACAACCCGACCGCTACATCGAGCAGTTCGGACAGGCCAACTACGACATCATGCTCGGCGACTGCCTCTGGCACATCTACCGGATGCTCGGCAAACTTGCCGGCTACGCGGTCACCTTCACCAGGCCGGATCCCGCGCCAGGTCCTCAAGGAGCTGCTCGATCTTCGTCACGCTGAAGGGGTTCTCGATCAGGTCCCGCACCTCACCCTCGACGTAGGCTCTCTGCTCGTCGCCGACGGAGGTTCGCGCCGTACAGAACTGGTTGTAGGTCCAGTTGAGGTGCGCCGTGATCGTGAGCCAGAACGACGACAGGTCGAGTGTCGGCACGCTGCCGGCACGATCGCGGTATCCGGCAACGAGAGCACGCGCCGCGCCCGGACTGGCGGGACCATAGATCGCCCAGTGGGTGAGGACGTAGGCAAGCTCCCACTCCGGACTGTGCGGACCCGCGAAATCCCAGTGGATCAGCACGAGTTCGTCGCGTGCATCCATCCGTACCCCGTCGATGTTGAGGTCGGCGATGCTGATCACCAGAGGTTCGGCGGCCTGCCGGAACGGCACCGCCTCCAGTGCACGCAACGCGCCTTCCCGAAGGTGGATCAGGTCGTCCGCCCAGGGCTTGCCCGCCGCCGACGTCCCTGCGATGAGCTCATCCCACTGAGCATCCGTGTGCCGGTACGTCAGGTGCCCCGGTTCGCCCGGCCTGAAGACGTGCCCGGTGGGCATCGCCACCTCGTGCACCGTCGCGAGAGATCGACCGACCTGCCGCGCGACAGACGAGCGGACCGGTTGCAGGACTTCGGGGCCGAGCTCCATCCACTCGTCGACCCGCCACTTCTTCCCGTGTACGCGCTTCACGAACTCACCGTCGGCGGCGCGGACAGGTTTGGGCGCGAGCACACCGGCGGCCCGGGCTCGTTCCCGCAGTTCGGTGGCCCGAGCGACGTGATCGTTTCCCATCCATTCGACGACAGGCCCCGCCTGCCACACGCCCCGGTCCGTCTCCAGCCGCCACCGTCGCCCCATGAACGCGTAGGAGATCGGTGTCAACGGCGCTTTGACATCACCCAGGTCGAACGCCGCGGCAAGATCACGGGCGAGCGCTGGGTCCGCGGCCGGCGGCATGGAACGGCGGCGTTCGACCTCGGCCTTGAGGTCCGGCCAGGTGCGAAAGCCGTACTGGTCGGCGACGGCTCGTTGCGCGTCGGAGAGCACGGCCTTCGGGTCGGTCTCGCGCATGGCGCCGAGGAGACCCTTCGCTTCTTGGCGAAGGAAGTCGAGATTGGGATTGTCCGGCAGGTATCTCACATCTACTCGCTCTCCTACCCGGACTCGCACGGGCGGCTCAGAGCGGCAGTGTGATCCCACGCTGATCCATGGACAAGGAGGGTGGCTTCCAGCCTTCCGGCGAGTCTCGACGCGTCCCTCGACACGTTGCGGGTATGCAACCATGCCGCTCCCCCGACGTCAACACCACCCGGCGACGACGGACGTGAAGTCTCTACCGCCGCGACGTTGGCTGTGGCAGCATCGGTGCACCTTAGCTGGGAGGTACGACATGGCTGACCCGCTGGAAGCGACCGCGCCGTGGGAGCGACCTGGGTGGATGGGCCCGGAGGAGTTCTATGCCTGCGAAGGCGTCGACGACTGGCGGTTCGTCGGTGACGGAATCCAGACGTTCTTTCCTACGGACTCCTTCGCGATCGGCGCCCGGCTGATCCAGGCGATGGCCGACCTGCCCGCCATCGACGCCGACCATCTGCCCGATGTCGACCTCCGGCCAGACGGTGTGACCGTACGCCTGACCACGATCACCTCGGGGAGATTCTTCGCCGGCATCGGAGCGCGGCACGTGGAGATCGCTCGACAGATCTCCGTGGCTGCGCGGGAGTTGGGCATACCGGCCGACCCGGCGCGCACGCAGCACCTCCAGGTTTCGGTCGACGCGCTCTCGATCCCCGACGTGATGCCGTTCTGGCGGGAAGCGCTCGGCTATGAGTTCCGTCGCGACACCGACGAGGACGTCGTGGATCCCCGAGGTCGCGGACCGTCGTTCTGGTTCCAGCAGATGAAGGAGCCGCGACGCGAGCGGAACCGGATCCACGTCGACATCAAAGTGCCTCCCGAACAGGCTGAGGCCCGGATCGCCGCCGTGCTCGCCGCCGGTGGCCGCCGCGCGGACCCGGACCACCCGTGGATCTTCGCTGACCCCGAAGGCAACGAAGTCTGCCTCGGCTGAAGGTACATCCCCGGGTAGGCGAGCAGGTTGTCGCGCGCGTTCTGCTCCGGCGTGATGTTCTCCCCTATCAGGATGCGCGCCCTGTAGGACAGCGCGATCCGGTCGGCGAGCCACTCCGGAACCTCCAGAGCAAGATGTGGCTGAGCGTACGCCGCGGTGAGAAGCTGCTTCGCGAACGCCGCACCGCCGTGCCGATCCGCCCGGGCCTCGAAGTGCGTCCAGTACCGTCCAAAGGACCCGGCCCGCTCGCCCCAGCGTTCGGTGGCGACCTCGGCCAGAGCTGTCGCGGCCCGGCGGATGGCGATCCAGGCGCCGACCCGGTCGTCGTCAGCCAGGCGTTTGGCGTCAACGACTCGTTCATCCGTCGCAGCGTAAGTCAGACACGAGCTGTCCGTACCCGCCGTTCGCTCCCCCGAATTTCGGTCGCCTCCGAACATGGGCCGCTGCTACGGTCCGGCGGGTGGAGTCCATCTGGGTTGGTGAACGCGTGCGGGTGCGAGGCATCGAGCCCGAGGAGTCCGAGCTTTTGATGGAGTTCGACCAGGACTCCACGTTCATGCGGAACAACGACCGGCTGCACCCGCCGCGTTCGAAGGCCGGCTACCGCCACTACCTGGAGTCCGGCGTCGGCACTCCCAACGACGACGAGTTCGGTGCCGGCATCGAGTCGCTTGCCGACCGACGGCTCGTCGGCTGGTTCGGTACGAACGGGATCGACAAGAACTCCGGGGTCTTCTCCTACGGCATCGCGATCGGGACCGACTTCCAGCGGCGCGGCTACGCCAGCGAAACCATCGTCCTGCTGCTGCGCTACATGTTCGGCGAGCGCCGCTTTCAGAAATGCGACGTCGAGGTCTACGCGTACAACACGGCCTCGCTGAACCTGCACCAGAAGCTCGGGTTCGTCGAGGAAGGCAGACGCCGGAGGTCGCAGTACTTCGCCGGGGAATATCACGACGTCGTGCTGATGGGCATGACGATCGAGGAGTACGCCGCGGCGTATTCCCTCGGCACCGTCGAGTCGTCCTGAACGACCCGCACCCACACGCCCTGGCTCATCCGGCATTATTCGCTCATGGTTCAGGAGAACTCAGGTACAGGCACTGCTGACGCAGGCGGCGGCGACTCGAGCCGTCCGTGGCAGACACTCTCGTCGGGCTTCGAGCAGGCGCGCGCCCGTGAGGACTCGCTGGACCGGCTCGTCGAGTGGCCGGCGCAGCGCTCTCTCCTCGGCGACGTCACCGGACTCGCCGTCCTGGACGCGGGTTGCGGCAACGGGGCGAAGATCGCTCAGTTGGCTGAAGACGGAGCCGCCGCATCGGTCGGCGTCGACATCAGCGGGAACTTCATCGCGCCGCCGCCGGGCGTCGAGCTCGTCGAGGGTGATCTCTCCGACCTGGCGGCGGTGCCGGGCCTCGCCGGCCGGCTGTTCGACCGGATCCTGTTCCTGCAGTCCTTCGGGTACGCCGCGGACCCGGTCCGGGCGTTGCGGACCGCGCGCGGGATGTTGGCCGAGGACGGCTTCATCCTGCTCACCCGTACCCAGCCGATCCGGTACGCGATCGAACGAGCGGAGCAGAACGGCACCTCCCTGGGAGAGGAGTACTTCGCCACCGAATCGTTCACCTACCGGCACCGCAACTGGGATGAGGGGGTCACCCTCACCAAGCGGCCGTACACGATGTCGGACCTGCTGAACACCTTCAGCGCGGCTGGGCTGTGGATCGAAGCCGCGGTCGAGCCGCGGATGCCTGCCGAAGCCGCCGAGCGCTATCCCCACAAGCAGGCGCTGCTGAACAAGTATCTCGGCATCCTGATGTTCAAACTGCGACCCCTGCGAGGGCCGCAACCGAGTCGTTGAGCGCCACCTACGGGCTGTTGATGCGGCGGCCTGCGTAGTGAGCCCACGGTGCGGCGGCCTTGCGTTACCGTCGTGGCGTTGGCCGCCTGTCACGACTCTTGGTCGGCGAAGGAGGGGCAGTGCTCTCACCCGCCCAACGGCAACAGTTCGACCGGCTCGGCATCATCCGGCTCCGCCAGGCAATCCCGGTGCCCGAGGTCACGACGATGTGTGAGCAGGTATGGGACTTCCTGGCCCGCAAGTACGCCATCAGCCGCGACGATCCGGCCACCTGGACGCTCGAGAAGGCGTGGCACCTCCAGCCGCTCAGGCCATCCGGGACGTTCGACCCAATGGGTTCGACCGCCGTGTGCAACGCACTGGACGACCTTCTCGGGGCGGAAAACTGGCAACGCCCGCGGAGGTGGGGGCGACCGCTGGTGACGTTCCCACAGTCCGGCGACTCGTGGGACGTGCCATACACGAGCTGGCACACCGACGGCCTCGGCAGCACTGACGACATCCAGGCAGTAACGATCTTCACGTTCCTGGCACCGGTGCGTCCCGGCGGTGGCGGCACCGTCGTGGTTGCGGGGTCACATCGGCTCGTCCGCCAGACCGTCGCCGCGGTCGGTCCGGACGCACGGCTGCGGTCCTCAGAGCTCAAGGCACGTCTGGCGTCCCAGGACGAGTGGCTACGGGACCTTTGGACGCAAGGCACTGTTGACGATCGACGTCGGCGATACCTTCACGACGGCGCGGTCGTCGACGGGGTACCGCTGCACGTGGCAGAGCTGACCGGTGAACCGGGAGACGTGATCCTCATGAACTCCCGCTCACTTCACGCCCCTGCCCCGAACGTCTCGGACACCCCACGCATGATGCTCGTGCACATCGCGGCGAACGACCGCGCCCCGCAAATATGACCGGCTCAACTCCCCTTGATCTCTGGTATCAGCGAGGCATCTGTCCCATGCCGTGATGTGACTTCATCAGCGAGACGTCGAACACGTGCACCGCGGTGGCGTTCTGCATGCTTCCGGTCGCGACCACGACCACCTGCGCACCGTCCTTGATCGAGCCGAGGCCGTTGCGGCCGGCGTTGACTGTGGCGTCGGCGCCGACGGTGTAGGTCCCCTTGAAACCGTCGCTGCTGCGCAACGAGATGTTGTCCGTGCTCACACTCTGCACCGCGCCCCGCTGGATCAGTACGGTCTGGCGGCCACCTCCTGGCTTGGCCAGCACGAACTCACCGTGCAGCATCCGTTCGAACATGCCGTGCATGGAGTGCATGCCGTGCATGTCGTCCGGCGCCCCACCCTGCCGCGACTGCGCGGTCTGCACGATCTGGGTCGTCTGTGTCCTGTCGGCCGCTACGGCCGGGCTGCCTGCCGCCGCGACGCCACCGGTGGTGAGCGCCACCACCGCCACGCCCGACGCGAGGATCCCGGCGAACGAGGATCGGTTGATCTTCATGGGCGTACTCCCTTCTGTGTAAGGAGCTTTCAACCCACTCTCCACCATGCCGTGTCGACCACTCCCCACGAGGTCCCCACATCTGCAGCGCCGGCAGCCCTGGCGCCCGTGGGCGCAGCAAGTGCGAGTCGACACCGGGCGGTGGCCGGAAGCGGATTCCGAACGACGGGGAGATGATAATCGGGTAGCGGCAGCAAAGCTTCCAGAGGTAACGTCGGCGTCACCTTCGGGCAGACACCCGAAGTCACTCGCCAGATTCAGTACGCCGGATCTGGTGACGTGACTCGCTGTCTTCCCGAGGGTCACGTCGCCGCTCCGGCCCGGCCAGGAGACGAGAGCGATGTTGACTGACGAGCAGACGGCACGGTTCGAGTCGGACGGACTGCTGCCACTCCCCCAGGCGGTGCCCGCCACCACGGCCCTGGCGATGCGCGACCGCCTGTGGGCCTTTCTGTCGATCATGCACGGGCGCCGGCACGACGACCCCACGACGTGGAGTGCCATCGAGGGCCGCGTCGGCTTCAAGACGCTGATGCGCGCCGGTGCCTTCGACGGCCTGAGCGAGCACCTGTCCGAGCCCGTGACCGACCTGCTGGGTACGGCGTGGAAACCGCCCGCGCACTGGGGCCACCCGCTGGTCACCTTCCCGAATCTGCAGGCACAGTGGGCGATCCCGGCCAGGAACTGGCACGTCGACTCCACGCAGTGGTCCACCGGACCGATCCCTGGAGTCGTCGCCTTCACCTTCCTAAACGAGGTTCGTCCCCGCGGCGGCGGAACGCTGGTCATGGCCGGCTCGCACCATCTCACCTGGGAGCTCTGCCGACAGGCAGGTGGGTTCATGAAGACGAGCACCATGAAGGCCGTACTTGCGGAGCGGCACAGCTGGTTCGCCGACCTTTGGCGGGAACCGGTCACCGGCGAGCAGCAGCTTCGCCGATACCTCGACGAGGGAGACGTCGTCGAAGGCACCCACCTTCGCGTCGTCGAGCTGTGCGGTCGCCCCGGCGACGTCGTACTGATGAACCAGGACATGCTGCACGTCGCCGCGCCGAACACGCTCGACACACCGCGGATGATGCTCTCCGACTTCATCACCCGGATTCCCGACGAGGAGCCCGGATAGAGGTATGAACGGGCTTGCAGGGTGTAGAGCTCGGCGTACACACCCTGCGAAGCCATCAGTTGCTGTGGTCACCGACCTCGACGAGCCGGCCGCGGTCGACGACGGCGATGAGATCGGCCGTACCAACGGTCGAGAAACGGTGTGAGACAAGGACGGTCACGGCACCGCAACCGTGTTGGAATTTTCCGAAGGTGGCCGCACCGAGCCGTGTACGCGCCCACCTGAGCGACCTAGCCTCCCTGAAAAGGAAGGCGGTTTCCATGCGCGCAGATCGCTCCGACGACGCCGTCGAACCGACCGCACCACCCGAGCAGGGGATCGCTCTCCCACTGAACCCGTCCCGGCGGCACCTGCTGCGTGCGGGCGGCGTCATGGCCACCGCCGCGTTCACGGCCGGCTGCGACATGTTGTCCACCAAGCCGCAGGCGAAGCGAGCCGGCGGCACCGGCGGCGAAGGTTCCTCCACCGCCAAGGAGGCGCCCGAGCTCAGCAAGCGGGTCAAGGCCGGAGACCTCCCACCCCTGAAGCAGCGACTGCCCACCGATCCGCTGGTGGTCCCACCGCACGAGCGGATCGGCACGTACGGCGGTCAGTGGGACCTGTTCGGTGACAGCCCCCCGGCAGGTGGCGGTGCGGAGGTCTACTACGAGTGGCTGGTCCGGTGGAGCGCGGACTGGAAGAAGGTGATCCCGAACGTCGTTCGTTCGTGGGAGATCCGCGGCGACGGCCGGGAGTACACCTTCCACCTGCGCCGGGGCATGAAGTGGTCGGACGGAGAGCCCTTCACCACCGAGGACATCGCCTTCGCCTACGAGGATGTGGTGCTCAACAACGAGCTGTTCTCCGCACCGCCGAACTTCTTCGTCACCGCCGACCGGCCGGCACACCTGGACGTCCTCGACGAGCACACGTTCCGGTTCGTCTTCACCAGGCCGAACGGACTGTTCCTGGAGCAGTTGGCGTCCAACGGCGCACACGTGCTGACGATCTGCGCCAAGCACTACTTCCGCCAGTTCCATCCCAAGTACAACAAGGACATCGGTGAGCTGCTGAAGAAGGAGAAGACCGAGCACTGGTACCAGCTCTTCGCCCAGAAGGGCGGCTCACAGGGGTGGATCGGCGACATCTGGCAGCCGCAGGTCCCGCTGCTGACGGCGTGGCACACCACCAGCGTCACCCAGCAGGGCAACCGGATGATCCTCGAACGCAACCCGTACTACTGGAAGACCGATCCGCAGGGACGCCAGCTTCCCTACCTGGACCGCATCGTCCGGACCGTGATCAGTGACCAGGAGGCCGCGCTGTTGCGGGCGATGGACGGGGAGTTCGAGCTCCTCAGTCCGACGTTCTACAACCCCAACCTCGGAACGCCGAAGAACAAGCCGGTGCTCGCGTCCAACCGGGAACGCGGTGAGTACGAGTTCGTCGAGGGTCTGGACTCGACGATGAACAAGACCGTCATCGCGTTCAACCTCAACCACCCGGACCGAAAGCTCCGGGAGGTGTTCCAGAACCGCGACTTCCGGATCGGCCTGTCCTACGCGATCAACCGCAAGGAGATCATCGCGGCGGTCTACCAGCGGCAGGGCGAACCCTGGCAGGCAGCACCCCGCAAGGAGTCGGAGTTCTACCTCGAGCAGCTCGCCACGCAGTACACCGCGTACGACCCGAAGCTGGCCGACCGGCACCTGGACAAGGCCGGTTACACCCGCCGTGACCCGGAGGGGTTCAGGCTGCGGCCGGACGGAAAGCGGCTGACGTTCAACATCGACGTGATCACCGAGGAGCCGACCCAGATCGACGCACTCCAACTCGTCCGCGGCTACTGGGAACGCGTCGGGGTGAAGCTGAACCTCTACTCGATCGACCGTTCGCTGTACTACACGCGCAAGGCGGCGAACAAACACGAGGCGAGCGTGTGGACCGGCGACGGCGGCCTGCGGGACGGCATCGTGGATCCGCGGTGGTATTTCCCGGCGAACAACGAGTCCAACTTCGCACTCCTGTGGTCGACCTGGTACACCAGCCGCGGACGGAGCGGTGAGAAGCCGCCCGAGGCCGCACGCCGCCAGATGAGCCTGTACGACCGGATCGGGGAGACCGTCGACGAGAACCGCAGACGTGAACTGTTCATGGAGATCCTGCGGATCGCCGCGGAGGAGTTCTGGGTGCTGGGCACCGTCCTCCCGGTCGGGACGTTCGGCATCAAGCGAAGGAACTTCCACAACGTGCCGAAGTCGATGATCGCGTCCTGGCGCTACCCGACCCCGGGCCCGACCGCGCCGGAGCAGTACTTCGTCACGTCCTGAGCCGCATCGCCACCTCCGGTGAACGCGGGCCTTCAGCGAGGTCGCATGACATTAGCCCCGTTTGCGTGTACAAACTAACCGAACCACGGGGGCCAGCACCCAAGCGCCGCACCCCACCCTTCTTGCTCTCGAGGAGCAGACGTGTCCGGAGTACCTCTCCGTCGGCCTCGTCGCCCACTTGTTCTGACCTGCGCAGCGATCGCTGCCGTCTCAGCAACGGTGGTCGCAATGAGTACCACCGCCACCCCGCAAGGCACAGGCGAGACCACGCATCGAACAGCGCTACCCCACGTAGCGAAGGAGTACCTGCACGAAATTCAGGGCGTCGACGAAGCCGACGGCGCCGGTGGCGAGACGAAGGAGATCACCAGCGCCCTCGCCCAGTTCAACGACGCACGCAACGCCCCGGGCTTCGCGCTCCAGGGCGGCTACACCGCGGCGGTCGACCACGTCCACGGCATGACGTCGACGGGTGGAGCGTGGGACGAGGTCAGCAACGTACCCTACAACTCCGACGACCAGCGCTACCGCGACTACTACGCCAACACGACTGCGGGCGGCGGCTTCGTGACCGGTCGGGTGCAGGCACTCGCGGCCGGGGGCGACTACCTGTTCGCAGCAGGTGCCAGCGGCGGTGTCTACCGCAGGAACGTCGCCCAGAACGGCCCGTGGACGTCCATCTCCGACGTCAGCGGCGGAGTGCCCGCGCTGTCGAGCGGCGCGCTCGCCTACGTCGCCTCCCGGGACGAGCTCTGGTACGCCACCGGCGACGGATCGACCGGCGCGACCACCTACGCCGGTGACGGCGTCTGGGTCGCCCAGCACGCGAGCACCACGCCGGTCTGGACCCACCTCGCCGACGGGGACGCCGCGCCCGGCCAGACCGGCACGCGGAAGAACCTCTTCGACGGCGCCGTCATCCAGCAGATCCGGTTCAACAAGGCCGGCACCTGGGCGTACGCCCCGTCCAGCTTCGGGCTGTGGCGCCACTCGACCACCGACCTGAACGCCACCTGGAAGCCGGTGTTCGTGCCCAACCCGAGTGCACTGCCCTCAGACACTCCCACCGGCACGCACAGCACCGACAACTACGTCACCGACGTCGCCATCGACCCCACGAACGACAGCCACCTGGTCGCCGCCTTCGGCTGGGTCGCCGGCGGCACCGACAACGGGTGGTACGACGGGCGCTACGACGCGGGCACGCAGTCGTGGACGTTCGCGAAGTCGAACGTGACCGGCTCGATCAACCCGAAGGACATCGGGCGGACCACCTTCGCCTGGGGTAAGAAGAAGCTGTACGCGCTCGTGCACAACCCCGACCACGCCAGCCAGGGCAACAGCTACTCCGAGCTCGGCGGCATCTACGTCTCGAACAGCGGCTCGGTGTCCGGACCCTGGTCGAAGATCGCCGACTCCCAAAAGCTGGCACAGGCCGGCTCCGCGCTGGACCCGACCGTCAAGCACGCCGGCGCGGTGAATCCGGGCTACCAGCCGGGCGTGCAGGCCTGGTACAACCAGTTCCTCGCCGTCGACCCGACCAATGACGACCACGTGTTCGCGGGGCTGGAGGAGGTCTACGAGACGAAGAACTCCGGAGCGAGCTGGACCACCCCCGGCCCGTACTGGAACTTCTTCTTCTCCTGCTGGGGCAGCGACGCGAACGCCGACCAGCTCGGCTGCCCGAGCACCACGCACTCCGACCAGCACGCGGTCGCGATCGCGAACGGCCGGCTCTACGTCGGCAACGACGGCGGTCTCTACACCCGCCCGGTCAGCGGCCGAGCCAACGGCGAGGGCCACGCGACGGACTGGCAGAGCCTCAGCGCTCCGCAGAGCGGCACGCCGGACTTCCTGCAGTACTACGCCGTCGGCATCGGCAAGGTCGACCCCGCCAAGGCGGCCGCCATCATGGGCACCAGGTCCTACGATCACAACGGTGTCGTGGTCAGCGGCGGCCTCCAGGACAACGGTGGCTCGATCCTGTTCACCGGCGCCTCCTCCGAGAAGACGATGGGCTCCAACTTCGGCGGCGACGGCGGCGACGTCCTCGTCGACCCGAACGACGGCTGCCGGATCGTCCAGGAGTACGTCGATCTGGCGATGCGGGTGACCAACGTGTGCGCCGCCGCGACCGGGACGGACTCGTTCACCGACCTCAGCAAGGCGCACACGCGCAGCATCGCGCCTCCGGAGACGACGGCCCGGTTCACCGCGCCGTTCGCCGCCGACCACGAGCACATCGACAACTGGCTGGCGGGCGGGCAGCGTGTCTGGCTGAACACCAAGGGTTTCAACATCGCCTCCGGCCAGGACTGGCAGAAGCTCGTCGACCTGGGCACGAACGCGGCCGGCACCGCTGCGCGCACCGCGACGGCGGTCGCCTCCGACCACGGTGACGCGATCGTGCCGTTCTGCGGCTCGTGCAGCCCCGGCGGCGCGTTCGAGAGTGGCTACGCGTTCGGCAGGGCCGACGCCGCGGCGCTCGGGGGCTCCGGCAACCACGGCTGGAAGATCCTGACCACCACCGACGCCAAGGTCGTCGACGCGGGCGGCAAGGTCGTCGGTACGCTGCCGAACCGGATGATCTCCGGCGCGGACGTCTACCGTGAAGCCGGGCAAGTTCACTACCTGCTGGCGTTCAACGGCTTCTCGCGGCGCTGGGTCGAGGGACCCGGCGCGGGCATCGGGCACCTGTTCGAGTCCACCGACGGCGTGACGTGGCACGACTGGTCCAACGGCAGCGACGCCTCGACCAGCCTTCCCGACGTACCCGCCAGCACCGTGAAGTTCGTCGGCGACGGCAGGGTCGCTCTCGGCACGGACCTCGGCGCCTTCCTCCGCGATGCGGACGGCAACTGGGCCAAGCTCGGAACCGGCCTGCCGGCGACCGTCGTGAACGACCTCGAGCCGGGGCCGGCAGGTGACGACCACCTGTACGCCGCCACCTACGGTCGGGGCATCTGGAAGCTCGCCACGACGACGGTGCACTACGCCGGCGGCGACGCCTCGCAGGATGACTGGTGGAACGCGCACAAGCCTGCGGGCGCCACCCCGTAGGGAACTCGGCCCGGCTGGGCACACAACCCAGCCGGGCCCAGCCGGGCCGCGCAACGGCGTCGGTCGGTGACCACTGTGACGGTCGCCGGCCGACGCCGTTTCCGTTTCGGCCCGAGGCGAGCGATCCTGAACACGGGGACATCCTGGCCAACCAGCCGGTCATGCACAGGTTTGCGCAGGAGGTGAGGATCGTGACGATCAGAGTGCGGCTTCGGCGGGTCTACGACCCACCCTCCCCCGAGGACGGCACGCGGGTTCTCGTCGACCGGGTCTGGCCGCGGGGCCTTACCAAGGAGGCGGCCGCACTGGATTCGTGGGAGAAGGAGATCGCACCGTCCACTCAGCTGCGTAAGTGGTACGGCCACCAACCGGGGAAGTTCGAGGAGTTCACGCGTCGCTACTCCGCTGAGTTGTCCGAGCCCGAGCGCGACGCTGTGCTCGACCGGCTCCGGAAACTCGCACGTAGAACCCCGGTGACACTCCTGACGGCGACGAAGGACGTCGAGCACAGCCAGGCCGCGGTACTCGCTCAGCGCCTCGGTGGGACGAAAGGCAGCCGTGGCCGGTGACCGCGGACCACAGGTCCGAGGGCACCGGCCACTGATGCGCTGCCGACCTAGTGCTTCTCAGGGTCGGACCAGAACACCGTCTCGGGGTCGTAGACCGCAGGGGTCGGGTGGATCCACGGAGCGGTGAAGCCGCCCTGGCCGAGATTCTCCTTACGAGGAACGTTCTTCAGCTCCTGGTGCGCGAGCATGACCGAGGGCGCGTTCGACACCGAGCCCTGGAAGAACGGCCCCTCCTTGACGTGGATCTTCGTCATCTCCCACACCAGGCGGTGCCGGCCCATCTCGTCGACCGTGGTCTTGCTCTGGTCGTACAGCTTCCAGAGTCGTTCGACCGGACCGCCCGCCTCCGGCTCCATCCGGGGTGGTGTCCGCTTGAACGGGTCGACG
Source organism: Actinopolymorpha cephalotaxi (assembly GCF_013408535.1). NCBI lineage: Bacteria > Bacillati > Actinomycetota > Actinomycetes > Propionibacteriales > Actinopolymorphaceae > Actinopolymorpha > Actinopolymorpha cephalotaxi. The sequence goes on from NZ_JACBZA010000001.1 coordinate 3,465,896, forward strand.
TTCTTCTGCTTGTGCTCGTCCGGGGTGCCACGCACGTTGTAGAACTGACCCTCCAGCGGGGCCCAGCGGCTCGGCTCCAGCGGCACCAGCCACTGCGGGTAGACCAGGCAGTTCGGGCCGTCGCCGACGCCCCAGCCCGAGTTGGACATCAGCTTGCCGGTGTTCCACTCGGTGCCGTACGCCTCCGGGGAGATCGGGAACTGGCGGGCGTCGATCCCGATCGCCTTCCAGTCCCGCACCAGCAGCTCGTTCAGCTTCTTGTAGTCGCTGCCGACGTTCGAGGCGTACTGCAGGCGAACGATCAGCTTGCTGCCGTCCGGCGCCTCCCGCTTGCCGTCGCCGTCCTTGTCCACCACGCCGAGTGCGTCGAGGATCGCCTTCGCCTTCTCCGGGTCGTGCTTGACGTAGCTGTCACGCCACTGCTTGTAGACCTGCTTGCCCTCGTCGTTGACGTGGTACTCGATGGCCTTGGTGCTCATCGTGCCGGTGGTCTTCTCACCGGTGTTGAAGTAGATGGTCTTCTGGGCGTCCTCGCGGTTGAACGCGAAGGAGAGTGCCTGGCGGAACTTCGGCTCGCGGATCAGCTTGCGGAGCTTCTCGTCGTAGTAGTCGTAGTTGAAGAAGAACGCCGCTCCCGTGCCGTCTCCCGCGTCCCACAGGATCGGTACGGTCTTGCTCGCGGACTGCGCCGCCTTCAGGCCCGACACGTCGCTCAGCGACACGCCCATGAACCCACCCAGCAGGTAGTCGATCTTGCCCTGCTGGATCTGCAGCTTGGCGACCTCCTGGTTCTGCACCGCGGAGGCCGTGAGCGTGTCGACGTAGGGAAGCTGGTTGCCCTGCCGGTCGACGCACCAGTAGTACGGGTTGCGCTCCCAGCCGGACTGCCGTCCTTCCTTGTACGACTTCAGCCGCCAGCCGGTCATGGTCGGGCTGTCCGGGTTGATCTGCCAGTTGCGCTTCTTCTCGAACTCACCGTCGGCGGTGGCCCAGTTCTTGCCGACCGACTTGTTGTACTTCGGGTGGAACTGCTTCATGTAGTGCTTGGGCTCCATCCAACCGGGTCCGATGCCACGGTTGACCCACATGGCAAGGCGGTCCGCGGTCAGCGGTGCGGGCGCGTCGAACTTCATCACGATCGTGTAGTCGTCGGGTGCGGTCATCTTCATGACCGTTCCCTTGCCCGACTTCGCCTCGTCCGGCGGCACCTCGGAGTGCTGTTCGTTGAGGACCATGTCCTCCCACCAGAACATCACGTCCGCGGTGGTCCACGGCTGGCCGTCGGACCACTTGAGGCCCTTGCGGAAGTGCAGCGTCCACTCGGATGCGTCGGCGTTGGACGACCAGCTCTCCACCAGGCCGGGGCCGATGTCGAGGCCGTCGTTGAGCCACCGCAGCGGGGAGTGGCCGTACATGTACTCCTTCAGCTGCCCGTCGTCGGTGGCAGGGATCATCATCCTCAGGTTGCCGCCGTACTTGCCGGGCTCCAGCCAGTTGTGCGGGACGACGTAGGGGTTGTCCGGGAGCCGCTTCTCCACGGGCGGCAACTTCCCCTGCTTCACCTGCGCGGCCAGCGAGGGAGCTTCCTTGAACGACGCCGGGGCCGCGAGCGGCTTGCGGGCCGAGCCCTTGCGGTTCGCGCTTCCGGCCTGGGCGGCGGTCTTCTTCCGTCCCTCCTGCCCACCGGAACCTGAGTTACAGCCGGCGAGGGTCAGGGCCGCTGCCGTGACCGCGGACCCGTACAGAAGCGCCCGTCGCGTCAACCCTCCCTGCTCGTTCTCGTCTGCGGAGTTGTTGGTCGCTGTTCGACGGACCATGCGTTTCACCACCGGATCCCAACGCTGCGGCTAGAAAACGGTGAAGGCGCCGTACTGGCCGACTTCACCGGGGTGACGAGAAGAATAGGGATGTCACCTTGGGTTGGCGTTCGTTTTCCGGTTTCGGCCACACCACCACGGTTTATGTACGTTCTGCGACCATGCGGCACCCCATTCGGAACCCCTGTCGGGTAAAAAATCGGGTGGATCCGTGGGTCAGGTCACCCGTTCGACTGCCGCGCCGACGCGGCGTCACGATGGGACCGGCAACGCGTCAGGTAGTCGTCCAGTAACTCCAGGCCGACCTCGGCGGCCATCTCCTCCGCCGGCACGTCGCACTCACTGGTGACGAGTACGGACCCGAGCAGGCCCGGGTCGTGGATGCGGACGCCGCGGCCGTAGCGGCGCTTGAGTTCGGCGAGCCGGTCGCTGTTGAAGTCGAGGTGGGCGACGACCCTGTCGAGGTTGATCCGGTGCGTCACGTGGTCGACGTAGTTGGTGCTGGCCGCGACCGGTTCTCCCACGGGCGAGACGATCCCGCACGGTGCAGGCGGGCGGACGGCCGCCACCAGCCAGGCGCGGCTGGAGTACGCCCACTGGGTCTGCAGGAAACTGCCGTGGAACATCGAACTGAACAGCACCAGGTCGGGCCGGGCCGCCGCGTAGCGCTCGCGCAGCTGGTCGAAGTTGAGGTCGAAGCAGATCACGCAGGCGACCCGCCCGATGTCGAGGTCGAACACCGGGGCGGCGTCGCCGTGGGTGAGCCCGAGCTCGTCGTGTTCGCCGATCGTGAGATGGAACTTGTCGTACGTCCCGCCGACCGCTCCGGTCCGGTCGATCAGCTGGAGCGAGTTGTGCCAGCGGCCGTCCGCTGCCTGCCGAACCGCGGAGTAGCCGATGTGGCAGCCGTGCTCGCGGGCCACCTCGGCGAGGCGGTCACGGACCCGGTCTCCCCTGGCCCGGTAGTAGTCCATCGGGGCGTCGGTGACCCACTCGTCGCAGTACTCGGACAGCAGAACGAGATCGGGTCGGTCCGGCAGGACCGCGGCGAGGCGCCGCACCAGGCCGTCGGCGATGAGCTCGGCGGCCCGGGCGGCATCCAGATCCGGGCCGGGATTCCAGGCCGGGGCGGAGACGGCGCTGACCGTGACCCAGCGGGCCATGCGTCATCCTGCCTGTTCGTAGCGGCGGGCGACGCGCTCCAGGTGGGTACGCATGGCCTGCTCGGCAAGCATCAGGTCGGCTGAACTCAGCGCGTACATGATGGTCCGGTGCTCGGCGTCACTCTCCTCGTGGTGCCCCACAGCGGACTCGGTGAGCGCCGCGCCCCGGCGGCGTTCCGAAGCGAGGGCGTCGGCGAGCGCCTCGTGGATGGCGGTGAAGAAGCGGTTCTCCGAGGCGCGGACGATCATCTGGTGGAACGTGAGGTCGAGCTCCACCCGGGCGGCGAGGTCGTCGCCGCAGGCCGTGGTCTTGCCGAGGATCTCCTCCAGCTCGGCGAGCCGGCTCTCGTTGATGCGGGTGGCGGCCAACCCCGCGGCCTTGGTCTCCAGCGCCTGGCGGAGTTCGAGCAGCTCCCCGATGGCGTGTTTGTCCATGCCGGTGGCGAGCTTGAAGTAGCCGTGCACGGCCACCGGCCGCAGGTCGCTGACCACGGCACGCTTGCCCTGCTGGGTGCGCAGCACGCCCTGCTGGCCGAGCTGCCGCAGCGCGTCGCGGACGACGCGCTGGCTCACGCCGTACTCGTCGGCGAGCACCGCCTCCGACGGCAGCGGGTCCCCGGCGACCAGGCCCTCGCGCCGGATGTAGTCGGTGAGGCCGTCGGCGACCTGGGCGCCCAGCAGCACCCGGTCACTACCCCGGCGGCGGCCCGCGGGCGCGCGAACCTCGCTGCTGCCCGCTTCCTGAGGACGCGCGCTCATGTCGGACCGCCTCTCTCGGCGCGTGTACGTGGAGTGAGCATATCTGTCCTAGGTCTTGACAACGGAAGGTTGCGGCGCGAGTTTGTCGAGCACCTCGAGGACGGCCAGCACATCCTCGGCCGATGGTTCCGGCTCGCGTCCCTGCCCCACCACTTCGAGGAAGTGGGCGTCCTGCGCGGCGACCGCCGCGCGTTCGGCGGCCGCGAGGTCCCCGCTGTCGACGAGCAGCTCCGCTCCGCGCCGGAGCCTGCCGTCGGCGATGACCAGTGTCTGCTCGGGCGAGATCAGGAGTACGTCGTTCACCGACTCGCGGGAGTGGTAGGACAGCGCCAGCGAGGCGAGCCGGCTGTCGCGGGTCCGCAGGACCGCCGCGACGTCCATCGGCCGGCCGTTGCCGTCCCACGGCTGTCCCACTCCCCCGTACACCGCCTCCGGTGAGTCGTCGAGCAGCCAGGCGGCGAGGTCGACCAGGTGGGCGGCGTGGTGCCAGAGAACGTCGTCCACCCAGTCTCGTGGGCGGCCGGTCCAGCCGACGTCACGCTGGCGCAGTTGCAGCCGCCTCGCGACCAGCTGGGTGATGGTCAGTTGCCCGGTGGAGACCAGCCGCCGAACCTCACGGTGTGGCCGCATGAACCGCAGTGTGTGGGCCACCATGACCTGCCGGCCGTGGCGTTCGGCGGCTGCCACCACCTCCCGGCCGTCGGCGAGCGACGTCGCCAGCGGGACCTCGCACAGCACGTCGAGTCCGTGCTCGAGTGCTGTCAAGGTGTGCTTGACGTGCAGGTCGCTCGGAGACGCGACCACCACGGCGTCGAGACTTTCGGTACGCAACATCTGGTTGACATCGGTGTGCACGGCGCGGATTCCGTGCCGTGCCGCGAAGTCCTGCGTACTCGGCAGCGTGTGCCCGGCGACGGCGGCCAGCGTCCCGCCGGCGGCACGGATCGCGTCGGCGTGCAGTTCGGCCACGGCGCCGGGGCCGATCAGGCCGATCCTGGGCGTGATCCGAGGTGTGGTGGTCACGGCGCGCCCTCCAGGCCGAACACCGTGGCGGCGGTACGGCCGAGGATCCACTCGCGGTCGGCCTCGGTCAGGAAGTCCAGGTGTTCGGTGACGTGCTCCACCGCCGCGTCGTACTCGTCATCGGTCGCCGTCCGGTCGCGGTTCCAGTCACCGCTCCACATGACGCGTTCCGGACCGTAGGCCGCCAGCGACGCGCGGAGGTACGGCGTCGCGTCCGGGTAGGGGTGGCCGGCGCTGCTGTAGGCGTGGTAGCCCGACCACATGGTGCAGACCCCGGGCCGGTCGGCGAGCCGCAGGAACGCGTCGAAGCCGGCGTCGACGCCGTACCGGAAGAACCCCAGGTGCTCCATCCGCACCACGAGACCGGGCACCTCGTCGAGCAGTGCGGCGAAGTCAGGGTGCGCGATGTCGGCGAACGGCCCGCGGACGCTGGCCACCAGGTGGTTGCGGTCGAGGGCGCGCCAGACCGCGAGGGGGTCGGCGCCGGGTGAGCGGGTGGTGGCCCACAACCGCACGCCGGCGAAGCCCGCGGCCGCCAGCCGGTCCACCTGGTCCGGCGCGTCCGGACGCTCCGGGTCGACCATCCCGACCAGCGCGAACCGGCCGGGATGCCTGGTCCGACACTCGTGCAGGTAGCGGTTGTCGGTGTTGCCGACGTACTGCACGAGCACCGCCTGCCCGACCCCGGCACGGGTCATGGCCGTCAGACAGTCCTCGACCGGCGGGTACTTCTGCCGGCCGACGTGGACGTGCGCGTCGACGAGTCGCATCATTCGAGTGCTTTCACCGGGGTGGTCCACAGATCGATCGGCCGCTTCGCCGGACCGGGGTCGAACGGGAGCGTGACCCGCTGACCGATACCCGCCGACTGGTAACCGGCGTAGATCAGCTGGAGCGCGAGCCGCCCGTCCTCGCCGGTCGCCCGCGGCTGTTCGAGCCCGAGCACGCAGGCGCAGAAGTGGTCCATCTCCTGCGGGAAGCCGTAGTTCCACAGCTCCTCGTAGATCGGATAGCTCCACCCCTTGGTGGACGGGGCCTTCTCCACCGCGTAGCCGTAGCCGTTCTCGGAGTACGTCGGCAGCGCGTTTCCCATGTGCAGGTTGGCGTAGCTCACGCCCTCACTGCCGTAGACCTCGATGCGGTCGTCCATCCCGCCGAGCCGGGCCCAGCTGTTCTCCACGTGACCGATGGCGCCGTTGGCGAACTCGACGATGGCGAACGAGTGGTCCTCCGCGTTCGTCCTGTCCTTGTGGACGTAGGTGCCCATGTGCGCGGTGATCGCGGTCGGCTCGGGCCGGCCGAGGAACCAGTGACAGAACGACAGACCGTGGCAGCCCATGTCCATGAACACCCCGCCACCGGAGCGTTCGGTGTCCCAGAACCAGTCGCCGTGCGGGCCGGAGTGCATCTCCGACTGCTTCACCAGGAACACGTCGCCGAACGCGCCCTCCTCGGCCATCTGCTTGGCCTTGACGTACTTGGGGGTGAAGAACAGTTCCTCGGCGTAGAACAGGTGCACCCCGGCGCTCGCGCAGGCGTCGATCATCCGGTCGCAGTCGGCGACCGTGAGGGCCATCGGCTTCTCCACGACGACGTGCTTGCCCGCGCCGGCCGCGTCGATGGCCATCTGCGCGTGCAGGTGGTTGGGTGCGGCGATCACCACCAGGTCGACGTTCGGATCGTCGATGAGCTCGTGGTAGTCCAGGTAACTCTGCTCGACGTCGTGGCGGCGCGCGAGTTCGGCCGCGTTCCCGGGCGTGGGTGAGGCGACCGCCACCACCCGCCCGTGACGCCCCATGCCGACCGAGGCCGCGAGGGCCTCGGCCTCGAACTGCGAACCGATGATTCCGATGCCGACCTTGCCGGTCATGCTCGCTCCCTTGATGGGCTTCGACTGATGGCCTTCGACGATTCGGGGTTCATCCCTTGACCGACCCCACCAGCACGCCCTTCTTGAAGTGGCGCTGGATGAACGGGTACGCGACCAGGATGGGCACGATCGCGATCACCAGGATCGCCATCTGGATCGACTCCGGCGGCGGCGGTGCGTGCCCGGGGATGAACTTGAGGTTCAGCGAGTTCTGCTTCACCACATAGGTGTTCAGGACGAGCTGCAGCGGCCACTTCGTGGTGTCGCTGATGTAGAGGAGTGCGGTGAAGAAGTTGTTCCAGTAGCCCACCGCCGAGAACAACCCGACCACGGCGAGCACCGGCTTGGACAACGGCAGCACGATCCGCCAGAACGTCTGCAGCTCCCCCGCGCCGTCCACCCGTGCGGCGTCCAGGATCTCCTGCGGCAACTCCAGGAAGAAGGCACGCATGACGATGACGTTGAAGCCGTCCAGCATCACCGGCAGGAGCAGCGCCCAGTAGGAGTTGAGCAGTCCCAGCTCCTTCACCATCAGGTAGCTGGGGATGATGCCGGGAGAGAACAGCAGCGTGAACAGCACCATCAGTAGCACCGGCTTGTGCGCCAGCGTTCCCGGACGCGACAGCGAGTAGGCGAGCAGCGACGTGCACGCCAGCGAGAGCGTCGTGCCCACCAGCGTGATGCAGATCGACACGAATGCCGAGTGCAGCACCACCGGGTTCTCGAACACCGTCGTGTAGGCCTGCAGGGTGGGATGGCTCGGCCAGAGCACGAACCCGCCCGACGCGTTGATCTGCTTCTCGTCGGCCAGGCTGGTCGCGATCACCGAGATCAGCGGGATGATGATGACCGAGCAGCAGACGAACAGGAAGACGCCCTTGCTCGCGCGTGCCGTCGGTCCGGGCGGCGTGAGTCCCGGCGGACCGGAGCGCCGCTTCCGCCCGGACGACCCCGGCCGGCTCAGGTCGCGGCGGCCGGCCGCGCGGGTGACGACGCGGTTGCTAGCCATGGTGGACCCTCATCCCTCGTAGACCCCTCGTTCGCCGAACAGGTGGGCCACCTTGTTCGCACCGAGCACCAGCACCACGCCCAGCACGCCCTTGACCAACCCGACAGCTGTGGCCACGCCCCAGGCCCCGTCGAGTACGCCGTTGGTGTAGACGTAGGTGTCGAGCACCTGACTGGCATTGATGCCGACCGGACCCTGCTGCAGGACGATCTGCTCGAAGCCCACCGACAGCACGCTGCCCAGGCGCAGAATCAGCAGCAGGATGACGACACCCTTGATGCCGGGCAAGGTGATGTGCCAGATCTGCCGCAGCCGGGAGGCGCCGTCGACGGCGGCGGCCTCGTACAGGCTGATGTTGATCGCGGACAGCGCGGCCAGGAAGAGGATCATTGCCCAGCCGGTGTCCTTCCAGATCACCTGGGAGGTGATCAGCCACTTGAACAGCTCGGGGTTGCCGATGATGTTCAGCGGATGCTCTCCCTGGGAACGCATCCAGTTGTTGAGGAGTCCGGCGCCGCCCAGAATGCTCTGGAACATCGCCACCACGACCACCCAGGACAGGAAGTGCGGTAGGTACAGCACCGACTGCACCGCCTGCTTGATGCGTTCGGACAGCAGGCTGTTGAGCAACAGCGCCAGGCAGATCGGGGCCGGGAACACGAAGATCGTCTGGATGACGAAGATCTCCAGCGTGTTGACCAGCGCGTTGAGGAACGCCGGATCGCCGTTGAAGACGACCGAGAAGTTCGACAGGCCGACCCACGGCGACTGCAGGATGCCGATGTAGGGCTGGTAGTCCTTGAACGCGATGACGTTGCCCAGCAGCGGGATGTACTGGAACAACACCAGGAGAAGGAGGCCGGGCAGGCCGAAGGCGAGCAGCGGCCAGTCGCGGCGCAGGCGCGACTTCAGCGCCTGCTTCCTTCCGCCGCCGGTGGCGGGTCGCGGCGACGCGGTCAGTGTGCCCATCGGATCTCCGCCCACTCCGGGTGCTCGTCGAGCCGGCGCTCCATGTCCCGAAGCGTCTCGATGTTGTGTCGCAGCTGGGTGTAGACGTCGCCACCGATGGAGAAGCCCTGGAAGCCGACCGGGCCCTGGTAGCCGACGCTGCGCAACAGTCCGAGCACGGCGAAGTTGTCCAGGCTGCCGCGGTCGATGGTCTCGATCGTGTAGCGCTCCTGGTCTCCGTTGACCACCAGGCTGCTCCCGCTCAGGTTCACCGACTGCAGGTAGGGCGCGGCGTCGGCGAGGCGGCCCCGCAGATCGGCCTGGTCCCCGGCGTACCAGTGCCAGCCGCAGAACACCACGCCCAGCCGGGGATGGTCGATGTGTCTCACCAGCTCGACCGCCTGGTCGACGCGGTGCAGCCACACCTTCGGCGAGTGCCGTACGTGGTGGTACAACGCGACCTGCAACTCGTTGCCGGCGGTGGCGTCGAGCAGCTCCTGCAGGGCGGCGGCCGCCGCCGGCGAGGCCGGATCGAAGTCCGCCTCGTCGCTGGAGTTGAGCGACACCTCCAGCCGGGTGCCCGGCGGCAGCTCGGGAACGACCTCGAGGAACCTCGTGTGCCTGGGGGCGCGCTGCGCGAGATCGAGGACGCCGTGCACGGCGACCGACCGCACGCCGTACGTGCCGGTGAGCTCCTTCAGGCGCGCCAGCTCGTCCCAGGCGTAGGCCAGGTCCGGCTCGCCGACGAGGATCTGGATGCCGTCGTAGCCCAGCTCGGCGAGCATGCCGAACCGCGCGTCCCAGCTGTAGTCGCCCAGCGACGTGCGGAAGTGCGTGTCCATCGCGAAGCAGGGTGTCCTCATCGCACGCCTCCCGCGGTGGCCGTGGTGGCCGTGGTGGCCGCGCGCTCGACGCGCTGCGCCGTCCCGGTCGCCGCACAGTCGTAGATGGCCCGCAGGCACCCGAACACGAACAGCGCGTCCTCGGCCAGCAGCACGTCGGGGGCGGCGGCGACCTCTCCGCGTACGAGCCGGGAGAAGGACGCGAGCAGCTTGTGGGTGATGTCGTACGGCTTCTCCACGCCGGTCACCTCGATCTGGTCGGTGGCCGGCGCGCCGGCCTGATCCCGGCCGAGCGCGATCGTGGGCGGGCCGGCTCCGAAGATTCCGGCCAGCCAGTCCCAGTGCGCGGACCCGTCCAGGCCGTCCAGCTCGGCTTCGCGCCGTTCGAGCCCGTGGGTGCAGGCGGCGTGTTCGTAGTCGACGTGCACCCGCTCGCCGCCGGCGAGCTCGTAGACCAGGGTGGCGCCCACCTGGGTCTCGACGTCGAAGACCGTGCCCGGTGGGAGGTTCAGCGCGGTGCGCGGGTTGGCCAGCCAGGCGTCGCGGACCTCGACGCTGACCGGCGCGAGCAGGTCGTCCAGCAGGGTGAGGTCGTACGGTCCCCAGTCCATCAGGATGCCGCCGCCGGTCCTGCTGCGGTCGAGGAACCACGGCGGGCTGTCGGAGTCGATGGCGGTGCGGGACCGCCGCTGCCGGTGCACGTAGCGCATCCGGTGCGGTGGCCCGAGCCGCGGGACGACGTCGCGCAGCGCGCGGGTGGTGGCGATGTCGCGGAAGCGGGCGGCGCAGTCGGCGAGGAGCAGACCCTTGGCCCGGGCGAGGCCGACCATGCTCTCCGCCTCGGCGAAGTCCTTGGCCAGCGGCTTCTCACACAGCACGTGCCGGCCGCTCTCCAGCGCCAGCGCGGTCATCGCCGCGTGCGCATAAGGAGGGGTGGCCACGACCACGATGTCGTCGTCGCGGGCCGGCTCGGCCAGCATCGTCGCGGCGTCGGGATGGACGCGGGCCCCGGGGAACGACTCGGCGAAGGTGGCCCGGCTCCCCGGGTCGGGGTCCGCGACCGACAGGGCGACCGGCACGGGGAGCTTGCCCGCCACGGTGGCGTGCAGGCGGGCGATCTGGCCCGCACCGACGAGGTAGATCCGCTGCTCCGCTTGGGTCATCAGGTCGTTCCTTCCAGAGATTGCTTTCCTGCGTTGCCGAGCGCCGCGATGTCCTCGAGCCGTACCGGCCGGCCCTCGTCGCTGGACAGTTCGGCCGCGGCGCAGACGAACATCGTCTGCAACGCGTCGTCCGGGGCAATGCTCGGCGGACGTCCGTCGCGCACCCGCCGGACCACGTCCCGGGCCTGCTCGGTCGTGTTGTGCAGGTAGGTGTGGTCGTCGGCCAGCGCCCAGGTGAGCTGCTCGACCAGCGAGCTGTCCAGGCCCCGCCGGGTTTCCTCGAACGCCCAGCGTTTGATGGACCGGCCGAAGATGTCGGTCTCGGCGGCACCCTTGGTGCCCTGGACGAGGTAACGCAGCTCGTGGCCGTCACCGCGTTGCTGGGTGAGCATGTCCTGCAAGGGGTCGAGGTCGGTGGTGGTGGACGCCAGCGCCATCAGGAACGACAGGTGGCCCACCGCCCCGGTGCCGAACCGGCAGGTGGTCTGGTAGTTGTCCCGGACCTGGAAGTACGGCACGGCGTTCGGCGCCGACGCGGAGTAGACCTCGGTCACCTCCGAACCGGTCCACCAGCGCGGCAGATCGACGTAGTGCGACAGCTTCTCGCCGAACATCCCGCCGGAGGTCGCCTGGGTGCGCCAGCTGTCCCGCCCCCAGAACTCACCGGGGACGTAGGTGCAGTTGACGGCGAGGACGTCGCCGAGCAGCCCTTCGTCGATCCACTGTTTCACCGTGGTGTAGAGGCGGGAGTAGCGCAGCTCGAAACCGACCTGCAGGAAGCCTGCGGTCTCGTGCGCGGTGCGCGCCATCGCCGCCGCGTCCTCCAACCGGGCCGCCATCGGCTTCTCGCACATCACCGCCTTGCCGGCCGCCAGCGCGGCCAGGGAGAGCTCGGCGTGCGCGTCGTTGGACGCGGTGACGAACACCACCCGCACCTGCGGGTCGTCCAGCACGCGGCGCAGCTCGGTGGTGACCTCGATCGGGTAGCGGGCGGCGAGTTCCGCGGTCCGCTCGGCGCGCACGTCGTACGCGATCAGACCGGTCAGGATCGGATCGTCGAGCAGGTGCCCGATGACCGTCTCCCCCATCCGGCCCGCTCCGAGAATCGCTGCCTTCATGACTGCCTCCCCGGAACGTGTCCCAGTGCGATGGTGACGACCTCGTGCGGCCCGAGGTCGAGGGTGATCTTCCCGTCGGTGTCAACCGGAAGTTGCTCGACCGGCTGCTCGACCGCGGTGCAGCGGTGCGCGGTCGCCGCCGGGCCGGGGTTCGGGTGCCACAGCGTGCCGGTCCCACCGCGCCCGGCGACCTCCTGCACCCGCACCAGCAGGTCTGCCTCCCACCGGCCGACGTACGCCGTGGCGACCAGGTGGTCGGGCAGCTCCGTCCGGAACAGTTGACCCGTGTCCGGTGGCCGGTTCGGCTCGCGCGGATAGCCCTGCTGAACCTCGGTCGTCAGGGCCGGCAGCCGCCGGTCGCGGCCGAACCGCCCGGCGGCGGCCAGGTCGAGGTTCCGGTCGGCGCGGAACGAGTAGTGCAGCTCGACGCGCCCGGACTGGCTGGCCGGGGTGTTGGTACGCCAGTAGTTGTTCATCACCCAGGAACACAGCGTGCCGTTGCCCGCGGTGAAGGTGCGCGGCCAGGTGGCACGGACGATGTCGCCGACGGTGAACAGCGGGGCGTCGGCCGACGTCCAGGTGACGGTGAGGTCCGGGTCGGTCACGGTGACCGCGTTCTGGGTGGTGAACCACTCGTTGCAGGCGCCCGGGTAGTGGTCGCGGGCCGGGTCGACCCAGCCCTGCTGCCGGTCGTAGTGCACCACCGGGTCGGCGACCGCGAACGGGAACGCGACGTACACCGACTCCTTCGCCAGCACCGGTTCCTTGTCGAACGTCACCGTGACGTCCACCCGGTCGGTGTCCTCGTGGAAGCGGATCTCGGTACGCAGACCAGGGATGCTCGGCGCGCTGCCCTCGGTGACCAACGTCCACCCGTGCTGTGTCCGGCGCAAGCTCGCCTTGCGGGTCTCGGACGGGATGACGGTCAGCTCGGGTGCGGGGAAGTACGGGTCGTTCATGGTCAGCTGGGTGGACTCGGCGTTCATACCGCGACCCTGCTCGGTCCCGCCGCCCGCGACGTACAGCAGCTCACCGAGTCCCCAGCCGGTGCCGGGGTCGAGCAGCTCGCGGTCCAGGCCGCGGTGCCGCAGGCCGGTCACCCGGCCGGTCAGCGGTTCGATCGCGACCTCGTAGTGCGGGGTGACCAGCACCTCCGGCACCTGCTCGTCCCACGCTGCCGCGTCCGACACCGACACCGGGTCTGGCACCGGCTCCGGCAGCGGCACGATCGGGAGCAGCCGATACCCGAACGCGGGCACGTCCTGCACCCGGTAGCGCCTGGTCTGCTGCCCGTCCCGCGGCTCGTCGAGTTCCTCGAAGCCCAGCGAGCCAAGGGTTTCCGCTACCGGGAGATCGACGTCCACCTCGAGGTCACGCGACCAGCTGGCCGCGTTGAACACCAGCAGGGACCTGCTGTCGGGGAGACCGAACGCCGCGCCGAAGTGGCTCAGCGCGCGCCGGCCCTCGTCCAGGGCCAGCCAGCGTCCCTGCTCGATGCGGGCCACCTTCCACGCGATCTGGTCCGCGTTCTTCGCCGAGTGCGGCCGCTGGGTGGCGTGGCTGGATGCCCAGGTGTGCTCACTGCCGAGAAGCTGTCCCTCCCACGCGCGGTCCAGCGCGGCGGTGTCCGCCGCGAACCGGCCGTCCTGACCGGTGACCAGCGCGGTCAGCGCCTCCACCGCCGGTAGCAGCGCCTGCGTCCGGCGGAAGCTGGTGATGATCTGTGCGTGGGCGCCGGCGCCGTCCTCCCAGTAGCTCCCGCCGTCGCCGTGCAGCGCCGGAAGGCGATCCGCCAACGGCTGAACGGATTCCAGGTAGTCGCCGATGGTGGAGAAGCGCAGCCGGGGCCACGCGAACCGTTCGTTCCACCGGGTCACCACGTCGGCGTACCCGTCGGAGATCTCGTTGTTGTCGGAGTGCGTGCCCACGACCGGGACGTCGTGCGGCAGGTAGTCGTCGCGCTCGTAGCGGTCGAGGAACCGGCACAGCCCGTCGGAGATGCCGGCGACGGACAGGAACTCCCCGGCCAGCAACCGCAGCTGGAGGTAGTGGTCGGCGAAGAAGGTCACCATCGCCGCGCCGTCGGGTCCCTCCCAGCGCATCGGCGACTGCAGGTGGACGATGTCGCTCTCTTCGTTCCCGGCGCGGGCGTGGTTGGGGATTCCCATGAACGCCTCGACGCCGGCGGCCGCGAGCACCGAGGGCACCGCCCAGCTGTACGACGGGACGTCGGTGAGGTTGGCGTACCGCAGCGGTACGCCGTGCTCGCGGTCGAGCCGCGCGGCGAGGTACAGGCCGCGGTAGAGCTCCTCCAGGCTGGCCAGCCCGGTCAGCAGCTGTGCCCACCAGGCGCTGATCCCGACCTGCCCGTCGCGCATCGCCCTGATCAGGTCCTCGCCCTGACCGGCGCTGCGGGTGCGCAGGAACTCCTGTGCGACCAGGCTCCCGTCCGCGGAGAACGCGTAGTCCGGGTTGTCCTTCACGATGTCCAGCGCGCCGTCGATGTTGCTGCTGTGCACCTCCAGAACGCTTGCCTGGTAGTCGGTGTAGCCGACATCGAGGTGAACGTGCGGGACGACGTGCACGGTCCACTTGCGGGCCGGACGCAGCGGGTTGTCGTACGTGAGCGGACCTCCGGGCAGGTCGAGCATCACCTCGACCGGCGCCTCGCCCTCCCACTCCGGCACCTCGAGCCGCACCACCAGGTCGCCGAACTCGCGGCCGTCCGCCGGGTCGGGCAGCTCGAAGCGGTGGCCGCCGACAGTGACAGTGGCCGTCGCCGACCGCAGGTCGGGGGCGCCGACGACCATCAGGTCGACCAACTCCTTCAGCCCGCCTGCCGGGTCCTCGAGATACAACGGCAGCGGGACGACAGTGATCGCCGCCTCGGGTGCGGACGGCCGCCTGCGCAACGCCACGCCGGCCCAGTGCAACTCGCCGCCGCCGCCGTTCACGTAGTGCCGGTTCGCCGCCAGCTCCACCGGGTCGGGCCGCTCGGAGGTGGAGGTCAGGCTGATCACGTTCCGGCCCGGGCGCAGGGTGCCGGGCGGAATCGCCAGTTCGGTCGCGAACGGTCCGGCGATCGGCCCGGTGATGCCCGGGAAGTACCCGCGCGTCGAGCGGCTCGGGCGTACGGCGACGAAGGCGCGGTGCCCGTTCACCTCCACCAGCAGGTCGGGGCACGGCCCGACGTGCGCGAACCCCTTCAGCTCCAGCGAATGCCAACCGTCGCCCAGGTCCTGGGCACCCTCGAACTCGACCGTGGCCGTCAGCTCCCGGAACCCGGCCGCGCCGTTGTACGGGCCGGGGTGGAAACGCGGCCAGTCCCGGCCCGGGTCGGACTCGCCGATCACGAAACGGATCTCGTCCGGGGAGTCCAGGCTCTCCCACAGCTGGCTGAACTGCGCCTCGCCGCGGGCCGGGTCACCGATCGACCACAGCAGGCCGCCGGCGCCGGCGGAGTCCGGCTCCGCCGGCGAACCGGTGCTCCCCTCGGGGTGATCGGCCACGGTGTCGTTCGTTCGCTCAGTGCTCTGCGGCATAGCTCTTCTCGTACTCCTTGCGGATCTGGTCGCCGCCGTTGCTTCGCCAGGTCTTGACGCCGTCTGCCCAGGCCGAGATCGGCTGGTGCCCCTGGATGATGTCGTTCGCCAGGTTGGTCATGTTCGTGGTCAGCGTGGCGCCCTTGGAGGAGTCGGCGTCGGAGTAGAGGACGAGCCCGGGGTTGGGGACCGAGGTCGGCCCGGTCGCCTTGAAGTAGTCGTGCATGCCGACGAGCGCGTCGTGGACTCCGGGTCCCGGCGCGAGGTTCAGCACCTGCGGAGGACCGGCGAAGGACTGGACCCGGATGTTCGACTCGTTGTTGCCACGCTCGGTCATCACCGGCCCTTCCTTGGTCATGTTGTAGTCGACACCCTCCACGCCGTAGGCGGCGAGGAGGTACTCCTTGCTGCCGACGGGTGCGGACAGCCAGTCCAGCACCCGCAACAGCTCCTTGACACGAGCCGGTGAGGTGCCCTTGCGGATCCCTGCGCTGTTCGGGCGGTCGGCGTTCTGGAACGTGCCGGCCGTTCCGCCGCCGCCCCACTTGAACGGCCGCACCGGCGCGATCTCGAGGTCGGGGTACTGCTTCTTCTTGTTCTGCATGTACCAGCCCCAGATCCCCGGGAAGCCCTGCTCCATCACGATCTTGCCGGTGCAGAACGGCACGCTGTCGTCGAAGGTCGGCGAGAACGAGTCCGGGTGGAAGTACTGCTTCTTCCACAGGTCGGCGACGATGCCCAGCGCCTGCTTGTACTCCGGCGTCTCGTAGTCGCGGGTCCACTTGCCGTCCTTGCCGACCCGCCAGCGGTTCGGAGCGCCGAGACAGGCCAGCACGAACGACAGCGTGGTGCCGGGCAGGGCGAGCACCCACTGGTTGCGGGCCGGGTCGGCGAACTCCTTGCACAGCGAGAGGAACTCCTCGCCGCTCTTGGGCTGCGGGTCGACTCCCTTGGCCTTGGCGAGGTCGGAGCGGATGATCATCATGTTGAACACGGAGTTGGGCCACTGGTAGGCCGGCACCGAGTAGATCTTCCCGGCGAACACCGACATCCGCCAGGTGTCGGTCGGGTTGTTCGCGAGGTTCGGGTAGGCCTTGACCTTGTCACCGGCCAGGAAGGGGGTGAGGTCCTCGAACTTCGCCTCCAGGACCTGCGGCAGGTGCGGCGTCTCGTACGCGTCGATGACCGAGATCTCGCGCAGCTCCCCGCCGGCCAGTGCGGTCGCGAACTTCTGGGCGTAGCCACCCACCGACCAGTCGAACTTCAGCTCCGCGCCGAGTTCCTTGTTCAGCGTCTGCCACATCGTGTTCTTGCCGACCGGCGGCGGAACGGCGTCGGTGGAAGAGAGGATCTCGATCGACCCACCCTTGGCCGGCGTTCCCTTGGTGGCGCTGGGCGGGTTCTGCGGGTACGTGAACAGCACCGGCGGCGGCGCGCCGTTCGGGCCGGCGGGCAAGTCGTACTTGACGGCCGTCTGCGCGACGTAGGTCGGCAGCTTGACCTTGTTTCCCGACGCCGCCGTTGTGGACGGGCTCTTCGTCGTCGTGCAGCCCGCGAGTGGGAGGGCCCCGGCGGCCGCGGCGACAGCCGCGCCTCGCAGCAGGGCCCGGCGTCCGATGACAGCGTTCATGGAGTTCTCCTCGTGCCGAAACCAGTCAGCTTGGATTCACTCGTCTCGAGGATCCGGCCCACGATCGGCCGGTGACCGAGACGCCCCCGGTTGGCGTGCGATGTCGAAGGTGGCGTCACCGGCTGCGCCGGCGACGCGTTCCGCTCTGCTGCTCCTGCCTGCATCCAGTCACGGATGTTTCAGGAGCATCTGAGACATAGGTCCTAACTAAAGCACTCGTCGATCACGTCCGCAAGACTGTCGCGAGTCGTCCATCGGATCAGTTGAAGGTGCCCGGCGTGACCGCGTCGGCGAGCAGTTGCGTGCCGTCCGCGCCGTGCCGCCCGGCCAGCGCCGTGGCGCTCGCCTGCACGTGCGCGGTGCCGGCCAACTCGAGCCGGAGCTCGCGTGCCTCGTCGAGGGCGAGGTTCAGATCCTTCAGCAGGTGGCCGAGCTTGAACCCGGGCGCGGCGTCACCGACAGCGAGCTTGCCCCAGAGGAACGCGGTCAGCGGTGAGCCGGCCGCTCCTGCCTGCAGGGACTGGAGAACCCGGCCGAGGTCCAGCCCACCGGCGCCGGCCAGGGCGAACGCCTCGCAGGTCGCCTGGGTGACCCCGGCGACGAGCACCTGGTTGACCAGCTTCGCCAGTTGCCCCGCGCCGGCCGGGCCGTGGTGCACGACCGTGGCGCCCACGCAGTCCAGGATCGGGCGGATGTGGCCGACGGGTACCTCGTCGCCACCGACCATCACCGACAGCTGACCGCTCTCGGCGCCGAAGGGTCCGCCGCTGACCGGCGCGTCGAGGACCGTCACGTCCCGCGCGGCCCCGGCCTCGGCCAGCTCCCGGGCGAGGGCCGGCGAGGAGGTGGTCATGTCGACGCAGACCGTGCCGGGTTCGGCGTGCGCGAGGATCCCGCCCTCGCCGAGGTAGACCTCGCGTACCTCGGCGGGCGTCGGCAGCACGGTCACCACGACGTCGGCGCCCGCGGCCACGTCGCCTACCTGGTCACGAACCTCGGCTCCGGACGTGGCGAGGGACGCGACCGCCTCGGCCCCTCGTCGCAGGACCGCGACCTGGTGTCCGGCCTCGAGCACCCGCCGGCACATCGGCAGGCCCATCAGGCCGATGCCGATCCATCCCACACGCACCATGCACCTCACAACTGACCTAGGTTGGACCCGCCAGAGGGCAGGCCGAGAATGTCTGCGAGCCGGCGCTGGGTGAGCCACGACATTACCCGGCCTCGCCCCGTCGGTGCGGCGTGGGTCCCGTCATGTTCGCGGCAACGAAAGTGGCAGAAGTTCGTCGCCAGACAGTAGAACCGGGCCCGGTTAGTGTCAACGAGCCCACTGGCGCTCCGCCACGTTGACCGACCTTGCGCAAGATCCTTGCTCTCCGGCCACCTAGGACTTAGGTTGCTTGTCCGAAGGTTAGGGAGGTACGTCTGGTGGTCTCGTCTGAGAATCGCGCACCGACTTCCGGTGCACCGCCGTCCGGTCCGCCCCGCGACCAGGAGTCGTGGGGCGGAGTCATGCCGGCGGTGCTCACCATGTTCGACGCCGACGGCGCGTTGGACGAGGTGGCCACGGCCGAGCACATCGAGCGGCTGGTGAGCGAGGGCGTGCACGGCGTCGTGGTCGGCGGGACCAGCGGGGAGTTCATCGGGCTCTCCCCCGCGGAACGCGATCGGCTGGTCCAGGTCGCGGTGAGGACGGTGCGGGGCCGGGTGCCGGTCGTCGCGGGCACCGGCGCGTACGCCACCCAGGAGACGATCGAGCTCACCCGGGCCGCCGCCGGCCGCGGTGCCGACGGCGCGATCGTGATCCTTCCGTACTTCCAGAAGCCCACCCGGGACGAGGTGATGCGGCACCTGCGTTCCGTCGGTGCGGCGTCCCCGATCCCGGTGATGGCGTACAACAACCCGGCGAACTCCGGTGCGCCGGAGCTGCGGGCCGCCGACCTGGCCGCGCTGTTCGGTGACGGCGCGATCACGGCGGTGAAGAGCACCTTCCCCAGCGTCCACCAGGTGCACGAGGCGCGGGCGGCGGTGCCGGACGAGGCGTTCCGGATCCTCTACGGCAGCTTCACCGCACCTCTGGAGGCGCTCGCCGGCGGCGCGGACGGCTGGATCAGCGGCATCCTCAACGTCGTCGCCGCCGACGCTCTCGCACTGTTCGACGCCATCGGCCGCGCGGACCTGGCGGCCGCCCGGCAGGCCTGGGCACGCATCCTGCCGATCAGGCGGCTGTACACCGAGCAACTGCTCGGACCGGTGGGCGACCTGGCCATCTACCGCGGGATTCTCAGGCTGCGCGGCCTGCCCGGCGGGCACTGCCGGGCACCCCTGCTGGACCTGACCCCATCGCAGGAGGAACGCCTCGCGGAGATTCTCGACGCGAGTGACAAGCCGGAGAAACTGGCGGCCACGGCCGCGCCTGGGAGGCACACATGAAGGTGACAGGGGTCCGGCAGTGGATTGCCGAGTTCGGCTACTACAACGCGATCTACGTACAGGTGGAGACCGACGACGGTGTGGTCGGCCAGGCCGAGGTGGCGATGCGCCGGCGCACCCGCACGGTCGCCGCGCTGATCGAGGAGCTCGGCGAGTACCTCGTCGGTGAGGACCCGACCCGGATCGAGGCGCACTTCGAGCGGATGTACCGCGACTCGTTCCTGGGCGGCACGCTGCTCACGATCGGCATCGCGGCGCTGGACATGGCGCTGTGGGACCTCAACGCCCGCAGTCTCGGCGTACCCGTGCACCGGCTGCTGGGCGGGAAGTTTCGCGACGCCGTCCCGGTCTACACCCACGCCCGGGCCACCGAGAGCCCCGAGACGTTCGCGGCAGAGGTGAAGGACCGGGTGGACAAGGGTTTCACCGCTGTCAAGACGACCTTGCCCGGGTTCTACTCGCAGGTGACCAGCGTGCACCACAAGGTGCCGGCCTCGATCCCGGCCCGGACGACCGAGACCGAGCTGCTCCCCACCTCCATCTGGCAGCGGGTCGGCGAGTACTTCCAGGCCGCCCGGGAGGCGGTCGGCCCGGACGTGCACCTGATGCTGGACTGCCACGGCCGGCTCAACGTCGCGAACGCCGTACGGCTGTGTGAGGAGCTGGCGCCGTACCAGCTCACGTTCATCGAGGAGCCCACCCCGCCCGAGCGACCGGACTGGCTGGCCGAGGTCACCCGCCGCTCCACCACCCCGATCGCCTCCGGCGAGCGGTGGGCCGGTCCCTACGGCTCCGCGCCGTTCCTCGAACAGCACGCGCTGTCGATCGTGCAGCCCGACGTCGCGTTCTGCGGCGGCATCACGGCGGCCAAGCGGATCGCGACGGTGGCCGAGACGCACGGGATATCGGTCGCGTTCCACAACCCGTTCGGCCCGCTCACCAGCGCCGCGACCTGGCACCTCGCGGCCACCCTGCCCAACTTCATGATCTCGGAGTCCATGCTGACGCCGGCGCAGCTGAAGTTCTGGGACCGCTACGCCGAGAATCCGCCCAAGGTGGAGAACGGCATGTGGCAGGTGACCGACGATCCCGGGCTGGGCCCGCGGCTGCGCATCGACGAGATCGTCCGGCACCCGTTCAGGCCGGAGTACGATCGCGGCGGAACGAGGTAGGCACTCTTCATGGACGTCACGCCGGACCCGCCCGGTGCGGCCGCTGCCGCTGCCGCACCGGGCGCGGTCACCGGTGGCGCGCTGTCGGCCCACGACTACGACCCGGTGTCGGACGCCGCTGTCAGCTGGCGGTTGACACCGGGTACGTCGGTCACCCAGCAGATCACCGTGCCACTCGGAGTCGTGCCGGCCCGGGTGGCGGTCAAGCTGCGCCGCGTCGAAGGCACCGGTCCCCTGCACTACCGGCTCGGCAGCGCCTGGGGCCGCGCCGACCTCGCCGAAGGTGTCATCGCCGCGGAGGACGTCGGCCCGTGGTTCGAGCGGTGGACCTGGATCGAGCTGCCGCCGAACCCTTCGGCGCCGGCCGGTGGCGAGCTGTATCTCCAGGTCCAGCTCGCCGCGGCGGACTCCGGCGGCTACGAGTGGTTCGGCACCGCGACCGTGCTGCCCGACCGGCCGGAGGTACGCATCCACTTCGGCTACGCACCCGGCTGGTCGGAGGTCGAGAACGCGGAGCCGCCGACGTTCGAGAACCCGATGAACCTGGACTACGGCACCACCACGCCCTCCTACGGTGGCGGGATGGTGCTCGACCAGGACGCCGCGCCGGTCACCGGCCTCAGCCTCGCGTTCCGGGTCGAGGGAGCAGGTGGTCACCCGGCTGTAGGCGAGGAGCGGTTCGCGTTCGCCGACCAGCTCACCGGGCCGCTGTTCACCCGTTCGGTGCGACGGCGCGACGTCGTACCCACCGACGGTGAGATCGCGCTCGACGACGGCTGGGCGGCGCCGAGCGCACCGAGCGCACCGAGCACACCGGGCACATCTAGCGCACCGGACGCCGGATCGCTGGTGGGCAGGGCGGTCGCGGAGTTCGGCGACTTCCTGCGGATCGCGATGGAATGCCCATTGCGTGGCGGCAAACCGTTCCGGCTGGCGGTCGATCCCACCGCGGACCTGCCCGGCGCCGAGGCGTTCGAGCTGGACGTGACCGAGCAGGCCGTCACCCTCACCGCCGGCACCGAGCTCGGACTCATGCGTGGCCTGCACTATGCCGAGGCACTGATGCGGCTGCGGCGCGCGCCGATCCTCCCGCTCGGGCGGCACGTCCGCAGCCCGCGGTGGACGGACCGGATCACGTGTGCGCCGTTCGGAACCCGGCGCGAGCTCACCGGCTCCGCCGACGCCTACAGCGACGAGGTGCTGGCCCGGATCTCCCGCGCCGGCTGCAACGGCATCTGGATCCTGGCGGAGCTGGAGGAGCTCGGCCACTCCGCCGTCTATCCCGAGCTCAACGACGGCGTCGCCGAACGTCAGCAACGTCTCGCAGATCTGGTGGACCGCGCGGCGAGGTACGGCATCCGCGTTCATGTGTACCTGGAAAGCCACCCGCAGCCGGACGAGTTCTTCGAACGCCATCCCGGCGTCCGTGGCTCGACGTTCGAGGCGTACGGCGGTACCGCGGTCTGCTGCGCCGCGGTTCCCGAAGTACAGCAGCACATCCGCTCCGGCATCACCGACCTGGTGACCGCGGTGCCGCTGCTGGGCTCACTCGTCCTCAACATCGGCGGCGAGGGATTCCTGCACTGCCACACGCGGATCGACGACTGCCCGCGCTGCCGGTCCCACCCGGCGGCCGACGTCGTGGCCCGGCTGGTGGCCATGATCACCGAAGCGGCCCACGCGGCCGACCCGGCGGTCACCGTCGCCGCCTGGCCCTACAGCGCGACCAACTGGTGGTCGGCGGCCGACCCGACGCAGTCCCGGCTCATCCCGCGACTTCCCTCGGACACCACGCTGCTCACCGAGTTCGCCAAGGAGGGCCGGGTCTCCGTCGGCGCACAGTCCATCCCGGCGTACGACTATCCGATCAGCATCCTGGGTCCCTCCGACCGGTTCGCCACGCAGCACGATCTCGCGCGGCGACACGGGTTGCGGCTGTGGACCAAGACCGAGCACGCGATCGCGCTCGAGTTCATCACCACTCCGTACATCCCGGCCTTCGCGCAGTGGGTCGAACGCTACAACCGGATCGCGGCCCTGCCGCACACCTCCGGTGTCATGGTCAACTGGATGCACTACGGCTTCCTACCCAGCCGCGCAGGCGACCTGCTCCACTGGGCGGTCTGGGACGGCCCGCACGATCCGGACACGCTGCTGCGGCGCATCGCCGTCCGCGACTTCGGTGCCGCGGCCGCCGACCGCGTCCTGGATGCCTGGCAGCTGTTCAGCCAGGCGATCCGGGAGTATCCACTGTCCAGTCCGATGGCGCTCGGGCCGATCCAGTCCGGCCCGGCCCACCCGCTGTTCCTCGACCCCGCCTACCAGCCCTGGCACGGTGCCCAGCGGCAGTTCCACAACGACCTGTCCTGGACCGAGCCGTGGGGACCGCAAGCCACGCTTGCGCAGTTGCGCCGGCTGGCCGAACCCTGGGCTCGCGGCGTCGCGGAGCTACGAGCCGCCACCGGCCTGGTGGCCACCGGGGATCGGGTCGACCTCGACCGCGAGATCGGCGTCGCCGTCAGCCTGCTCGCCTGCGTGCACAGCGCCATCCACGTCGGGGAGTTCTACCTGGCAAGGGCGCGGCTCGCCGAGGCGACCGAGGGTCCGCAGCGTCACGCGGTCGTCGACGAGCTGACCCGGATCGCCGAGGCCGAGCGGGCCAACTGCACGGAGGTTCTCCCCTATCTGCGTGCAGACTCCCGCCTCGGCTACGCCAACTCCGCCGACAGCAACCAGCAGGGTGTCCCCCGTGGCGGGCTGTTCGGCCCGGGGAGTGTCACGAAGAAGCTGGCCCACCTCGACCGGCTTCTTCGTGACGACCTCCCGGCCCTGTGCCGTTGACAGCTCGCGCGGTGCGCGCAACCTGCGGTTGACACAGGGCCGGTGGGCAGCCCGGCCCGGTCAGCCCTTGTGCTGCTCGGGGTTGGACCAGAACATCGCCTCCGGGTCGTACACCGCCGGCGTCGGGTGGATCGACGGGGCGGTGAACCCGCCCTGGGCGAGGTTCTCCTTACGGGGAACGTTCTTCAGGTCCTTGTGGACGAGTACGACCTCGGGCGCGTTCGACACCGAGCCCTGGAAGAACGGCCCCTCCTTGATGTGGATCTTCGTGATCTCCCACACCAGTCGGTGCCGTGCCAGCTCGTCGGCCTCGGTCTTGCTCTTGTCGTACAGCTTCCAGAGGCGATCGACCGGCCCGCCCGGCTCGGGCGCCATCCGGGGCGGTGTCCGCTTGTACGGGTCGACGTTCTCTTCCGTACCTTCCTCGGGAGTGCCTCGTACGTTGTAGTACTGGCCCTCCAGCGGCGCCCACCTGCTCGGCTCCAGCGGCACCAGCCACTGCGGGTAGACCAGGCAGTTCGGGCCGTCACCGACACCCCAGCCCGAGTTCGACATCAGCTTGCCGTCGTTCCACTCGGTGCCGTAGGCCTCGGGCGCGATGGGGTACTGACGGGCGTCGAGCCCGATCGCCTTCCAGTCCCGCTCCAGCAGGTCGTTGTTCTTCCTGTACTGGCTGCCGACGTCGGAGCCGTACTGCAGCCGGATGATCAGTTTGCTGCCGTCCGGCGCCTCCCGCTTGCCGTCGCCGTCCTTGTCCACCACGCCGAGCTCGTCCAGCAGGGCCTTGGCCTTCTCCGGGTCGTACTTCACGTAGCTGTCGCGCCACTGCTGGTAGATCTGCTCGCCCTGGTCGCTGACGTGGTACTCGATCGCCTTGACGCTCATCGTGCCGGTGGTCTTCTGGCCGGTGTTGAAGTAGATCGACTTCTGGGCGTCGTCGCGGTTGGTGGCGTGTGAGAGCGCCTGCCGGAACTTCGGCTCGCGGATGAGCTTGCGAATGTTCTCCTCGTAGTAGTCGTAGTTGAAGAACACGGCCGCGCCCGTGCCGTCGCCGGTGTCCCACAGGATAGGCTCGACCTTGCTCTTCGCTTGCGCGGACTTCAGCCCCGAGATGTCGCTCAGCACCACGCCCATGAACGAGCCGACGAGGAAGTCGAGCTTGCCCTGCTGGATCTGCAGCTTGGCGACCTCGGTGTTCTGCACGGCGCTGGCCGTGAGCGTGTCGATGAAGGGAAGCTGGTTGCCCTGCCGGTCGACGCACCAGTAGTAGGGGTTGCGTTCCCAGGTGACCTGGCGGCCTTCCTTGTACGACTTCAGCCGCCAGCCGGTCATGGTCGGATTGTCCGGGTTGGTCTGCCAGTTGCGCTTCTTCTCGAACTCGCCGTCGGCGGTGGCCCAGTTCTTGTCCACGGACGGGTTGTACTTCGGGTGGAACTGCTTGAGGTAGTGCTTCGGCTCCATCCACGTGGGGCCGGCACCACGCTTGACCCGCATGGCGAGCCGGTCCGCGGTGAGCGGTGCGGGTGCGTCGAACTTCATCTCGATCGTGTAGTCGTCGGGCGCGGTCATCTTCATGACCGTGCCCTTGCCCGACTTCGCCTCGTCCGGCGGAACCTCCGAGTGCTCCTTGTTGAGGATCATGTCCTCCCACCAGAACATCACGTCCGCGGTGGTCCACGGCTGGCCGTCGGACCACTTCAACCCCTTGCGGAAGTGCAGCGTCCACAAGGATGCGTCGGCGTTGGCCTCCCAGCTCTCCACCAGACCCGGTCCGATGTCGAGGCCGTCGTTGAGCCAGCGCAACGGGGAGTGGCCGTACATGTACTGCTTCAACTGGCCGTCGTCGGTGGCAGGCAGCATCAACCGCAGGTCGCCGCCGTACTTGCCCGAGTCCAGCCAGTTGTGCGGAACGACGTAGGGCTTGTCCGGCAGCCGCTTCTCCACCGGTGGCAGCGTGCCCTGTTTCACCTGCGCGGCAAGCGAGGGTGCCTCCTTGAACGACGCCGGGGCCGCGAGCGGCTTACGTGCCGACCCCTTGCGATTCGGGCTTCCGGATGACGTCGTCCCCTTCTTCGGCCCCGCCTGCTCACCCGAGCCGGAACTGCAGGCACCGACGGTGAAGACCGCCGCCACGACACCGGACCGGTACAGGAGCGCCCGGCGCGTCAGACCTTCCCGCTGGCTACCGGCTGGAATGTCCTGGGTCGCCGGCCGACGGACCATGCGTATCACCACCCGTTCTCGTTGGTGCGGATCGAGGCCGCTGAAGTCAAAGTTCTGACAAAGGTCTTACCTGATGCCGAGAAGAATAGAGACGATCAGCGCTGATGCACGACGATCGCCGTGTCCCATTCCGGCCACTGAGACACCCGTGCGGACCGCGTCAGAACGAACACTCCTCGCGCCGAAACCGGGCTGACGCGGCGTCGGCGGCCCGTGTCAGGGCGAGGTCAGGTCCGTGTCAGGGCGCGCGGCGAGAGTCACCGCATGACGAGTTCAGCGATCGCGGTCTCCGGACTGCGCAAGGCGTACAAGGACAAGGTCGTGCTCGACGGCATCGACCTCGACGTCCCTTCTGGAACGATCTTTTCCCTCCTCGGCCCGAACGGCGCCGGCAAGACCACGGCGGTGAACGTCCTGACGACGTTGATCAGGGCCGATGGCGGCACGGTCCGCGTCGCCGGTCACGACGTGGCGACGGAGGCGAAGGCCGTACGCGGGGCGATCGGGGTCACCGGTCAGTTCGCGGCGGTGGACGAGTTGCTGACCGGGCAGGAGAACCTCCAGCTGATGGTGGACCTCGCCCCGGTCCGCGCCGGGGAGGGCAGACGGACCGTCGCCTCTCTGCTGGAGCGTTTCGATCTCGTGGAGGCCGCGCGCAAGCCGGTGTCGGCGTACTCCGGCGGCATGCGCCGCAAGCTCGACCTGGCGATGACGCTCGTCGGCAACCCGCGGATCATCTTCCTGGACGAGCCGACGACGGGTCTGGACCCGCGCAGCCGGCGCACCATGTGGTCGATCATCCGTGAGCTGGTCGCCGACGGCGTGACGATCTTCCTCACCACGCAGTACCTCGACGAGGCCGACCAGCTCGCCGACCGGATCGCGGTGCTCGACCAGGGTCGCATCGTCGCCCAGGGCTCGCCCGACGAGCTCAAGCGCCGGCTCCCGGGTACCCACGTCCGGCTCCGGTTCGCCACCGCCGCTGAACTCGACGCGGCCGCGCTGGTCCTCACCGACTCCCTCCGGGACGAGGAGGCCCTGGCACTCCGCGTACCCAGCGACGGCGGCACCAGGTCCGTGCGTGCGCTGCTGGACCGGCTCGACGAGTACTCCCTCGGTGCCGAGGAGCTCTCCGTCCACACCCCCGACCTCGACGACGTTTTCCTCGCCCTGACGGGCCACGCCACGGAGGTGGTCGCGAAATGAAGTCCCATTCGATGGTGATGTTGCGCCGCAACTTCAAGCACGTCGCCCGGAACCCGATGACGGTGTTCAACGCGATCCTGATGCCGGTCGTGGTGATGCTGATGTTCGTCTACATGCTCGGTGACGCGTTCAGCGTCGGCGTGGACTACGTGGACTACGCGACGCCCGGCCTGATGCTGCTGGCCGTCTGCTACGGACTGGGATCGGTGGCCACGGCTGTCAACGCCGACATGACAAAGGGCATCATCAACCGGTTCAAGGTCATGGACGTCTCCCGTGGCGCGGTGCTCACCGGGCACGTCGTCGCCAGTGTGCTGACCAACCTGGTGGCCGTCGCGGCCCTGGTCGGGGTGGCGTTCGCGCTGGGTTTCCGTCCCTCGGCAGGGATGCTCGACTGGCTCGGAGCGGTCGGCATCGTCGTACTGCTGGGACTCGCGGCCGGCTGGCTCACGATCGCCCTCGGGCTGGCGGCGAAGTCCCCGGAGACGGCGGGCCTGGCGTCGGTGCCACTGGTGATGCTGCCGTTCTTCAGCAGCGCGATCGTGCCGGCGGACAAGATGGGGCCTGGCGTACGGCAGTTCGCGGAGTACCAGCCGTTCACGCCGATCATCGAAACCCTGCGTGGGTTGCTGAACGGCGCACCGTCGGCCGGCACCACGGTCGTCGCCGTCGCCTGGTGCGCCGGGATCGCGATCGTCGGGTACGTGTGGGCGCGCTCGACGTTCAGGAAGCGAGCGTGACGGCGGCGAGCTCGCCAGTCCGCCTCAGACCCCTCCCGCGTCGCCTCGGTGAACTTCGCGTCACCGCCTCGCCCACGACGCGTCACCCAAATGCACGCTGTTCCGACCGCGCTACCTGCGTGGCCGTGGCATCGACTCGCCGCCTCGGGGATAGATAGGGGTCATGGACACTCCACGCGGAACGATCTGGATCAACTACCACGGTCCGGATCCGAGTGGGTCGACCTGGGGCGCGTCGTGGCAGGACGATGCCACCGGAGAGTCGATCGGTGAGATCGACTATGTGCGCCGAGACGAAGCGATCGAGTGGGCGCGCGGACAGACAGCACGGCGCGTGCTCATCACCAACCCCGACCCAGACGGCGGCTGGATATCACCTGATGAACTGGACGACCGAGTGAGGACGACGCGCATGAACGAGCACGACGAACAGCCAGGCGAGGGCTGGACCATGGGGGCGCGCGACGACTACACCAGGAAGGCGCTGGAGGCGGTCGAAGCCGGCAGTACCGACACCGCAGTCGTCTACATGATGATCGGGCTGAGCAAGACGCTGCAAAGCCTCGAACACCAGATCACGGCAATCAACCTCCGCGAGGGCCGCAACGACTACCCGCCCGAAGCTGAGCCGTACTTCGACAAGGCTCAGCAATTCGCTCAGGCCGGCGAGCTGGAGAAGGCACTGGTCTACGGGGTGCTGAACGTCGGTGCGCTGCTGGACGGGTTCTTTCCGCGCATGGACGAGATGATCCACGCTCTCCGGAGCCGTCGGTAGCCCATGATCGGCATTATCGAGATTCAGTACTTCGACGATGACTTCGGCCGCTGGGTGACAGCCGACGGCCCACTCGGCAACCCGGAGGAGAGCAGGCCATGAGTGTCCGGGCAAAGGTGGTGGCGGTCGTCGCCCTGGTCGCCGTCGCGGGCGCCGGGCTGGTCGCTTACCGATACGTGTCGGCCAGCTCGAACGACCAGTGCTCCGAGCGAGTCAGCGGTCGGCTGTGCGTCGAGGTCAGCGACTAGCGGAGAACCCGTTTCGGCGGGGGGCGAAGGTGGTCCCGAGATCGGCCGCGCTCAAACCACTGGGCGTGTCGACGTTCAGGGGGCGAGCGTGACGGCGGCGAGATAGCGCCAGTCCGCCTCAGCCCCCTCCTGCGTCGCCTCGGTGAACCTCGCGTCGCCGAGGTGGCGCCGGGCCTCCTGCTCGATCCGCGCGACGTCCGGCAGGGAGCGATCGGCCAGCCCGCGCACGCTCGTGCTCGCCGCGAGCAACCGTGCGGCCTGGTCGTACTGGTCCTGGCGCAGTGCCAGGTCCGCGATCCCGACGAGTACCCGCGCGATCAGGGGCGCGTTGCCCTGCTCCGACACCGCCTCGAACGCCGCGACGCGGTGTTCACGGGCCTGGTCGAGGTCCTCGCTGAGGTAGCCGAGCAGGTCGTGAGTGACTCCCTTGATGTACTCCGCCCCGTCTCCCAGCACCGCCCCGGCCCGGGTGAGTTGCGCGTACGCCTCGTCAACGTCGCCTTGCCACCGGGCGAGCTCCGCCTTCACGAACGCCAGTTGGGCAAGCGCATCCGGCCAGACGATCCGGTCCGCGTACTGCTGCGCCTCGGCCATGGCCAACGCACTCGCCTCATGGTCACCGGCCAGCCAGTACACCTGCGCCTGCTGCGACCGGATCCGGAGCGCGTCCTCGATGGCGCCGACCGCGGTGACGGCCTCGACCGCCTGATCGTAGTGCCGGCACGCGCGGTCGAACTCTCCCCGCACCGCGAGCCGGTCGGCCAGCGCGGTCAGCGCGAACGAGACGCCCCAGCGTTCACCGATCGCACCGAACTCCGCGAGCGCGGTCTCGATGTCGGCGTCCGCGTCGCGTTCGTCGTGACCGAGCAGGATCCGCATCCGGCCGCGGGTCAGCCTCGCGTTCGCACGGGTCCACGGGTCGTCGGCGACGAGCAGCGGGTCGAACGCCGGCAGGAAGTCGCCCGGTGCCACCAGCATGCGTTCCAGCACCGCGACGAACCCCAGCGCCGGGTGCGGGATTTCAACGCGCTGACTGAGTTCGTACGCCTGATGGATCCACTCCCGGGCCTCGTACTCCGACGCCTGCCCGGCGGTGACGAAGTACGCGGCGAACGCGTACGCCGTCGCCCGGATGTGGTCGGCGACCTCGCCGGACATGCCGGCCGCCGCGGTGGACAGCTCGATGCCTTCGGCCCGGTGCCCGCCGAGCATCCAGTACCACCCGGCGGCGGCGGTGAGCCGCATCGCCCCCTGCGCCTCGCCGGCCGCGAGTGCGGCCCGCATCGCGGCGGCGATGTTGTCGTGCTCGGACTCCAGCACCGCAAGCCATTCCACCTGCTCGGAGCGGCGCAGGTGCGGCTCGGCGGTCTCGGCGAGTTCGGTGAAGTACGCCAGGTGCGCGCGGCGGGCCGGCTCCGACTCCCGCGCCTCCGCGAGCCGCTGTTCGGCGTACTCCTTGATCGTGCCGAGCATGCGATAGCGCGGAGCCCCCTCGCCCTCGGTGACCACCAGCGACTTCTCCACCAGGGCGGTCAGCAGCTCCAGCACCTGGCCCGACTCAACCGCCTGGCCCGCGACACCGGCGCAGACCCCCTCGGCGGCCTCCAGGCTCGCGCCACCGGAGAACACCGAGAGCCTGCGCAGGACCGCGCGTTCGGCATCGGTGAGCAGCTCCCAGCTCCAGTCGACCACCGCGCGCAGCGTCCGGTGCCGGGGCAGTGCGGTCCGGCTGCCGCCGGTCAGCAGGCGGAACCGGTCGTCGAGCCGGTTGGCTAGCTGATCGAGGGACATGGTGCGCAGCCTGGCCGCGGCGAGCTCGATCGCCAGCGGCATTCCGTCCAGCGCCCGGCACACGCGCGCCAGGGTGGCCAGCGTGTGGGCGTCGGCCGCTTCGCTCGCGAGGTCCTTGCGTACGGCGCCGGCCCGGTCCCGCAGCAACTGGATGGCCGGTGCGGACTCGATCTCGCTCGCGGCGGCGCCCTCCGCCGGGAGCACCAGGGGCGCGACCGGCCACAATGCCTCCCCGGTGATGCCGAGGGGTTCCCTGCTGGTCGCCAGGATCCGCAGCCGCCGGCACTCCCCCAGGACCCGATGGGCGAACGTCGCCGCGGACTCGATCACGTGCTCGCAGTTGTCCAGCACCAGCACCATCGCCCGATCGCGGAGCGCGGCGACCACCCGGTCCGTCGGCTCCGCGTCCGGTGACTCGCCGAGCAACGCGTCCCGCAGCCGGAGCGCGTCAAGCGTGGCTTGC
This sequence comes from Actinopolymorpha cephalotaxi, assembly GCF_013408535.1. Lineage (NCBI taxonomy): Bacteria > Bacillati > Actinomycetota > Actinomycetes > Propionibacteriales > Actinopolymorphaceae > Actinopolymorpha > Actinopolymorpha cephalotaxi. The sequence goes on from NZ_JACBZA010000001.1 coordinate 3,496,672, forward strand.
GCCACGTCACCCTCGGCGCCGATGGCCGCGAGTTCGACCAGCCAGGCTCCGTCCGGAAGGTCACCGACCACTGTGCGGGCGGTCTCGGTCGCCAACCTGGTCTTGCCCGAACCGCCGGGGCCGATCAGCGTGGTGAGTCGGTGCTCGGCGAGGAGCTCGCGGACCGCGGTGACGTCGGCGTCCTTGCCGACGTAGCTGGTCAGCTCTGCGCGCAAGTTGGTCTTGACAGGTTGTTCCCGTCGCGCCGGCTCCCGGCCGCCCAGCTCGCCTCGCAGCACGGCGACGTGCACCGCGGACAGCTCCGGTGAGGGGTCGGCGCCGAGCTCGTCGGCCAGGGCTTCTCTCGTACGTTCAAAGAGCCGCAGCGCCTCGGTGTCCCGGCCGGTGGCGACGAGGGCTCGCATCAGGGCGGCGACGAGACGTTCGCGCACCGGGTGAGCGGCCACCAGGTCGGTGAGCTCGGTGACCAGGTCCGCGCCGTGGCCGAGGCGGGTCTCCGCGTCGTAACGATCCTCCATCGCCGCCAGCCGGAGACCTTCCAGCCGGGTGACCGCCGCGTCGAACGCCCCGCTGTCGGGCAACGCGACGTCCTGCATGGCCGCGCCCCGCCACAGTGCAAGGGCCTCGCGCAGCCGCCGTAGGTCGTCCTCGGCGCGGGCACCGGCGAGGAGGCGTTCGAATCGTACGGCGTCGACGTCATCGGCTTCGACCAGCAGCCGGTAGCCGTCCGGCTGCCCCTCGACGGACCCGGCCGGCAGTGCCTTCCGCAGCCGGGACGCCAACCGCTGCAGGGCGTTCGCCGCGTCGGCGGGCGGGTGCTCACCCCAGATCCAGTCGACGAGGGTGGCCTTCGGGACCGCACGCCCCGGCTCGAGGGCGAGGGCGATCATCAGCGCGCGCAACCGGGCGCCGGGCACGTCGGCCAGGGCGCCGTCGTCCGTACGAACCTCGAAGGGTCCGAGTATCCCGACCTGCACCCGGCTGATTTTGCCATGGCCTGCCAGTCGGCCTTCGGAGCATCGTCGCTCCCGGAGCACCCCGAGCAGCCGGCCGAGCTGCGGGCCGCGCCGGACCTGATGCCGGGAGCCGTCGAGGAGCTGATGCGCTACCTGTCCGTGGCGGACAGCCCGGCCGGGCGGATGTGTCCCGGCCGGGCAATGCTGTGCGCGTTCAGCCGTTCTGCCGTACGGCGAAACTCGATCAGGGCAGGTAGTAGTTCGGGTTCGGCAGCTTGAAGGTCCGGTCTGCGTAGCCGCCCTTCAGGTCGCTGTACTGGTCGCCGAAGTTCGCCACGATGTCGTAGCCGAGCGACTCGATGTGCCTGCGGGTGGCGGACTTGTAATGGATTGTCGTACAGGATCCGTTGGGGTCACCGGCGCAGGCCGTCCGCAGGTAGTCGGGGTAGTTCGCGACGGCCGGCTTGGTGAACAGCCCGTCCTCGTCGGCGCTGAGGTCGGTGGGCTTGGGGTAGCCCGCGTCCACCCCGATCCCGTCGGCGGTGAGGTTGCCCAGCGTGGCGTCCTCCTGTGCGGCCGGACGTCCGGTCAGGTAGAACACGGCGTAGCCCTCACGCTCGGCGGTGCGGACGAGGTCGACCATGCCGAAGACCGCGGGGAAGCGCTGCTCGGTGACGAACGTCGCGTTGGTGGCCGGGTTGTACGCCCAGTTGCTGAAGATCTCGTAGTTCCAGGTCGACAGCGTGGTGTCGTCGACGTCGAGGACGATGGCCTTCGTCCCGTGCGTACGATGCGGCCGGCTCAGGTAGCGCTCGCCCCTGGCCGCGACGGACTCGGCCTCCTTGGCGTAGTTGCCGTCGTTCGCGGCGACGCCGGTGCCGTTCGGGTCGCCGTAGTAGTTGCGGATCTGCTGACGGAGCACGTCGATGTTGGTGATCTGGCGCTCCGAGCGCGGGGTGAAGGTCTTGATGGCGGGCTCGGTGGACGCCGCGACCGCGACGCCTCCACCGGCGAGTGACAGGACGGCGAGCACGGCCGCGGTGACGGCGAACCGGCGGGAGGGGTGACGCCAGGACTTCCCGAACTTCCCGAACACAGTGGTTTCCCATCAGGAGTGGAACGTTGCCTGCGCAACCTAGACCCGAGCGGGGACAGGCGCCACCGGACGCGCCCGGTGGACCGGGGTGCAAGGGGTGATGTGCCGGCTGGGCCGGGGTGCGGTGATCACCTGTCGGTGGGAGGGAGTACACAAGGGGATCACGCCTGAAAGCAGACCGGACCCCCGCGACAAGGAGACCTCCATGGAACCGACGCCGCGCACGGACGAGCAGCAGACCGAGCGGCGCGCCGTCGGCGTACCACCCAGGCAGCGGCGCATGGTCGCGGGCGGGGCCATCGGCACGCTGATGGAGTACTACGACTACTACCTCTACGGACTCGCCTCCGCCACCGTCTTCCCCACGGTGTTCTTCCCCGAATCCACCGCCACGGTGGGCACGCTGGAGTCCTTTGCCACCTTCGCGTTCGGCTTCCTCCTGCGCCCGATCGGCGGAGTGCTGTTCGGTCACGTGGGCGACCGGATGGGACGCAAGAAGGCGTTGATGATGACGGTCGTCGGGATGGGCATCGTCACCGCCGCCATCGGCCTGATCCCCTCCGCCGACAGCATCGGCATCGCGGCGCCGATCCTGCTGCTGTTCTTCCGGATGCTGCAGGGCCTGTTCGTGGGCGGTGAGATGGGCGGAGCCGCGTCCCTCGTCATCGAGCACGCCCCGGTGGGCCGGCGCGGACTGTTCGGCGCCCTGCTGATCAGCGGTGCGGGGGTCGCGAACGTCGCCTCGGCCGGGTTCATGGCCGCACTGGGAATCGGCTCCGAACAGTTCTTCATGACCTGGGGATGGCGAATCCCGTTCCTCTTCGCGCTGGTGCTCGCCGTCGTCGCCGTCGTACTCCGCTCCCGGCTGGAGGAGTCGGAGGAGTTCAAGGAGCACGCGAACCTCAAGGCCGCACAGGCGAAGCAGGCAGAGCCGGGGAATCAGGCGAAGCGCGAGCTTCCGCTGAAGGAGGTCTTCCGGCACCCGAAGAACGCCCTGCTCGGCATCCTCATCGGCCTGCCGCAGAGCATCGCCGGCTACGTCATCCTCACGTTCGGCCTTGCCTACATGGTGTCCAAGGGCACCCAGGCCCAGGTCGGCTTCATCGGCACGATGATCGTCGGCGCCCTGCAGATCTTCGTCGCACCGCTGTGGGGAATGCTCTCGGACCGGATCGGACGTCGCAGGACCTACATCGGCGCGTGTGTCGGTTTCGCGCTGCTGATCTACCCGACGTTCGCGCTTTACCAGACGGACGTGGCGGCGCTCATCTGGCTGGGCATGGTGGTCGGCTTCGTCATCCCCGGTGTGGCGATGCAGGGAACACTGCAGACGATGCTGGCCGAGATGTTCGACGTGGAGGCGCGCACCACGGGCGTCAACATCGGCTACCAGATCTCCAACACGCTCGGCGGTGGCTTCGCGCCGCTGATCGCCGCGGCTCTCACCGCCGCGTTCGACAGCGTGTGGCCGGTGGTGGTCTACGCGGCCGTGATCGCCGTCATCGGCATCGTCGCCACCGCGTACGCGTCGTTGCGCCCGGACGTGGAGAACGCACCCCGGCTGGCCGACCGGCCGTCGGGAGCGTGAGGGTGTGATGACGTCTCATACCGCGCCGAACATCGTCGTCCTGTACGCCGACGACCTCGGGTGGGGCGACCTGGGCTGCTTCGGCGCGGCCGACCTGGACACCCCCGCGCTGGATGCCCTGGCGGCAAGCGGGGTTCGGCTGCCCGAGTGGTACTCCAACTCACCGGTCTGCTCACCGTCGCGGGCAAGCCTGCTGACCGGCCGCTACCCCGCACACACAGGCGTCGAGGCCATTCTCGGTGGCTCTCGGCGTACGCCCGGACTACCGCCGCAGCAGACCCTGGCAGGCGAACTCCGCGACCGCGGCTACGCCACCGGCGTCTTCGGCAAGTGGCACCTGGGTGCGGAGGCGAGCTACGGCCCGCTGCACCGCGGCTTCGATCATCACTTCGGCTTCCGCGCCGGCTGCGTCGACTACTACTCCCACATCTTCTACTGGGGCAACCACGCACCCCTGCACGACCTGTGGGACGACGAGCAGGAGGTGTGGCTGAACGGCGAGTATCTCACCACCGTCATCGCCGACCGTGCCGCCGACTACATCGCGCAGCACGCGGATCGTCCCTTCTTCTGCTACGTGCCGTTCAACGCACCGCACTATCCGCTGCACGCGCCGGCGGAGTACATGAACGCGTTCGCGCACCTCCCCCTGGACCGGCAGCAGATAGCCGCGATGATCAAGGCGATGGACGACGGGATCGCGCACATCCTGCACACGCTGGACCGCCTCGGCCTGCGGGAGAACACCCTCGTGTTCTTCTCCTCCGACAACGGCCCGTCGGTCGAGGAACGCAACTGGCTCAACGGCGAGGAGGTCTCCTACACCGGCGGGTCCGCGGGAGGTCTCCGCGGCCACAAGGGTTCGCTGTTCGAGGGCGGCATCCGGGTGCCGGGCATCGTCTCCTGGCCGGCACAGCTGCCCGCGGGCGCGGACCTGACCGGCCCCGGCGCGATGATGGACGTCGTACCCACCGTGTTGGAAGCGGTCGACGGGCACTCTCCCACGCGGACCGACCTCGACGGCCGGTCCGTCCTGACCAGGCTGCGCCGGGCGGCTCCGGCCCGCACGGAGGGTTCAGCCCAATCCGGTGCGAGCCCGCAGGCCGAACCGGAGCGATGGCTCTTCTGGGAGTACGAAGGCCAGCTGGCGGCCCGGCACGGACGCTGGAAAGTCCTGCTCGACGCACGAGAGAGCATGGCCGCCCCGGTGGCCGTCGGCGAAGGACTCTTCGACCTGGCCACCGATCCGGGCGAGCGGCACAACCTGGCCGACCTTCACCCCGAGTGCGTGGCGCTGATGAAGCCGCGCCTTCTGGAGTGGGCCGCCACCTGTGCACGCTGGCGGGAGGTGACGCGCCTCAGTTGACCGCTCCGACCTTGAGTGCTGTCGTACGACCGAACTCCTGCGCTCCGTCGGTGTTCGCGTCGCACCGGGTGGCGATGGAGCTGTCATCGGTGGGCACGGTGATGATCGCGAAATTGTCCGCCCGCCCGAAGCCCGGGTCCTTGGCGTCGTACATGAACGTGTCGCCGTCTCCGACCACGAGCGTGCTGCCGTTCACCACGAACAGGCAGGTGTTGTTCGTGCCGCTGTCGGTGTCCCCCACCACCTCGATCGGCGACCACACCAGGTAGGTGCCCGCGGGCAGGCCGTTCAGCGTGACCACCACGGTCGGCCCGTCGATGGGAACGGGTCCGCCCGAGGTCGCCGTGAAGGCGTGTCCGGAGCCCTCGGGTCCCGCCGGCCCCTGCGGCCCCTGAGGTCCCTGCGGCCCCTGCGGTCCCTGGGGGCCGGTCTGGCTCCAGTCGAGGGCGGTCTCGTTCGGCCCGCACGCGTCGCCGGCCGACGGGTCGATGACCCGGAGAGTGCCCTGGTTGGTGCGATAACAGCCGTGGATCGTGCCGTCGGCGTCGGGGATCGCGGCGTAGGCGACGGCACCCAGGCCCGCGAGAAGAACGGCCGCGCCGAGCACGGTGGTCCGGCCGAGCCACCGTCTGCGCATGAGCATGGCGAACATCTGACTGACTCCTGATTTCTGGCAGCTGTAACTCTTTTTGGCAGCTGTAAGTCGTGGCGTACGTCCACAGGCACCCACACACTCGGCGCTTTTCTGCCCGAGTCGGTCGCTTTCCAACGGGTGGCCCCGGAATTGACGAGTAATTACCGTGGCGCCGTCGCGCACGACAGAACGTAGCGCTCGATAATGGCTGACAGCACAGCTGATTTGCGTGCTGTGAAAAGGCATCGAAGAACCATTTGAAATTCCGCCGACCCCTCTCCGGATCCAGACATACGAGAAAGCCAATCGTTTGCTGAGAGATGCCTGAGGAGAACTAGGTGCGTAGGTATTCCAGATATTCCAGCACTCGATGGGAGTTGCTATGTCGAGCAAATTCCTGGTCCGGGCGGCCACCGGTGTCGCGGCGGCCAGCGCAGCGATTCTTCTCGCCACGCCCGGCCTCGCTTCGGCGTCAACGGCGTCGTCGGAGCACGGTGATTCCGAGCACGGCGGGCCCAAGTACCTCAAGGTGATCTGCGTCAACGGCGAGCGTCCTGATGCCACGACCCTGGGTCGTGACGGCGGCGAAGACGGCTGGTCGGAGCCGGGTAGCGGCCGCGAGGACCGCAAGGGATCCGACGAGTACGACGGCCACTACAAGAGCGAGAAGCAGTACAAGAAGGACGGCAAGAACTTCCTGGTCCAGGAGACGACCGTCATCACCTGTGGCGATGTGGCCGTCTCCCAGTCCGCGGCGCAGGACCACTCCGCGTCGGCTTCGGCAGCGGGGTCCATCTCCCTGTGCGCCGACGTCGTTCCGACGGCGCGTGTTGCCCAGTGCGCTGAGGAGAGCGCCCCGGTGGCCCCGCGGGGTCCGGTGGCCGGCGGTGACGGCGGCGCCTCCGGGACCAACAGCGGCCTCGCCGCTGGTGGCAGCGGTGCGCTGGCTGCGGCTGCCGCTCTCGGCACCGTCCTACTGCGGCGGCGTTCGAGCGCTGCGGCGGCTGCCTGACATCAGTCCCAGCCTCTGCCGGTCGAGTCGGCGGCCTTCGCACACGCGAAGGCCGCCGATTCCGCGTCTGTGCACCGGACGGACGAAAAGTGGCCGCGGGTGCCACTCATACCGTCGAGCTACCGGGGTACCTGCCCCATGAGCGAACCAAGGCGTTCCGGCGCGAGCTGACCCACGTTGGCAGGCCGCGGGGCATCGTTCCCGCCGAAGCATTCCGTTACCCCGAAGGAACTGGTCGTGATCCGTGGCACCCGTTGAGCGAAACCCCGAGCGAGACCGGAAGAGCCGACCCGGACACGTGGTCCGCATCGTGCCGTCCGGCCCGATGATGGTGGAAGGGCCGGTCGAGCTCGTTCATGACGGCGGGACCGTCAGGTCGGACCGGTTCGTCGTGGCGGTGTGCACCTGCCGGCGCAGTCGCACCTACCCGCTGTGCGACACCAGCCACCGGCGGCGGATCCGCGCGCGGGACCGGGCAGACGACGACTGACGAACGGCTGACGTAATACCGCTGGCCTGCGACTGCTTGCCGGGACGGACTCGGGACTCAGGCCGCCGGGTCACACAGGGCGGAGTCACCCGGGTCACGCAGGGCAGACCGGCCGGCCCGCCACGCCCGCAGCACCTCCGTCGCCACGGCCTCCTCGAGGAACTCGGTGGCGTCGATGCCGAAGATCACGTCCTCGGTCAGCTCGGGCTCGCGGGAGATCAGGTCGCCGATGACGTCGTGACGCATGACCTGCTCGTGCACCGCGTCGGCCTCGATGTGCTCGTCGTAGAAGACCCGGCAGCCATCCGGCGTCCCCAGCCGATCCAGCGCCTGGGTGATCCGCCGGGCGCTCGGCGAGGTGGTGATCTCCGCCGCTGCGAGGTGGCCGACCAGCGCGCCGCGCAGGGACCTGTGCAGGCCCAGCATGGACATCAGGTTGACCACCGCCAGCATCACGGCGGGCGTCCGGTCGAGGTAGTGCCCGTACCTGGTGTCGAGTCCGAGGCCGTCCATGAGATCGGCGAAGAGCCGGGAGTGTGCGCGGTCGGCACGTCCGGCGCCGAACTCGTCGAACTCCACCGCCACCAGCGACGCCTTGGCAACGCCCTGCAGTCGTGGGATGACCCACGCGTGCGGGTCGGCCTCCTTGAGGTGGTAGGCAGCACGCATCGCGATGTGGTCACGCAGGTGGGACAGCTCACCGTGCTTGCGGAGGAAGTGCGAGATCCCGTCCGCGTCCACCGGTTCGACCAGCAGGGGTTCGAGCGCCTCGTCGACGTCGGTGTGGCGTACGGCGTCACGGCGGAGCGCGCCGAGAAAGACCGCCTCGAGTTGGTTGCGAAGACCCAGCAGCGCAGGGTTCCACTCCCACCCCTCGTCCACACCGCCGAACGACCGGTAGTGCAACTCGTAGCAGGTGTAGAGGGCGAGCTGAAGGTCGTCGCCGTACGGGTCGGCGTCGGCGACGTCCGCGGCGAGCATCGTGTCGGCCCGGCCGAATACGGCTTGATCGGCGGGATCGGTCGAATCGGTCGAATCGGTCGGACCGGAAGGCGAACCGGTGGACAGGGCGTCGATCACGGCGGCGGACAGAGGTCCGCGCGGACGCGGCAGCACTGGCGCAGATGAGAACGCATTCACAGTTTTCGCCTACCCGAGCAGGTCGCCCGCAAACTGAGACGATGAGCTGCCCGGGTCGTCAGAGGACGACCTCGGGCTTGATGCGTTGGGGTGTCCACACCCGCTGGCGATGCGCGGCCACGCTGCCGACGGCGAGCGCGGCGGCGAGGTAGATCGCCAGTACGAGTACGTCCTGCCAGGCAAGGCGGGTCAGGCCTCCGTACATCAGCTGCCGCAGGCCGTCGACGGCGTACGACATCGGCAGCACCCGGTGCAGCCAGTGCAGGGGTTCCGGGATCGTCTGCCAGGGGAACGTGCCACCGGCGGTGATGAGTTGCAGCACCATCAGCACAAGTCCCAGGAACTGTCCGGTGACGCCGAGCCAGGCGTTCAGGGCATGCAGGATCGCGGTGAACGTCGCGGTCGCCAGCAGCAGGAACCCCAGCATGGCAACGGGTTCCGCGGGCACGATCCCCACGCCGGCCATCACCACGACCGACATGACGGTGACCTGCGCGACGCCGATGAGCACCGCCGGGAGCCACCCGCCGACCGCGACCCGCCAGGACGGCTGGTTGGTGGCGAGCGCGCGACGGGACAACGCCCGGACCTGCAGGAAGAGGACGTACGCGCCGATCCAGGTCGCCAGGCTCATGAAGAACGGCGCCAGGCCGGCGCCGTAGTTGCTCGCCTTGGTCTGTGCGGTGTTCACGACCGCGACCGGATCGCCGATGGTACGGGCCACACCCGCGCGGTCGGAGCCGTCGAGGGCCGGGATCTGTTTCACTCCGTCGCGAAGCCCGTCACGCAGGCTGACCGCGCCCTTGCGCAGGGTGCCCAGTCCAGCCTCGAGTTTCGCGGCCGCGTCGTCGGCCCGGCCGATGCCGGCGGCGAGCTGATCGGCTCCGGTCGCCACCCTCTTCGCGCCGGTACTCAACGCTGTCGCGCCTTTGCCCAGTTGGGTTGCCCCGTCAGCGAGGTCGGCCGCGCCGGCGTGCGCCCGGCTGATCCCGCTCGCCAGCGCGGGCGTCCCCGCGGCCAGGGCGGCGTTGCCGTCGGCGACCTTGCGGGCACCGGACGCGAGGGTGTCAAGCTGGCCTGACGTTTGCCGGATCGTGTCGTTGGCGTCTGTCAAGGGCTTCTTGGCAGTGTCGTAGGCGGCGAGGATGGGCGCCTGTTGGTCGGCGGTGAGTCCCTGCCGGTCCAGCTCCTGCTGCAGTTGCTCACGGGCGTCCAGGTAACGGCGCAGGCCCGTGTCGGCCGCGGTCGCGATGGTGTCGCCCTTCTTCGCGATCTGGGCGTTGCCGTCCGCGACCTGGCGGGCACCCGAGGCGAGAGCCCTCGTCTGCGCGGGCAGGCCGGAGGTCCTTCGCTGAAGGGTGCCCAGGCCGGTCGCGAGGTCGTCGGCGCCGGCGCTGAGCCGTCCGGCACCGTCGGCGAGGTCGCCCGCCCCCTTGGAGACCTTGCCCGCACCCGCCGCGAGGTCGGCCGAACCGGTGCGCAACTTGCCGGTGCCCGCGTGCAGTTTGTCGGCGCCGTCGGCCGCGGCGCTCGCACCCTTGGCGAGCTTCGTGGCCCCGTCGGCGGCCTGGACGAGGTTGCCGCGGATCTGCCCGAGGCCGAGGAGGAAGTTCGCGGCGGCCTGGGTGGAGACACGCTTGGCGATCGCGGCGCGGACGCGTTCGACGACCGTGTTGGCCACGGTGGTGGACAGGTAGGAGTTCGCGTCGTTGGTGGTCAGCCGCAGCTGTGCCCGCTTCGGGTCGTACCGCGCGGAGCTCGTCAGCGACTTGGTGAAGTCGGCCGGAATGGTGAGCGCGAAGTCGTACGTACCGTCCTGTACTCCGGCCGCAGCCTCGGACGCGGTCACCTGGTGCCAGTCGAACGAGCGCGACGACACCAGCTCGTCGGCGACGTCGCGCCCGGCGTGCCGCGGCTTGCCATGCTCGGTGCCGCCGGTGTCGTTCATCACCAGTGCCGCGGGGACGTTGCGCATGTTGCCGTACGGGTCGTGGTTGCCGTACAGGTACAGCCCCGCGTAGATCGCCGGGATGACCGCCAGCGCCGCGACGGTGGCGACCGCCATGCGCGAGGACGTGAGCCGGCGCAGCTCGGTGAGCGCGATCCGCCAGGGGGTCATGCGAGGTCCTCGTCTCCGATGTGGATGGTCGGTGCGTCCAGCCCCGTGAGGGTGGTGGCGGCGACGTGCGTCGCGGTGATCAGTACGCCGATCCCGGCGGCGGTCAGCCGCTCGGCCTGGGCGGCCCACGTGTCCGGACCGTGGCCGTGGCGTTCGGGCAACGTGGCGACCAGGAACCGCACGCCGGGACGGCGCGCCGCGAGCTCGGCCAGGATCGGGGTCCGGCTCGCCGCGGGCACCTCCTCGAACTTCCTGCCCGCGAGTCCGTCGAGATTGCGTTCGGCCAGCCACGCACGGACGTCGGCGCGGGACGCGGGCAGTCCCGCGGTGGCCAGCTCCTCGCCCACGATCGTCCGCAACGGCACGTTACCGTCCGGCTCGCTGACTCCCGGGACGTCGACCAGAGCGACCGCGCGCTGCAACACCCTCGGGTCGGTCTCCCCGTCCAGGTCGATGCTGCCCTCGTCGAGGCGTACCCGGCCGGCGAGGGCCAGTGCGAGTGCGGTGTGCCCGTGCCCTGGCGCTCCCACCGCGACCAGAACACTGCCGGCGAAGAGTTTCAGGGTGGTCGCGGGCAGCAGCTCCCGCCCCGGTGGGCCGACGCGGGCCGCGTGTGCGGACAGGAGTCCGGTCGGGACGGGTCCCGGTTGCTCGGGCCGCTCCCCTGGCTCGGGCTGCGTCATACCGTCGACCTCATTCCACCGTCTCCTCAGCTGCCACGCCCTGCATCGCGGCGGCCTGCAACGTGCCCGCCACCCGCTGTCGTGGAAGCCGGGGAGCCGGGGCTCATCGACGGTACGTCCCTGCCGATGGGCTCTCTCACCCTGGGTAGGGCACGTGACGAGGCGCCCGAAGTGCCGCCAATGTGATCGAAGTCCGGGATCGCACAACCCCGTCAGAGCTAGCGTGGAAAGAGATCCTCGTAGCGTCGGGAGATCCGGATGGAGGCGTGATCATGCCTCGGCAGGAGTGGGGCAGCAAGCGAGAAAGGCAGTACGAACACATCAAGAGCGCCCAACTGCAGGAAGGACGTTCCGAAAAGCGCGCGGAGGAGATCGCGGCACGTACGGTCAACAAGGAGCGGGCGCGAACCGGTGAGGCCAGGCAGAAAAGCTCCACGTCCACGAAGGACATCTCCTCCGGTCAGCGTGGAGGGCGCCGGTCCGGTCACGGGCCAGGTGGGCGTACGAAGGCGCAGCTGTACGCGGACGCCAAACGGCAGGGCGTTCCCGGCCGGTCACACATGAGCAAGGCCGAGCTCGAGAAGGCCGTCAGCCGTTGAGGTAGACAACCCACGCGCGGTCGGCGGGAGGAGCCGACCGCGCCTCGGTTTCCCTCCACCACAAGGCGATCAGTGCGAGCGCCGTCGCGCGGCGCGACGTTCGCGCAGTTCCTTCAGAGCACGGTGGCGGGCATCCGGGTCGCCGTGGGTCGACGACAGCGGGAGTGCCTTGTACATCCCGCCCTTACCGCGATAGCCGAGGTGTTGGTAGAAGCCGACCGCCTCGTCGGCACCCAGGCCGATCCCGCGGACACCAAGCCTGGTTGCCTCCTGCTCGATGCATTCGACGAGCCGGCGTCCGAGTCCGCTCCCCCGGTGTTCGGCAACGAGCGCGATGGTCCGAAGTGTCACGTCGCAACCAGGGCCGGCTTCGCCTCCCCGGAAGGCGAGTGCGCCACCGACGAGGAGTCCTCCGTCCTCGACGACCAGCATCAGCGAACGGTCCTGCGGGAACCGGCGGGCAAGATCGGTGAACCGGCGGTCTTCGTGGGTGAACGGCTTCGGAAACTGCGCGCCCAGGACGTCGAAGGCCTCGATGAGTTCCTGCTCCGACTCGACCGGGCGAATGTCGTACGTCATCGTCGTGATCTATCACGCCGACCGAACCCGCCGCATCGGATTATCGCCACCTGGCGCCACCGGTGTGGCTTTTCCGGCCGGCCACGAGGGCCCAGGAAGCCTCGCGTTGTTCGAGCGCACCGCGCAGGCCGTCGATCCGCCCGCTGCGAAGCGCGGCGGCGTCCGAATGGTTCGGGTTGGCGTCGAGCCAGTCCTCGACGGCCCCCATCATTCGCGAGTGATAGTCGTCCCAGTCGTCGTACGAGGACTGCGCCATGCTGATCGGCACCAGCCCGAGTTCCAGGAGCGTCTCGAGCATCCCGCGGAGAGTGGGTGCGCCCTGGCCGTGGGCCCCCTGGTCGGCCGGCACGAAGACATCGCCGATCGCGACATGGCCACTAGGGCGTGTCTCCCAGTTCGCGTAGCCAGGTGATGATCGCGCCGAGTACGACGCCGCCGCGGTAGGTCAGGGCGAGCTTGTCGTACCTGGTGGCCAAGCCTCGCCACTGCTTCAGGACGTTGAAAGAACGCTCGATGACGTTGCGCCCCTTGTACGCCTCGGCGTCGAACGTCGGTGGTCGGCCACCCTTGGAGCCCTTGCGTTTGCGGTTTCCTGTCTGGTCGGACGGTTCGGCGATCACGGCGGTGATGCCACGGGAGCGCAGCAGCGCCCGGTTGCCGCGGGAGGAGTACGCCTTGTCCGCCAGGACCGCGTCGGGTCGGGTCCGCGGGCGCCCTCGACCCTGCCTGGGTACGCGAATCGCCTTGAGCAGGTTCGCGAACATCGGCGAGTCGTTGGCCTGGCCGGGCCCGAGCAGCAGCACGAGCGGGCGGCCCTTGCCGTCGCACAAGTGGTGAATCTTCGTGCTCAGGCCTCCGCGGGAGCGGCCGATGGCGTGGTCAGCCGGCTCGATCCGCAGATTCGTGTGATTCGACAGTTCCCCCTGTGCCAGTGGCGGGCCTGGTCAGGTTGGTGCCGTGCTGGTGCGCGCGGTTGATCGTCGAGTCCACGCTGACCGACCAGTCGATGTCACCGGCCGCGTCGGCGTGCGCGAGCAGCGCGGTGTGGATCCGGTCCCAAGTGCCGTCGCCGCAGAACCGGCGATGCCGCTTCCAGACCGTCTGCCACGGCCCGAACCGCTCCGGCAGGTCACGCCAGGCGATGCCGGTCCGGAACCGGTACACGACACCCTCGACGATCCTGCGGTGGTCCCGAAACCTGTTGCCCCGCTTGCCGTCCGAGGACGGCATCAAGGGCTCGATCAGCTCCCACTGGGCATCGGACAGCACGGCTGAACGCGACATCGGTCAACCATCGCAGCCCGGAAGGCCGACATTCGGGAGACACGCCCTAGGTCGTACCGTCGCGCGCAGCGCCTCGGCGGTCTTCACGAAACCACCGAGGACCCAGGCGGCACCGATGCACAGGGCGGCGTCGTAGGCCTCGGCTTCAAGGGCCAACTCGGCCGCGTCACACGTGACGTACTCGACCAACTCCTCGACACCTGCCCGGCGCGCGCGTTCGGTTCCTGCCGCAACGAACTCCGCGCAGCTTTCGACGGCGCGTATCTGGCAACCGAACTCCTTCGCGAACAGCACGGTCAGGGCACCGGTTCCGGCGCCGACGTCGAGAACGCGCTGGCCGGCACCCAGCCGCATCCGTCGGCCGAGCGCGCGCACCTTGCCCTCACTGAGCGGGGACTGCAGTCCGCCATGCGACTCGCCGATCACTCGTAGGTCGACCATGCCGGCCGAGACTAGGTTCACGTGACCCGTGCCGCAACGGAGATTGCCGCCACGGTCGGGTAGCGGAGTAATCCAGCGACGTCGCAGATCTTGATCTCGCATGACTGTACACGTGTATAGTCGACTGTACGCACGTACAGTCTCGGCAGTGGAAGGTTACCTGTGACGCAGCCCAGCCCTGACCCGGACGACCTCACCGCGCGGGCCCGGATCCGCGACGCCGCGATGCGGCACTTCGGGGAGTACGGCTTCGAGCGCGCGACGATCCGCGGTATCGCCGAGACAGCCGGCGTCTCGCTGGGTCTGGTGCGGCATCACTTCGGCTCGAAGCAGGCACTGCGGGAGGCCTGCGACGCACACCTCGCGCAGGTGATCCATCGCCTCAGCGACCAGGTGCGCGCCGGCGCGGAACCCGAGGGCGGCAGCTATGTCGCGGCGGCCCGGATCGCGGGTGCGGCCTACCAGGCATACCTCGCACGCGCCCTGGTCGAGGGCGGCGCCGCACCGGTGTTCGACGAGATGGTCGAACTCGGCACGCGGTGGCACACCGATCTGGACCAGGCACGGACCGACCAGCCGAGCGCCAGTCCCAGGGTTCGGGCGGCGGTGCACACGGCGATGGCGCTTTCGCTCACGGTGCTGCACGAACACGTGTCCCGCGCGATCGGCGTCGACGTGCAGAGCCCCGAAGGCGACGACCTCGTCGCGCGTGCCCTGATCGACCTCTACTCCCGACCCCTGCTCAGCAAGGACGACGCCAAGAAGGCGCTCGACGCCATCGAACGGCACGAGAAACCCTAAGCTCACAAGGAGATCAGTCATGCCGTACGCCACCACCCCTCGGATCCGGCCACTTCCGATCGAGGAGCTGGAGCCGGAACAACGCAAGCTGGCGAAGCTCGGCGCCGACACTGTCATCCAGGTGCTCGCACGCAACCCCGAGTTGACGAGGGCGTCATCCGACCTCGGCGCCTATCTGCTCAGCCAGGGCAGACTGCATCCCCGCATCCGCGAACTCGCCATCCTCCGGGTGGCGCTGCACTGCGATGCGCCGTACGAATGGGCCAACCACGTACCCGCCGCACTCGGCGCCGGCGCCACCGCCGACGAGATCAACGCCCTCTCCGAACCCACCGCGACCTGGGAGCCCGAGGACGACGCGGTCCTCCGGGCCACCGACGAACTGTGCAAGGACGCGTTCGTCTCCGACGCGACCTGGACCGCGCTGGCGGCAACGCGTGACGACGACGAGATTCTCGAACTGCTCTTCCTCGTCGGCTACTACCGGATGATGGCCGGTTTCCTGAACTCCGCCGGCGTCGCGGTGAAGCCCAGCCAGCCGGTGCTGGGCGAGCAGGTGCTGCCGCCGCAGACCACGGATGTTCGCGTCGCCACCGACCGGCCGAGCAGCGGCAAGGTCGGGGCGGACGGCCTATGGAGCATCATGTTCGTCCACCCGGCCGGTAGCAAGGAGATCGTCCTAGATCTGAAGACCGCGGACGGCACGGTGTCCGGGACGATGTTCGACACCATGCTGGGGGTGACCGCTCCGATCGTGTCGGGGACCGTCGACCCCGATGGTCGGCTGGAGTTCACCGCGGAGATGACTGAGCCGGCGAGGTTCGACCTCGACGTGGCCGCCTCGATCGACGGCGACACGTTCACCGGATCGGTGACGATCGCCGGCGGTGGGACGTTCCCCTTCTCCGGCACCCGCGCCGAGTGACGACCGCAGAAGGCGAGGCCGACAGCTGCGGCTCTAACCAAGCTTCGACAGGGCCATCCGCAGGAATGCGTCACGGCGGTGCGTGGGCGCTCCGATGAGCTCGGTGGGGGTGTTCAGCGCGGCGACGGCGTCCCAGTAGGCGACGTATCGCGGTCTGACGCCGGAGTGGCCTTCCCAACCGTCGAGGACATGCGCAGGTGCATCCGGGCCGAACGTGATCGCCACCTGCTTGCGGAGTTCGCCCAGGTCGACTCCTGGCGCACCGACCCCCGCCGTCTTCCAGTCGATCAGCGTCACGATGTCGTCGCGGGTCCAGACCAGGTTGCCCGGCCAGACGTCACCGTGGAGGAAGACGGGTTCGCCCGACGGCAGTCCGTGCGCGGTGATCAGATCGTCCGCGGTCCGCAGCAGCGGTGTCGTCGGCATTCGGCCCGCGCGCCGGTCGGCGGCGAAGTCGTCCACGGCGATCGGCCTCGGCCGGAACGGCAGGTGTTCGCACGGAGTCATCGCGACCGAGTGCACGAGAGCCAGCGCCGCGCCCGTGCTTCGTAGCCGTTCCACCGAAGGCGGGGACGACCAAGCTGTGGTTCCCGCGGCGGCGGTTTCGAGCGTCGCCGGTACACCGGAAGCCGAACCGTCGAGGTCCGCGGCGAGCAGTCGCGGAGCCGGCAGACCGTGCTGTGCGGCCAACGCAAGCGCCGTCGCGCCGGTTGCGATCCCTGCGGCATCGATCCGCGGGGTCGGTGCGCGCAGCACCACCTCTGTCGTACGACCGCAGCTGACGACGCTCAGCCGCCACGGGCCCTGGTCGTCGTGGAGCGTGCGGGTCTCGGCGATGCTTGCCCCGGCGCCCATCGCGGCAGCCGCCCAGTCCAGAATGCGGCCGGCCGGGGCGTTTCCCCTTGCGGGGTTGGTTTCCCTCATGGTCGAGCCTGGCGGCTTACATGCTTCCCACGCGGGCCCACGTCGGATCTGGGAACGGGCGTTCTTCGGACGCGCTCGCCACTCGTACCGGCGATGAAGTCGAGGTGGCGAACGCTCTGCAGGAGAACTGAGGCCAGGCGACGCGGTTCGAGCAGCATCACGTTGTGACCGGATGTGATGGATCGGATGGAGAATCCGTGACGTTCGGCAAGCCGGTCGAACGGAAGGGTCCTGGGCTCGCACACGATGGCCACGCCCGGGATGCCGGCCTGCGCGAAGTTGAACCCGGACGAGGGCGCGTCGAAGGTGCCCAGCGGCTGCTCGGCCAACCTGGATCGCACCTCCGCCGCCAGCGAGGCGTCGTTGATACCAAATGCCGCAGGCGGTGGAGGAGGGATGACCGTCATTCCGTTGGTCTGCCGTACGGCTGACCGGAGCCACTGCCTCATTCCGTCCGGCACCGTCTCCATGAACGCTTCATCACGCTCGGCGAACCACGCGTCGATGGCGATCACCGCCGAGACCAGATCGCGGTCCATCGCCGCCGCCTCCTGGACCACCAGCCCGCCGTGGCTGTGCGCGACCACCACAGCCGGCCGCGCTGACCGAAGCGTCTCGATCAGCGTTCTTGCCTGGTCAACCAGGGTGACCGCCTGGCCGTTCGCGTTGTGCAGGGAAGGCCCCTCCGAGCCGGGCAGGGAGATCGCACAGCACTCCACACCGTGTGGTTCGAGCCAGGTTGTCACCTTGTCCCAGGCCCACGCGCCGTGCCATGCCCCATGAACCAGCACCAGCCTCGTCATCGCATCCGTCCTTCGCACTCTCTTCGGGGTCGGCTCGGTATCAGCACCCAGGACAACGAAAGGCCTCCGTTTGTGACATGCGGCCGCACGTCGCTGAGAGACTCGGGCATGGCTGACACTCCCGTCCGGTGGTTCTCCGATCCCCATCAGCGCGTCGACGTCGCGGACGTACCACCCGTGGTGGCGACCATCGCAGCAGGCGACCCGATCCGGCTGGCCTGGCGAAACGATCTCGGCGGTCAGACGTTCCGGCTGGACCGCGCCGACCACACGGAGTACGTCAAGTGGGCACCGGACCACCCTGAGATCGACCTCGAACGCGAGGCGCGGAAGTTCGCCTGGGCCGGGCGCTACACCGTCGTGCCGGAGGTGCTGGGCCACGGCCGGGACAGCGACTCCTCAGGTTGGTTGCACACGTTGGGGATTCCGGCCCTGTCGGCTGTCGCACCTCGGTGGAAGGCCGAACCGCGGCGCGCCGCCCGTGCCATCGGGAGCGGGCTTCGGATGCTTCACGAGCGACTTCCGGTGTCGGAATGCCCTTGGTCCTGGCGGATCCGTGATCGGTGCACCCAGATCGCCGACCCCGACAACCTGGTGTTGGCCGACATCGCGCCTGACGAGGACGCCCTGGTCGTCTGCCATGGCGACGCGTGTGTTCCCAAC
This sequence comes from Actinopolymorpha cephalotaxi, assembly GCF_013408535.1. Classification (NCBI taxonomy): domain Bacteria; kingdom Bacillati; phylum Actinomycetota; class Actinomycetes; order Propionibacteriales; family Actinopolymorphaceae; genus Actinopolymorpha; species Actinopolymorpha cephalotaxi. The sequence goes on from NZ_JACBZA010000001.1 coordinate 3,514,775, forward strand.
ACCCTGATCGGTCCGGACGGGACCTGTGCCGGACACGTCGACCTGGGCAGCCTCGGTGTCGCCGACCGATGGGCCGACCTCGCCATCGCCACCTACAGCCTGCCCTGGAACTACTCCCCCGCCTACGAGGACGAGTTGTTGGACGCGTACGGCATCGATCGTGACGAGGATCGGATCAGCTACTACCGCCGTCTCTGGGACGCGACCTGAGGCAGTTCAACGACAGGATCCGGTCTGCGACGGCCTCCGGTGACCGCTGGTCGGTCTCGATCAAGGTCATGTCGGTACGACTGCGAAACGTGCGGTTCAACTCGATGAGCCCTGCGCGTTCGCCGGGCTGCGACCCCATCCACGAGCGTTCGCGAAGGCGGCGATCGAGCTCGCGGTCGGAGCAGACGAGCGCAACGTAGTCGATCGGGCCGAGGAAGTGCCGTAGAGGTTGCTGCTCCCACTGGTGCGGCATCGAGTAGCCGACAAGCACGAGGCTGTGGCCTCCCTGCGCAACCCCGACCGCCGTGCGCAACCACGTGTCGATGAATCCGAGCCAGGCCCCCTCCGAACTGTCGTGCTCGGGCCGGACAGTGAGATCGGTGTCCAGTACGACGAGGTCGGTCGGCGAGCGCGTCGCCAGCACCCGGCCGACGGTCGACTTGCCCGTGCCAGGACTGCCGGTGACGAGGTGGAGCCGCCCCAGCCGGAAGGGACGACTCGCCCCGCACGTACGGCAGGTGAGGTGATCCGCAGCGACCGCCTGAACCTGAGCATCGGCGTCACACGTCGGACAGTCGAAGTCGACCATCGTGCGCAACGAGCCCTTGACGCGTGCGGTGACAGCATCGTTCATAGTGATCTCTCCACCCTGAGTTGAGCGCGAGGAAAGACAGCGCGGGCCGAGTCGGCGAACGCCGTACTGGTGAATCGCAAGCTGCGCGAGAGATCAGGCCACGTCCGGCACCTTAGCGAAGGTCCCGTGTGCCGGCATCCTCGGTCGAGCTCAGCGCTTGAGAGTGCGGTCGAAGAAGTCCAACGCCTGCATGCCGAGTTCGGCCCACGGCTCGGATCCCCATGGCAGGTCGACATCGGCGTGCAGGTTGTGGTGAACGCCCTCCATCGCGTGGAACTCGACCTCACCCTCCTGCGCACGAAGGGCGCGGACCAGGGACTCCGCCTGGTCGAACGGCACCGTCTCGTCGTCGGTTCCGTGGACGACCAGAAACGGTGGAACGCCCTTACGCACCTGGGCTGCGGGACTCGCCAGTCGGCGCAGGTCTGCGGTCTTCGCCAACGGCCCGCCGAAAAACGGGTCCAGCACTTCGTCCTGCCAGTCTTCCTGCGGCAGTGTGAGGAAGTCGCTCGGGGCACAGCGCACCACCGCCGCCTGAACGGCGCTCGGCCATCCTGGTGAGCCGCAGTTACCTTCCAGGTCTTCTCGCTCGGCCGTGGTGGCGGCCAACGCAGCAAGCTGTCCACCAGCGGAGTCGCCCCAGATCCCTACCCGGTCCGGGTCGATGCCGTAGTCGGACGCGTTCGCCCGAAGCCACCGGACAGCAACCTTGACGTCATGGATCTGCGCAGGGAACGGCGCCTGGCCACTCAGCCGGTAGCTCACGTTGGCGACGACGAAGCCGTGCACGGCAAGTAGCGGGCTGTGCCATGGATAGAGGCCGTGCGACCGATACCCGTCTCGCCAGCCGCCGCCATGGAGATACACGACCGTAGGTGCTCGGGTCGAGGGCCGCGGTGTGGGCATCAGCAGGTCCAGGTGGAGCGCGCCCTGCCAGACGGGAAGTCCGGGGACCATTCCGTACCGGACGGGACTTCGAAGCTCAATCGCGTATGGCGTATCGGGCATCGTCATCAACATGCCGGCGACGCTAGCGAGTCAGGCTGCCAAGAATCCAAGGCCGACGCGTGTCCACGATCGGACACCTCCCGCGCAGTGATCGCCGCGAAACGAGCCTCGCTGATCTGAAACTCGGTTGAGGCGTACGCCGACGTGGGCAAGGCTTGTACCCGCGCAGAACCCGGTCGGGAGCGAGGTGAACGTCAGGTGGGATCCGAGGCACCCTCGCCCGCCGTCGGTGAGCTGTCGGCCGACGACACCAGGGTGTGGGACGGCAACCAGTGGGAAGCGCTGTGGCTGCTGCGGTCCGAGATCGCGGACGCTGCCTTGGCCTGCTTCGGCCACGTCGTGAACGCGCTTCCCACGTTCATGACCGAAGGGCTCATGAACCAGTCATGGCGAGTCGAGTCGCGCGACGGAACGTACGTGCTGCGGGTGAGCCGATCCGAACTCAGCCAGAAGCGGGTGGCCTACGAGCATGCCGTGCTCGGCCTGCTCCGTCACGAGGTACGGGAGGTCGTACCCCCGCTGCCAGGAGTGAACGGCGAGACGCTTCAAATCTGGCAGGGTCAGGCTCTGTCGCTCTTCCCGTACGTCCACGGAGTCCTTGGTACGAAGGTCGAGGCAAGCATCCGTTGGCAGCAGGCCGCCGCGACCTTGGCCCGGATCCACCGCACTGGAACGAATCTCACCGTCGGATCGGCCGCCGACGTTCGTACCGCGGTCGACCAACCGACAATGTGGTCGACCGTGCGGCCGGTCCTGCGGCAAGACCTGCCGTGCACCACGGAGGTGGGCGAGCTGTTCCGGTATCTCGACGATGAGGCAGCGGAACTCGAAGCCTGGTTGGCGAATCTTCGAGCCTCGGGCCGACCGCTGCGACGTGGCGTCGTGCACGGTGACTTCAACCCGCGCAACCAGATCTTCGACCGGGACCAACTCGTCGCGGTCATCGACTGGGAGAGCTGCCACGTCGACGTCCTTGCGTACGAAGCGGCTCTCGCGATCCAGGCGCCCGACCCGGCGGCGTTCTGGCACACGTACCTCGAAGCCGGCGGTCCGCTGGCAGCCGGCGACATCGACCTGCTCGGCGGGTTCGCACGCGTCGGCACCCTCGCCGAACTCCAGTTCACCACCGATCGCGGCGGGCGAACCACGCCTTGGGCCATCGACACCCTCCGCGCCGTCGCCGATGACCTGCGGGCGCTACGCGAACGAACAGCGGAGCTCGGCCTGTGACCGGCCACACGGGGCTGTCAGGTGGTTGCGGAGTCGGTGAGGAGTGCTCGTAACGCTGTCGCGTCCTCCCGCCATTGGTCCTCGGGGAGGAGTTCGCTCCTTCCGGCGGGAAGCGGATCACCGGGTGCGGGGTCATCGATGTAGCGGGCGGTCACGTGCGTGTGCAGGTGGGGCGTCCAGTTCCCCATGGTCAGGTAGTTCAGCTTCAGCGGACGAAAGCACCGCTGGATGGCGTGGCCGACGCGCAGGACGTCGCGGCCATACTGGGCGGCCTCACTGGGAGACAGCTCCGTGGGCTCGACGACGTGCCGGCCACGCCAGACGACGACCGCGTAACCACGTACCAGTGCACGGCGCATCAGGTACGTGTCCGCGACTGCACTGGCAAGGATCCGTGTCCCTGTCTTCGTCTCCTCGGGGCGTCCCTCGTCGCACAGCTCACACGCAGTGCCGGCAACGCGTTCGTCCCAGTTGCTCGCCCAGGGCATCAGCTCTCCTCACTGTCCATATGCGAGCCGCTGACCCGGATCTCCGACGAGCGCCGGCGTTCCCGGCCCGGGCGAGTTCATCGTGCTCCCTACGTCAGGCCGGCTTCGGTCGCCAGTCGGTGTGTTCCCAGACGTCCCTGTCCCCCAGCCATTCGACGTACTCGGCGTAGGAGGCCACACCCTCGTCGATGACGGCCTGGTACACCCAGTGTCCGTGGGCTCGGGTACCCCGGCCGACTGCCTCCTCCTTGATCGCCAGCACCGCGTCGCGCCGGCCCTCGGTCAGTGCGCCCGCCACCGCCTCGGTCAGCTCAGTCGAGGACCCGTGGGCGGGTCCGCTGGGAAACAACCACATGTCGACATGCCAGGTCTCCTCGGGCGTCAGCTCGTAGTCCAGTCTCCAGTACAGACCCCGCGAAGGTCGGTCGCGCTCGTCCTTGTAGCGCATGGCCCGAACCTTCGGCTGTTCCGCGAGGTCGGCCACCACACCGAAGCCGTCCCGGATCGACGGGCTGCCGGTGTAGATCTCCAGATCCACGTCGGGCCGTACGACGGCACCCAGCGCGACCGAACCGACCACGACCGGATCACCGACCGTCCTCCACCGATCAAGAAAGTTGAGCTCGTCCAGGACCTGTCGTGCCTGTGCCAGTCGCACCTCCGCCCGTGCGGCTCGCTCCTCACGTACGCCCATCAGCACCCCCAAGGGATCCGCGACCAACACGCAAGTGGATCAGGTCGGACCCACCGTAGGCAAACGAAGTCGGCGAGCGCGGGGTGACCGCGAGTGGACATGTCCGCGAGTGTGACGTTTCCTTGACACTCCGCGAGGTCCGGCCTAGCTTGTGGCCGCGTTCTCAAGTCACCCGAATCACCAGCCCCAGCAGGGTTCTCACTGGTTCCACCGCCGGTTTCACTCCGCACTAATCGCTGGAGACATCCATGAGCGGCAACGGTGATACGCACAGATCTCGACCCACCCGTAGGAGCGTTGTCGCGGCCGGAGGCGCAGTCGCCGGTGCTGCTCTCACCGGCGGATCAGGGCTCGCCTGGGCGGCTCCCGCCTCGGCGGAGGACCGGCGGATCCGGCTCGCGGACAACGGCCACACGCGTTACCAGATCTACTGCGGCGCAGGCGAGGACGCCACGGTGCGGCACGCCGCCGACGAGCTGGCCCACTACCTGAACGCGATCACCTCGGCCCGCTTCCCGGTGGTCGTGTCCGACGACCCGCCGGCCAACCCGGAGCTTCTCGTCGTCGGGCGGAGGAACCCGCTCCTACGTCGCTTCGGGAGTCTCGACCCGGCCAACGTGGGAGAGGACGGCTTCGCCCTGCGGACGCGCGGACGGACCGCTCTGATCGCCGGCGTCAACTCCCGGGGAACCCTCTACGGCGTCTACTGGCTGCTCGACCGCGTCCTCGGAGTGCGTTGGTTCTCCGCCGACTTCACGACCGTCCCCCACGCCCGCACTCTCGACGTCGCCACCGCCCAACTCAACGGCGACCAGACGCCACGGTTCACCTACCGCCAGATGTACGCAGGTGACGCCGCGGACCCCGCGTACCGGCACCACAACCTGCTGAACGGCAACCGCGGTTGGGACGACGCGGACATCCCAACCCCGCTTGACACCTGGTCGACGTACTGGCCGGCCAGCCCCTTCGGCGGAACGTGGCGGACGATGGTCCCCGACCAGTCGCTGTGGTCCGGCGGCCAGATCCTGGCGATGGACGAACGCACGCGTCAGATGGCGGCGGACAACCTGGTCGCCGCGATCCGCAAGCGCATCGCCGACGGGCTCGATCCCTCCATCGGCTTCGACCAGCAGGACGCCGACTGGCAGCCCGACCCCGCGAGCAAGACCTTCGTCGACCAGCACGGCGGCGCGCTGTCCGCCGCGGTGGTGGATCTGGCCAACGATGTGGTGACCCGCGTGCGGAAGCAGATTCCGCAGGCACGCATCAGCACCCAGGCGTACTGGTTCAGCTTCACTCCCCCGACCGGCATCAAGGTCGACGACGCCGTCGTGTTGACCGTCGCGCCGATCCAGGCGAACTTCGCGCACTCGCTGTTCGCCGACGACAACCTCGAGATCGGCCGGCAGATCCAGACCTGGTGCCGGCTCGCGAACAACATCGTCGTGTGGGACTACCTCGTCGACTTCGCGTCCTACATCCAGCCCTTCCCCGACTACTGGGCGATGGCCGACGGGATCCGGACGATGGCCGGGCGCCCGCAGGTACAGGGATACTTCGGCGAGCACGCCTACAACGCGATCGGGAGCGAGTTCGTCCACCTCCGCACCTGGGTGCTGGGCCGGCTGCTCTGGGACCCGCACCAGGACGCGGACGGGCTGATCCGCGAGTTCCTGAACGGCTACTACGGTCCGGCCGCGGCGCTCGTCCACCGTTACATGCGGCTGCTGCGGCAGTCGGTGGAGGACACCGGCGCCCGCCTGACCTTCAGCGCCTCGGTCTCCTCGCCGTACCTCAACTTCGACACGATGGTGGCCGCCGACCACCTGATGGCACAGGCGGAATCGGCCGTACGCGAGAGTGCCGACTTCCACAAGCACCTGCTGGCCGTACGGCTCAACGTGGACTACGTGATCCTCATGCGGATCGCGGAGTTCCAGCGGACCGCCCGAGAACGCGGGATCGACTGGGACCCCGACACGGCGAACCGGCTCGACCGATTCGAGGACGAGATACACGCCGCCGGGCTCACCCGGTACAGCGAGGGCGGCGGCACACCTGAGGACCTGCTGCGCCAGCTTCGGATCGCCACCGCGCCGGCGACCCCGCCCGCGACCGTCGCGGGCCTTCCTCCGGAGGACTGGGCCGACTACCAGGAACCCGCGCTGCGGCTGTACGCGCCGGTCATCACCATCCTCGACGACCCCGGCGCCTCCAACGGCTACACCGTGCGGATGCCCGGCAACCGGCCCGACTGGGGCGTCCAGCTCGCCCTCGAATCCCTGCCGACCAACGGATCCTGGAAGGTGTACGTCACCGTCCGGGCCGACACCGGATCGGCCGCACCCGACGCAGCCGCGATGGTGGCAGGGGTGTACCCGCCGTTCGGAAACGAACGAACGATCAAGGTGTCCGAGGTGGCCGACGGCGAGTACCACGAGCTCGAGCTGCCAGGCGTCTACCAGTACGACGCGGCCAATCCGCGGTACGCCTGGATCTCGCCGCCGAACTCCTCGGCTGTCGCGTACGTCTACGTCGACCGCATCTTCGCCGTTCGGGCTTAGGTCGGGTCCAGGCCGGACGGGAGAGCGGTTACTCGCCCAGCCCCGCGTCGGCCAGCATGCCGGTCTCGGCGACCTCGGTGGCGAGGTCTCGCATCTTCCGGTTGGTGTGCTGGCTGACGGCCTTCAGCATGTCGAACGCCCGGTCACGGGTGATCTTGTAGGTGGCCATGAGTACGCCGATGGCGATGCCGATGTCCCGGTTGGACGAGAGGGCCTGTTCCAGGTGACGTGCCCGGTCCCGGTCGTCGACGGCGGTCGCGACCAGATCGCCGTACCCGGCCAGCAGCATCAGGAACTCGACCGCCTCGTTGTCGAAGCCGTCGCGCCGATCGGAGTACACGTTCAGGCTCGCCCGCAGGTCGGAGTCGGGCACGGGCATGAGCACCACGGGGCAGCTGAGCATGCTGGCGACAGACAGGTCGCCCGCGGCGCGTCGGCCGAAGCCGGGCCAGCGGCGGTCCCGCGCGACGTCTTCGAGTCGGTACGCCATGCCGTCGACGATGGCGTCCACACAGGGGCCGGATCCGAGGGCGTACTGCACCTCGTCGGCCTGGATGGCGTGCTGGTGGGTGGCGGCAGTCGTCCAGAAGCTGTCCGAGTTTGCGAGGGTGACGCTGGCCCAGGTGGCTCCGCTCACCGCGCGGACGGCGACCTCGGCAACCGCTTCCAGCCCATGAAGTCCGAGGGCCGGGGCCTGGGCGCCCCGCAGTTCCTCGAAGGCGCCCACCAGGCGCCGCAGATTCTCCGTCGGAGGGGTGCGGAACAGGGTCCCCATGAAATGCCGCCCTTGGTAATGGCTTGAAGAACGCCAGGGCGGCTGGGAGCTCAACCGCGTACCGAAAGGTATCACTCCGTCACCGAAAGCGAGCACGCCGGGGTCCGGCATGGTCCCTTGCCTCCGCCGGCAGAGCCGGTGGCCGGAATGCGCCAGTACGTGTGCGGGGCAGGGCGAGGGGTAGAGGGATGCCATGCCACCGCGTTATGAGAATTTCCCCAGGATCGCGATCGTCACCGGCTCCGACTCCGGCATCGGTGAGGCCTGCGCGGTCGCCCTGGCCCATGACGGTTACGACGTCGGCGTCACCTGGAACACCGACAAGGCCGGCGCGGAGGACACGGCGAAGAAGGTACGTGATGCGGGCCGGCGTGCCCCGGTCGCGCACCTCGACCTGTCCGAGGCGAGCACCGTGCCCGGGGTGGTCGACGGGTTGATGGACGAGCTCGGTGGCATCGGCGTACTCGTCAACAACTCAGGAACCGGCACCTCGACACCGTTCCTGGATCTGGACTTCGAACAGTGGCGGGACATTCTCGCCATCAACCTCGACGGGGCGTTCCTGTGCGCCCAGCGCGCCGCTCGCCGCATGGTCGGCGCCGGGCTCGGCGGCCGGATCATCAACATCACCAGCGTGCACGAGCGTGCGCCCCGGGTCGGCTCGGCGCCGTACTGCGCCGCCAAGGGCGGGCTGGGGATGCTCACCCAGGTGCTCGCCCTGGAGCTTGCCGAGCACGGCATCACCGCCAACTCCATCGCCCCCGGCGAGATCGCCACGCCGATGACCGGCCAGGAGAACGAGGACCCCCACCAGGCCGATCGTCCCGGCATTCCGGTGGGGCGGCCCGGTGACGCCCGGGAGATCGCGGCGGTCGCGGCGTTCCTCGCAAGCCCGGCCTCCGCGTACGTCAACGGCGCCTCGTGGGCGGTCGACGGCGGGATGCTGCTGATGGGGCCGCAGGCGGGTTCGCACCTGCAGGGCAACGACTGGCGCCGCCCCTAGAAGTCGGTGCCGCAGAAGCCGGTGGCCCGGCTTCTGATCCCACCGGGGCCCGGGGCCGGAGGGATCGGAAGCCGGGCCGACGGGTAGACCGGCGCGCGACGTCGGGATCAGTGACTGCTGAGTTCTCCGCTGAGGGCGCGGTGGATTCTGGCGCTCGGCGCGTTCAGGCCGGTGATCGTAACGGTCTTCCCGCGCTGGGCGTACTTCGTCTCGATCGCGTCCAGCGCGGCGACCGAGGACGCGTCCCAGACGTGGGTTTCGGACAGGTCGATCACGACATCGTCGGGGTCGTGGTTGTAGTCGAACTGGGAGACCAGGTCGTTGCTGGACCCGAAGAACAGTTCACCGGTCACGGAGTAGATGACCTGTTTGCCTTCGGGGTCGGTGGCCGAGGTGACCCGGGCGATGTGTGCGACCCGGCGGGCGAAGATCACCATCGCGGTGAGGGTGCCGACGGCGACGCCGATGGACAGGTTGTGGGTCATCACCACGACCGCGACGGTCAGGGCCATGACGATGGTCTCGCCCAGCGGCATCCGCCGAAGCGTCGCGGGCTTGATGGAATGCCAGTCGAACGTGCCGACGGCGACCAGCACCATCACGGCCACCAGTGCGGCCATCGGGATCGTGGACACGACCGGCCCCAGCACGATGCACAGAATCAGCAGGAAGAAGCCGGCGAGGAAGGTGGACAAGCGAGTACGCGCGCCGTTCTTGACGTTGATCATCGTCTGCCCGATCATCGCGCAACCGCCCATGCCGCCGAAGAAACCGGTGACCACGTTGGCGATCCCCTGACCGACCGACTCGCGGGTCTTGTTGGAGCGGGTGTCGGTGATGTCGTCGACCAGCTTCGCGGTCATCAACGTCTCCATCAGTCCGACCACCGCCATCGCCAATGCGAACGGCGCGATGACCGACAGCGTGTGCGTGGTGAACGGCACGTCCGGAATCCCCAACCCTGGAAGGGCGGACGGGAGCTTGCCCTTGTCACCGACCGTGGGAACCGCGATGCCCGCGGCGACTGTAACGACGGTCAGCACGATGATCGACACCAGCGGGGCGGGCACCACCCTGGTCACCTTGGGGAACAACACCATCAGCACCAGGCCGGCGACGACCAGCGGATAGACGGCCCACGGAACGCCGTGCAGGTTCGGAAGCTGTGCGGTGAAGAGCAGGATGCCTAGCGCGTTGACGAAACCGACCATCACCGATCGTGGAACGAACCGCATCAGCCTGGCCACACCGAGCGCGCCCAGCGCGACCTGGAAGATGCCGGCGAGAATCACGGTCGCGATCAGGTAGTCAAGGCCGTGTTGACGCGCGACGGGAGCGACGACCAGCGCGACCGCACCGGTGGACGCGGAGATCATCGCCGGACGGCCGCCGACGAAGGCGATCACCATCGCCATGGTGCACGCCGCGAACAGTCCTACCTTCGGGTCGACCCCGGCGATCACCGAGAAGGAGATGGCCTCCGGTATCAGCGCCAGCCCGACGACCAGGCCGGCCAGCACCTCGGTGCGGAGCACCTTCGGGGACGACAGCCAGGTAGGCCGGGCAAGCTTGGGCAGGGAAACGGACACGGGCGTCGGCAAGGGTTCCTACCTGTCGTGCTTGGGCGCACGCCCTCGCAGGGCACACGCGAGAAAGTCTGCGGGACCACGCCGGATTCCACAGCGCACTCGGCAGAGCGGGAATCGATCCGGCGAACAGGCCGGGGGCGGCGTCGGCCCCGGAGATGCCAGGTGGCATGGACAGCCAGGAGCTTCGGGCTGCAGAGCCTCCCCAGGCCCTCGGGGAGCAACTCTACCCTGACGTTAGGGTAGAGATCCGGTGGGCCCGGTCCCCGGGCAACCGAGACGAGAAGGGCCGCCGCGTTGGGTTCTGACCATATGCAGATCGGCGAGGTCGCCGCGCGCACCGAGCTTTCGCTGCGAACGATCCGCCACTACGAGGAGGCCGGCCTCGTCGTACCATCGGCGCGGTCCCAGGGCGGTTTCCGCCTCTACACCGAGCGTGACGTCCAACGGCTGATGGTCATCCGCCGGATGAAGCCACTCGGCTTCACCCTGGACCAGATGCGCGACCTGCTCGAGGTCACCGACAGACTCGACAGCGACTCCCCCATCGAGACGTACGAACGAAACGACCTGCTCAGGCGACTGCGTGAGTACGAAACCGCAAGCCAGGAAAGCGTCACCAGGTTGCGCGTCCAGCTCGCCCGTGCGGAGGAGTTCGCGCGGACGTTGGCGGACCGGATCGACCGGGCCGTCGCGCAGGATCGGTGACCCGCTCCGGCTTCACAGCTGTTTGCGTACGCCCGGTTCCTTCGCGACCTGCTCGACGTCGACCCCTGCGGTCACCGCCGTGGCTGTACGGGCACCTCCGCGGCGCAGCAGGGGTGGCGTGCCACGCCCTCTGGCGTCCTGGTGGAGCGCGGCGAACGCGCAGTAGACCGCACCGGCACAGACCACCAGGCCGAGGATTCCGGTGACCGTCTTCCACGTCTGGGACGCGGTCAGCTGGTAGATCCCGGTGAGCAGGAACCGCAGACCGGCGAGCACGAGCACGAGGCTCGGGAGGACCTTGTCCGGCAGCCCGACCAGGGCGGGGACCCACAACAGCACGCAGCCACCCACCAGCTGGACGCCCAGACCGGCACTCGTCGCACCGGGCGGCGTCGTGAGCATGTCCACGGCGACGGCGGCCCACGTACCGGCCAGCACACCGAGTGCGGTGCAGGCCACCGGGTCGCGTGCGAGGTAGGAGACCAGGGAGCCGACGAACTGCAAAGGCACGACGATCAGAAGCAGGCCGTACGCCACCGCGTGCCCCTCGGCCGGCGGGATCCACCCGAGTTCGAGCGACGTGAGCAGCACGCTCGCCATCGCCAGGCCGAGGAAGCCGGCCGGCAGCGGCGTCGCGACCGGCCGCAACGCAACGTTGACACGGGACGCGGGCGGCTCGGGGCCGACGTCTCTGGTTGCCACCGGTGCGCTGTACCCACACTCAGAGCGCCGAAAACTACGTCCTGGGGTCCTCGAGGCCGCCACCGGTTGCGAAGGTCGCCGTCAAGCCCGTTTCATGATCCTGGAGGGGGGCATCACCAGCCGATCCGAGGATGCCGCTGGAGGGTTCATGGTCTCGACAAGTGTGCGTACGCGTAGCCGGCCGCGCAGGCTCTACCTGCGGATCTTCTTCACCGGTCTCCTGCTCTGGCTGATCGCCGTCATGGTGACCCTGTTGACGTCGAACGCCAACCTGGTTCCCACGGTCGTGTTGCTCGGCAGCTTCCTGGTCCCGGTGTCGTTCGTCGCGTGGGCGTTCGAACGCTGGCGGGACGAGGACGTGACCACCGAACTGGTGGTCACGGCGTTCGTGCTCGGCGGGCTCCTCGGTGTCTTCGGCGCGTCGTTGCTGGAGTCGTACGTCCTCCATCCCTCGCCACTGCTGTTCCTAGGCGTCGGCCTGATCGAGGAGGGGGCCAAGCTCGCCGCGCTCGTCTTCGTCACCCGCCACATGACGCGCAGGCACACCCGTGACGGAGTTGTACTGGGCGCGGCGGTGGGATTCGGGTTCGCGGCGTTCGAGAGCGCGGGGTACGCCTTCAACGCGATGATCACCGAGAAAGGACTGTCCCTGCCCGACCTTGTCCAGACCGAACTCCTGCGGGGCGTTCTGGCGCCGGTCGGGCACGGGTTGTGGACCGCCATCCTCGGTGGAGTGCTCTTCCACGTGGCCCGCACCGGCCATGTTCGCTACCTTCGCGGCGCGCTGCCCTTCACGTACCTCTGGGTGGCGATCCTGCACGCCCTGTGGGACTCGATGCACTCGATCGCACTCGCCCTGACACTGGTGCTGACCGGGGTGTCGGCGAGCAGCTTCATGCAGACGGGCTACCTGCCGCAGCCCACCGCCGACCAGCTCCGGCTGTTCACGATCCTGTCCATCGGCGGGCTCGGGTTCGTCTCCGTCCTCGGCCTCGCGACGCTGGCCGCGACGTGGCGCAGCGGCAGGGGTGAGCGGCGTCAGCCGTCGCCGCGCGCAACCCGGACTTGACGGCTCAGGCTACGACCGGGTGAGCCGTCTGCTGTTCGTGTGTACGCCCGGCCGTCTCCGGCCGTGGGCGCATGGGCTCGCACCCGAGTGGGTACTTCGCGGCCGACCACCGACCACACGCGGGGGTGAGCCCGCCTGGAAAGGAGACGTGCATGCCTGCCGCTACGGACGTACCCGTGACCGAGGTCGGGACGCGCGTCTACACCGTCCCCACCGACGCCCCCGAGGGCGACGGCACGCTCACCTGGGACTCGACCACCATGGTGCTGGTCCGGCTCACCGGCGGAGGCCACACCGGCATCGGCTGGACCTACGGCCCGCCGGCAGCCGCCGAGGTGATCCGCGGGGAGCTCGCCGAGCTGGTGCGTGGCCGAAGCTGTCTCGACGTCCAGTCCGGCTACCACGCGATGGTGGCGGCCGTACGCAACGCCGGTCGCCCGGGGCTGGTCTCGCTGGCGATCGCCGCGGTCGACACCGCGTGGTGGGACCTGCGGGCGAGGGTGCTGGGACTCCCCCTGCACCGGCTGCTGGGCGCCGAACGCACTGCTCCCGTACGCGTCTACGGCAGCGGCGGCTTCACGACGTACGACGACAACCAACTGGCGCGGCAGTGCGAGGAGTGGCTGGAGCTCGGTGTCTCGTACGCCAAGATCAAGATCGGCGAGTCCTGGGGCGCGAACCCCGCCCGCGACCTCGCCCGGATGCGGCTGGCCCGGCAGGCCCTCGGCGAGGACGTCGAACTCTTCGTCGACGCCAACGGCGCGTTCACTCCCAAGCAGGCCACACGTCTCGCCGCCACGGCCGAGGATCTCGGGGTCACGTGGTTCGAGGAGCCGGTCACCTCCGACGACCTCGACGGGCTGCGGCGGGTACGCGACCACGTGCGGCCCGACGTGACGGCCGGTGAGTACGGCTACGACCTCACCTACTTCGAGCGGATGTGCGCGGCCGGCGCCGTCGACTGCCTGCAGGTGGACGTCAGCCGGTGCGGCGGAATCACCGAGTGGCAGCGGATCGCCGCCGTCGCCGCGGCCCACCATCTTCCGGTCTCGGCCCACTGCGCGCCGGCCCTGCACCTCGCGGCCGCGGCGGCGACGCCGCACCTGCGGCACGTGGAGTACTTCCACGACCATGTCCGGATCGAGTCGAGGTTCTTCGCCGGACCGGTGACGGCACACGACGGGGCCCTTCATCCCGGCGACGACCCGGGCAACGGCCTGGAGTTCAGGGAGTCCGACGCCGAGAGCTACCGGGTCGGCTGAATCACCCGGGTTTGCGCAACAGTTGCGAGTACGCAGCTGTCCGTTAGCGTGTGACGATGCCCATGGGCCAGCCCGGAACGGGCTCCGCCGACGAGCCGGGTCATGGCCGGGCCGGCGACCCGCGTGCGGCCGAGACCGCGCGTCTTTACCACCGGCTCGCGGCCGAGGATGCCTCGCAGGCGCTGCGAAGACAGGTGCTCGAGCAGGTCGTCTGCATGCATCTCGACCTCGCACGTACGCTCGCGAGAAGGTTCCGCGGCCGGGGCATCGCCGACGACGACCTCGAACAGGTGGCGTGCACGGCCCTGGTGCAGGTGGCACACAGCTACGACGTGGGTCGCGGCGAGAGTTTCCTGGCCTTTGCCGTTCCGAGCATCAACGGCACCCTGAAGCGCTACTTCCGCGACCGCGGCTGGACGGTCCGGCCGCCGCGGCGCCTGCAGGACCTGCAACCGCGGATCCGCGCCGCAGAGGAGGAACTGTCCAACCGGCTCGGGCGCTCACCTCGCCCGAGAGAGATCGCCGAACATCTCGGTGCCGACCTCGGCGAGGTGGTCGAGTCCCTCACCGCGTACGGCTGCTTCACTCCCGCCTCGCTGGACCGCCCGCTGGGACACGACCCCGGCTCGGACGGTTCGACGCTCGGCGACCGGCTGGTCTCCGCCGTGGACGACCTCGCCGCTGCCGAGGCGAGAACCGTCCTCCGTCCTGTCGTCTCCCGGCTGAACCCGAGGGACAAGAAGATCCTACGGCTGCGCTTCTTCGAACAACGCACCCAGCAGGAGATCGCCGACGTCATCGGGGTCAGCCAGATGCAGGTGTCCCGGCTGATCGACCGCATCCTGCGCGACCTGCGAGCCGGCATCAACGGCGGCGTCGGCCACACCGCACCGATCGCCGGAATCGGACGTCACCCAACGCCGTCCACCCCGTTTGGACTCCAGCGGTCCGGGAACCGGTCAGCGACCCGTCTCCGGGGACTTCCCGGGGACATGGAAGGTGGCGCATGACTGGCAGAAGCACCCTTCTCCCTCGCCACGCCGCAGATGATGAAGGAGCTGGACCTGTCGGCGGCCGACATCGGCCTGATGGCGTCGGTGTTCTCCTGGACGTACGCCGTGATGCAACTCCCGGCCGGTCACCTGATCGACCGGCTGGGCAGCCGCCGCGTCTACACCGTCGCGGTCACCCTGTGGAGCCTCGCGACCCTCGCGACCGGTCTCTGTTACCGACTGCCGCAGTTCCTGGCGGCGCGGCTCGTCCTCGGGGTCGGCGAGGCGCCCTGTTTCCCCGCGTCGGCGAAGATCACCACCAGGTGGTTCCCCAGGCGCGAACGTGGAACGGCGACCGGGATCTGGGACTCCTCGTCGAAGTGGGGCCCGGCACTCGCGCCGCTGCTGCTGGTCCCGGTCATGGTGCACTGGGGATGGCGGGCGCTGTTCGTGGTGACCGGCGTACTCGGCCTGATCTTCGTCGTGGCGTTCTGGATCGGATACCGCGACCCCGACGGCAGCCGCCGGCTGTCCGCGGAGGAACGCGACCTCATCCAGGCCGACGCCGAGGCCCAGGACGCCCCGGCCGAGCAGGAAGCAGAGGCCGTCTCCTGGCCGCGGCTGTTCACCCAGCGGACCGTGTGGGGCATGATCCTCGGCTTCTTCTGCACGATCTGGATCTGGAACATCTTCCTCGCGTTCCTGCCGCTGTATCTCGTTCGCACCCAGGGCATCGACCTGGCCAAGCTCGGTCTGTACGCGAGCATCCCGTGGCTCGGTGGCGTGGTCGGCGACGTGGGTGGCGGATTTCTCACTACCCGGCTGATCGCGCGGGGCGTCGGCTCACCGCTGAAGGTACGCCGGATGCTCATCCTCGCCTGTGCGCTGCTGGCCGGCGCGTCCGTGATGCTGGTTCCCAGCGCGCACGGCCTCGCGCCGACGTTGGTCCTGCTCACTCTCGCGCTGTGCTTCATCTCGGCCATCACCGGTTCGGCGTGGGCGATACCCGGTGACGTGGCACCCCAGCACCAGGTCGCCTCGGTCGGCGCGATCCAGAACTTCGGCGGCTACTTCGGCGGCGCGTTCTCGCCGCTGGTGGCCGGGCTGATCGTCGACCGTACGGACTCGTGGTCGCCGGCCTTCTACACCGGCGGCGTGGTGGCCGCCCTGGCCGGACTGTGTTACTGGTTCATCGTTCGCCGGCCGATCGCGGGGTCGGCCGCCGCCTGACCGGCCGCGACGCCCAGCCTCCGCGCCCAGGCCCGTCAAGGTTCGCTTGACGCAGGTACGAGGGGTGGGCAGCCACGCTTCCGGACTCCCCACCCCTCGCCGGCGAGCACGTTCGCTCGCCCTACCCCCGGTCAACCCGGCAGGTGCAACGCCGGGTTGACGCGACTAACCGCCGGCCGGGGGGCTCGCGGGAATCCCACCGGCGCCGGTTGGCTGTTCAACGCTGGCCTACCCCCGACGACGTGCACAATTCGCAACGACCCAGATCGATCGGTCACGGGGCCTCCGTAGTACCCGCACCGGTGACGCTGCGATGCCTGCACCGGTGACGCCGGCACGGTGTTGCGGATCCTCCCTTGATGGGTATCGACCCACAATGAGCCATCCCCCGGCCCGCTCGGACGGTCGTGCCCGGACTGATGCCCGGACTGATGCCAGAACCGGCGTCCGGAGCGGCGCGGGCCCGGTCGGCGAGGGCCCGCACCGGGTGCTGCTCGTCTCGGCCGACATGGGCGGCGGCCACAACTCCACCGCCCGCGCCCTCGAGGAGACGGTCGAGCGGCTGTGGCCGGGGAGCGAGTGCCACCGGGTCGACACGCTGGACGTGATGGGCCCGGGCGTCGGCCGGTTGTTCCGGTCCATCTACGTCTCCAACGTCGAGCGCACCCCGTGGCTGTACGAGTTCTTCTACGCCAGCGAGTGGCGGCACCGTTGGTTCGCCCAGGCGTCCAAGCGGTTCACCGGCTCCTGGGCAGGGCGGCGGCTGCGCACCGAGATCGACCGCTTCGAGCCGGACCTGGTGCTCTCCACCTATCCGCTGGGCAGTTCCGGGCTGGCCTGGCTGCGCCGTCACCGCGGGCTCGGCGTCCGCACCGGGTGCTGGGTTTCCGACTTCGCGCCGCACCCGTTCTGGATCTACCCCGAACTCGACGCCAACTTCGTCGTGCACGAGACCGCGGTGGCCTTGGCCCGCTGCGCGGAACCGGAGGTGGCGGTCGAGGTCTGCGCGCCGCCGGTCGTCCGCGCGTTCGCCCCCGGCGACCAGTCGGAGGCCAGGCGGCGAATGGATCTCCCGGCGGACGCCTTCGTCGTTCTTTTGTCATGCGGCGCCTACTCCTTCGGCGACGCGGACGCCACGGTGGCGGCGCTGCTGGGCGCGTCGGACAAGATCTGCGTCGTGGTGGCCTGCGGGCGCAACGAGCAGACGCGCGGACGCCTCGAACGGCTCGGCCTGCCCCGGGAGCGCCTGCTGCCCCTCGGCTGGACCGACCAGATGCCCACGCTCATGCGGGCGGCGGACCTGCTGGTGACCAACGCCGGCGGGGCGACCGCCCTGGAGGGGATGGCCAGTGCGCTGCCGGTGGTGACGACCTCACCGATCGCCGCGCACGGCGTGGCGAACGCCAACCTGATGGTGGTCGCGGGCCTCACCGACCTGTGCCCCGACCTCCCGATGCTCCAGGCCTACGTACGGTCGCTGATCGAGGACCGCGGCCCGCTGCGGAAGCTCCGCGACGCGACCTCGCGGCACCTGGAGCGCTACGACCTCGAGTCGGGCCTGCGCGCGCTCGCGGCACCCCGTCAACCCACCCTTGCCGGGCGTCAACCCGACCTTGCCGGGCGTCAACCCGACCTTGCCGGGCGTCAACCCGACCTTGCCGGGCGTCAACCCGACCTTGCCGGGCGCCCCTGGCCGATGCGGCCGGCGGACGCGTTCTTCGCCCACGTCGAGACCGGCCCGTACGCCCAGGAGCTGGGCGCGGTCCTCGAACTCGCACCCCTGCCCGGCGGACGGGCGGTCACCGCCGCGCAGATCCGCCGGACCATGCAGGCACGGACGGGTGGACTGCCGCCGATGCGCCGCGTCCTCGTGCGCCGCCCGCTGGGCTGGCTGTTGAGGGATTCGGTCGACGCCTGGAGCCACGTCGAGGAGCAGCGGGTGGAAGCTCGCACCGACGACGAGGACGTGAGCGGGGCCGTGAGCGATTTCTGGTCCCGTACGATGCCGGCCGGCGCCCCGGCCTGGCGGGGCCTGCTCGTGAGTGGGCAGGCGGACGGGCGGAGCACCTTCGCGGTCAAACTGCACCACGCCCAGGGTGACGGCATCTCCGCACTCGGCCTGCTCGACCGGCTCCTCGACCCCGTGCCGGGTGACCGGCTGAGCGAACGCCGTCCCGCGGCCCGCCGGCGTACGGCCCGGGTCGACGCGGGACAGATCCTGCGGGGCGTGGGCCGACTGGCCGGCCGTGGGCTCGCCCCACGCCACCCCCTCAACCAGACAAGGCCGACCGGTGAGCGGGACCTGGTCACGGTCGCGGTGCCGTGGCAGCGGATCCGCGACCTCGCCACCGCCTGCGACGCCCAGCCGCACGAGGCGATCCTCGCACTGGTGGCCGACGCGCTCGACCGGATTCTCCGCCCGGCAGGGCTGCTGACCCCCGGCCGCCCGCTGCGGGCGATGTTCCCGGTGGCGACGCGGCCACCGAAGCTCGACCGCATCTCCGGCAACTGGACCGGCGCCCTCGCCGTCGACCTGCCGACGGGCCCGCTCGACCTCGCCCAGCGGACGGCGAGAGTACGCACCGGCGTACGGCTGCACGACCGGCAGGGCGAGGTGACCGCCTCGGCGATGGTGATGTGGGCGGCCGGGCAACTCCCCCGGCCGCTGCACCGCGGTTTCGCGCGGGCGACGTACAACAGGAACTTCTTCAACACCATCGTGTCCTACATGCCCGGCGCGCGGGGGCCGCGGACCTTCGCCGGCGCGGACGTCCGCGCCGTGTGCCCGGTTCTTCCGCTGACCTCCGGCGTGCCGCTGACCGTCGGGGTGGTCGGCTCCGGCACGGTGGCCGGTGTGGGAGTACTCCTCGACCGCGGCCTGGGTCTGGACCGCGGCGTTGTCAAGGACGCCTTGCGCACCAGCTTCATGGCGGCCACCGAGACTCCACACGGACCCTCCGTCGCGGTGGGAGCTGCCGGCTGATGCTAGGCACCCTGATCGGCATCCTGTGCGCGGTGACGGGTGCGGCGGCCTACGGCGCCGCCGGCGTGCTCCAGCACCACTCGGCACACCAGGCACCACAACGCGGCGCGCTGCGCCCCCGGCTGCTGCTCGACCTCATCCGGCTCCGGGCGTTCCGTGCCGGCGTGGTCTTCGCGATCGGCGGCTTCGCGCTGCAGGTGGTCGCCCTGCGCTTCGCGCCGCTCGCGCTGGTCCAGCCGCTGCTGGTCACCGGCACGTTGTTCTACATCGCGTTCGCCTACGCGATGCGCCGGCAGCGGCCGGACGCCCGGCTGATGCTGGGCGCGCTGGTGGCGATCGTGGGCCTCACCGGCTTCCTGCTGCTGGCATCACCCAGCGAGGCGTCCGCAGGCAAGCCGGCCGAGCCGATGGGCAACTCCGCCGTCGTCCCGCTCGGCATCGTGCTGGTCGGCCTCGTCGCGGCCTGCCTGGTGGCGGCCACGGTCGTACGCAGCGACCAGCGGGCGATGCCGTTGGCGATCGCCACCGCGATCTGTTACGGCGTCACCGCCGGCCTGGTCCGCGAACTCTCCTCCACCGCCGACCTCTCCCAGCCGGGTCTGGTTCTGTCGCGGTGGCAGTTGTACGGGGTCGCCCTCATCGGCGTGGCCGGCTTCCTGCTGAACCAGAACGCCTTCCAGAGTGGGCTGATCGGCGCGCTGGCGTCGGCGGTCATCACCGTCGGGGACCCGATCGTGGCGGTCGCCTTCGGCGCCACCTGGCTCGGTGAGGACATCGCCGGTGGGCCGCTGGTCACCACGCTGCAGGCGACGATGATCCTGCTGGTCGCCGGCGGTGTGCTCCTGCTCGCCCGGCGTTCCCAGCAGGTCGCGCCGGAGTTCCGTGCCGAACCCGCCCCCGCCGGAGTGGCCTCTCAGGGCTGCTGACGACACGTCATGCGGACCTTAGGACGAGCGCGCGCACGGCGACTGCGACCTTCTCCCGCGGGTCCAGCGACAGCCGGGCCGCGCGGACGGTCTCGGGATCGTGTGCCATCCGGCGGAGCAGGCGGCGGTAGATGCCGGCCATCGCGGCGGTGCACGCCGCCGCCCGCCGGTCCAGCAGCGGCAGCAGCGCCAACCCCTGGTGGTACCACGTCTCGGCCCGGTCAGCCTCGAAGCGCACCAGGGCCGCGAGGCGGTCCGGCGGATCGGCCAGCCGGCCGGACGGGTCAAGCTCCAGCGAACAGCCGAAGCGCCGCAGATCCTCCTGGGGAAGATAGACCCGGCCGAGCTGCCGGTCCTCGCGCAGGTCCCGCAGGACGTTGGTGATCTGCAGCGCGATGCCCAGCGTGTCGGCGAGCGGCATGGCGTGGGCGAGGTCGGCCGGTGCGTAGACGCCGGTCGACAGCCGGCCGACCGAGCCCGCGACGCAGCGGCAGTAGCCGAGGAGGTCGTCGAACGTGGCGTACCGCGTGCCGCGGCTGTCCTCCTCGCAGCCGGCCACGAGCTCGTCGAAGGCGTCCAGCGGAATCGGGAAGCGGGCCGCGGCGTCGGCGAGGGCCAGCAGCACCGGATCCGACCGGGCCGGCTCGTCCCCGCCGAGGTTCGCGAGGGCCTTGCGGACCTCGGTGAGGCGCAGCAGCTTCTCCTCGGCGGGCAGGTCGCCGTCGCCGATGTCGTCGATTCGCCGGGCCGTGGCGTACACCGCGCTGAGCGCCCGCCGCTTCGGCGGCGGAAGCAGCCTGATGCCGTACGAGAAGTTCCGGGCCTCGTGGCGGGTGATCTGCTCGCAGACGTCGTAGGCGTTCGCGACGTCGCTCATCCGGGGCTCAGTCATCCGGGGCTCCGTCATCCGGGGCTCCGTACGCTCGCCCGCAGCCAGGCCGCCGCCACCTGCCGGCGGCCGGCCCGCGGTGTCGCGGACAACGTGTCGTATCCGGCCCGGGCGATCGCGGCCGCCGCGGCCCGGCCACCGGCGAGGTAGCCGGACACCGCGAGCCGGGCCCAGCCGCGCAGGCTCGGCAACAGCAGCGCGCCCGCCTCCAGGCAGGCCAGCGCGCGCCCGGTCTCGAACGCCAGCAACGCCCGGACCGCCTCACTCGCCCGGGGCGCGTCCAGGTCCTGCTCGCGGACACCGAACAGCCGCAGGTCCTCCTGCGGGAGGTAGACCCGTCCACGCCGGCGGTCCTCGGCGACGTCCTGCCAGTGCTCCACCAGCTGGAGCCCGGTGCACAGGTGGTCCGACATCTCGATCCGTTCCGGCGTCGCGGCACCGAAGATGTGGAGTACGACCTCGCCCACCGGGTTCGCCGACAGCCGGCAGTAGTCCAGCAACTCCGTGAAGGTGTACCGCGTCACCTGCTGGTCCACGAGGTTGGCTTCCACCAGCCGCAGGAACGGATCGGCGGGTACGCCGAGCTCGGCGACCATGGGCCACAGCCCGGCGACCACCGGGTCGGTGACGGATGCACCATCGGCACCGTCGGCATCGTCGTACAACCGGCGTACCTGTGCCGCGACCTCCAGCAGCGCCACCGTCCGGTCGCCGGGCGCCTCGTCCCCGAGGTCGTCGACGTACCGGGCGTAGCAGTAGAGCGCGTTCAGCTGCCGCCGGACCCGGACCGGAAGCACCCGCAGCGCGACGGGGAAGTTCTCACCCGCCGCCTTGTCCAGCACGGACGCCTCTGGAGTGGGCACATCGATCCTTCGTCGAGCCGGTGCGACCACCCGGACGGCGAACGACGAGGACCGACGAGAACGGACGAGGTCACGACGTCCCAGGGTTGATCTTGGCTAAAGGATCGTTACCCAGGCGGCCGGACTACATAACCGCCTTCGAGCAGGGAGAATTACCGAACGCGCCCACACGGACACGTTCCGGGACCGGTTCACCATGCTTGTCAGGAGGCGCACCGGGCTTCGTCGAACCGCTGGTCCCGCGACCAGCGCCTGGCCCCCTTGCGGTGCGCCTCGGTGGTGCCGCCCCACACCCCGTACATCTCCGGAAGGTTCATGGCGTGCGTCCGGCACTGGTCCCGGACCGGGCACGTCTCGCACACCTCCAGCGCCGTCTGCTCCCTGACCGCGCGTTCGGCCGGGCTCTCGGACTCGTGGCCGTAGAACAGACGGCTCGACAGATCCGCACAGGCAGCCTGGTCGTGCCACCGCGTCCAGGCCTTCGCCGGACGCGCGGAGTTGCTGCGGCCGCCCGGCATGGCTGTTCCTCGCTTGGGCATGTTCTCTTTCTCCTCGCCCGCAGGATGTACGGGCAGTCGACGGGGGCCAGGTCGGCTGCCCGATCAGGGAACCGGTACGGATCCCGACCGCGGCCGTCGAGGCCGGTTCAGGACAGCAGCGGATCGGCGGGATCGGTCAGGTGGAGCACTCGGCCAGCACCGCTCGCGGGGGCGGCCACCCGCATGTCGACACCCAGCCGGCCCGCACACCGTTGGGCCGCGGCCAGGCACTCGACGCCGAACTGGCCGACGAAGCGGGCGTTGTTGAGTCTCAGCAGCAGCACCGGCGGCTGCGCCAGCAGCAGCCACTGCAACTGGCGCTTGAACTGCCGGGCGTTGCCGACGGTGACGTCGCCGGTGACGCTCACCACGGTGTGGCCGTGGCTGTCCGCGTCCCAGGTGACGTCCAGTGCCGACGTACTCACCGGCTGGGGACCCGCCACCAGTGGGCCGGACGTGGGACGACGGGAGGAACGGCCGACGGAATCGGCGCGGGGAAGGGGGATGAGATGACCGGTCACAGCTAGCCTCACCTGAATCGAGATTGCGGCCAAGGTGCGGCTAGCTGTCCAACCATCGTCGGCCTACCCGGGTGGGCCGGCCCCAACCGTAGGACGAAACAAAAAAGATCATCGAAGTTCGTCCGGCCGCCGAGCGTGACGAGAGGTGGCAGGAAGAGGACCCACCTCTGTCCCCGCAGGAGGGCACACCCGATAATCCCGTGGTCGACACCTTTGCGTGCGCCTGACGAGGCGGGCGCACCCGGACCCGAAGGCGGCGATGAGATTGATCCAGTCCTCCGACGGCGAGCGCCTGGCCCGGACCTTCGCAGAGCTTGCCCAGAACCTCTGGGCGGAAGACTCCGAGGAGTCGACTCTCGCTCTCGTCGTCAAGGCCGCCGTCGACTCCGTTCCCGGGGCGACGGCCGCCGGCATCACGATGCGGCACGCACGCGGCCGGATCGACACCCCGGTCGCGACCGCCGACTACATCTACGCGGTGGACGAGGCGCAGTACCGCCTGGACGAGGGCCCCTGTGTCGCGTCCGTGCGCGGAGGAGAGGTCCAGCTGGCCAACGACCTCGCCACCGACGAGCGGTGGCCGAGGTTCGGCCCCGAGGCCCTGCGTCTCGGCGTCAGCGCCATGTTGTCCTTCCGGCTGTTCGCCCGCGACGACACCTTCGGCGCACTCAACCTGTACGCCGACCGGGCCAACGCGTTCACCGACCGTTCGGAAGTGATCGGCCGGATCTTCGCGTCCCACGCGGGCGTCGCCATCGCCGCGACCCGCCAGGCCGACCACCTCCGCGAGGCGCTGGAGACCCGGGCGACGATCGGGGAGGCGCTGGGCATCCTGATGGAGCGGCACCACGTCACCAGCGACGCGGCCTTCACCCTGCTCCGGCAGGCGTCCCAGCAGCGCAACGTCAAGTTGCGCGACGTCGCACGTGAGGTCATCTACACCGGCGAGACACCGTCCGAGTGATTCATGGTGGCCGAGGTCGACCGCTGCCTCAGCCGCTGCCTCGGCCGCGGCCTCAGCCGCTGCGGGAGCCTGTCCTTGCCGGTGTGCCGGCGTCGTGGCCGAGGTCGAGGCTGCCGGTGCCGTCCTCGTTGCGGATCCAGATGGTGCGCTGGGGGAACGGGATGTCGATGCCGGCGGCGTCCAGCGCCTTCTTGATCCGCTCGCGGAACTCGCGCGAGACGGCCCACTGCTGCAGCGGGACCGTCTTGACCGCCACGCGTACGTCGACGCCGTCGGCCCCGACGGACTGCACGCCCCACACCGAGGGGTCCTCCAGCAGGATCCGGTGGTACGCGGGCTCCGCACGCATCCTTCTGCCGGTCTCCTCCAGGATCCGGCGTACCTCGTCGATGTCGGCGTCCCGGGCGACCGAGACGTCGAGCACCGCGCGGGCCCAGCCCTGGCTGTCGTTCTTCACCCGCAGGATCTCGCCGTTGCGTACGTGCCACAGCCCACCGTGCAGGTCGCGGACCCGGGTCAGCCGCAGCCCGACCTCCTCGACGTCACCGACCGCCTCGCCGAGGTCGACCACGTCACCGACGCCGTACTGGTCCTCGACCATGATCAGCATGCCGGACAGGTAGTCGGCCACCAGGCTCTGCGCGCCGAACCCGATGGCCAGCCCGACGACACCGGCACTGGCGAGCAGCGGGCCGAGCGCGATGCCGAGCTGGTCGAGGACCATCGCCATCGCGGTCACCACGATCACGATGGCGGCGATGTTGGCGAGTACGGACCCGATGGTCTGGGCCCGTTGGCGGCGGCGTTCGGAGGCCCGGGAGCGGTCCCGCCACAACACTCCGGAGCCGCGCGAGCGCCCTCCCTCGTCCTCCGGTGCCGACTCCTCCTCCGGCGACTCGATGAACCGCTCGACCACCCTGGTGATGGCACGTTTGGCGACGGTGCGCAACAGCGCCGCCACCACGATGATGAGCAGGATCCGCAGCGGGACACCCACCAGCGCGGCCATGTTGTCGTGCAGCCAGTCCTGCACGAGGCCGGCCTGGCCGGTCAGGTTGGTCAGGCTTGTCAGAACGTACGGTGCCGTTGCAATGTCCATGGTCAGGTGAAAACCTCGGGGTCGACTCGTTGCGTTCGGCATCCCACCTTAGGAGATCACCATCAGCCGTCGAGCCCGGTGGGCATGTGGACCGGTCCGAACCGGCTACCCGCCCGTTCGGTAGACCGCGATTTCGGTCATCGTCGGCGTGTAGACCTCGGTGGAGATCCGGCCCGTGAGCGCCACCCGGAGCCGGGAGGTGGTGACGCTGCCGAAGCCGCTCACGGTGCGGTCGTGGCCGATGCCGTCGTCACGACTCGCGAACGTCACCCAGGTGCCGGCGCCGGCGTCCCACCGCTGCAGTTCGTACGTCCGCACCCGCGGGTTGGTGCCCGCGTCGGTGTACTCGTCCAGGTAGACCTCGTCGAAGGTGGTGTCCGCACCGAGGTCGATGTCGAGGGTGATCGGGTACGCCGCGTCGTCGGCGGCGGCCCAGCGGGTCGTGTCGTCGCCGTCGGTGAGGTTCGCGGCGACCAGCGTCCCGTTCCCGCCGGGATGGGTGGAGCTCGCCTCGACCGGCCTGCCCAGCGCCAGGTTGGTCCGGCCGTCGCCGGGCTCGTCCTCGATCGGGTCGTGGTCGACCGGGTTGTCGACCCTCTCCCCCACCCGGCTCTCGGCGATGCCGATGTCCGGTGCGTCGCCGTAGTAGACGTGGGTGCCGAGGAAGTCCTGCGTACCCAGGTGGGGGTTGTAGCGGCCGGCGTCGACCAGTGGCGAGCCCGACCGCAGCCGGAAGTGCGCCGCCGCCTGGCGGATCCGCTCCACGCCCGCACCGGTGACGTAGTCGTCCGGGCGGCCGACGAACATCGGGTCGGCCCGCAGCCCGCTCGGGTCGGCCGGCTCCTGGGCCGAATGGGTGCCGCTCGCCTCGTAGTAGTCGTTGTGGGAGAACACCGCGTGCCGCAGGGCGCCGGTGCGGCGGTACCACGGCGTCTGTGTGGACTTCGAGGAGTTGTAGAAGACGTTGTTCAGGAAGTAGACCGTGCTCAGGAACGTCTCGTCGTGGAAGTAGTCGAGGTCGGCGCCGTCGTAGACGAAGGTGTTGTTGGCGAAGTAGGTCGGCGAGTAGTTCGTCGACAGCATGTTCTTCACCAGCACGCCGTTGTCGTTCACGCTCAGGTTGTACCGCGCGACCGAGTTCGAGCTGTTGCCCATGTACGACATCCAGCCCGCGGGGTTGTCGTGTGAGTAGTTGAACTGGTAGGTGACGTTGAAGTTCGTGTACTCGAGGTCCCACGGTGTGCCGTCGAACTCGTTGTGGGGGCCGCCGTAGACCTCGTTGTACTGCATGACCGAATCCGCGCCGGCCCACAGGTAGAGCGCCACCGACACCGAGCCGTAGCGCTCCAGGAAACCGTTCACCTCGTTGTACTCGACCGTCATGTTCTTGGTGTTGGCGAGCTGGATCGCGCCCTGGCCGATGCTCTCGGCGTAGTTGTGGCCGATGTAGACGTCTCGGCTGTAGAGGTCACGGGTGCGCACCCAGAGCTGTTCCCAGCCCTCGTGGAACTTCCCGTTCTCGTCGTACTGCCCCGCGTCGGCTCCGTCGGCGGCGAACCAGTTGAACGCGAACTGGATGGCGTGCAGCTCGACGTTCTCGAACGTGTTGTTCTCGATCCGGACGTCCTTGAAGTGGTAGCCGCCGGGAGCGTAGTCCTTGTAGCTGCGGGCGCCGAACACCTGGAAGTTGACGGCGCCGTAGTGGATGCGCTGCCAGTAGCTCGGCCCGTCGAGGTTGTGGACGTACACGTCGGAGATCCGGAAGTGGTCCATGATGCTGTCCGCGCCGGCCGGAAGCAGGTCGGCGTTGATCGACACCATGATGCCGTCGCGGACGTAGGCGCCTTCGGTGATGTCGGTGGCGAAGTCGTCGTCGTTGGAGAGCTCGACGTTGTTGATCTCGTAGTACTGCTGGTTGCGCAGCACGATGGCGCCGGTCAGGCCGACCGTCTGGGGGTTCTTCGTACCATCGGCCCGCAGCGGGCTGGGAACGTTCCCGTTCGTGGCGATGTAGGGCCTGCCGGCCTCCGGATCGCCGTACGCCGAGATGGTGATCGGCTTACCTGTGCTGCCGGATCCCTTGGGCCACAGCTGTTCGTCGTTCCACTGCTCGCCCGCCCTGAGCAGGATGCGGTCACCGGGCCGGAAGGTTTTCGCGTTCGCCGTGGCCAGACTGCGCCACGCCGTCGTCGGCGAGGTTCCGGTGGCGGTGTCCGAACCATGCGTGGCATCGAGGAAGTAGTCAGTCCCGCCAGTTCTGTTCGGTGAGTTGCCGGGCCAGTTCCTCTGGCCGCCGGAGGTGTCCGCCCGGTCCGCGGCGGCTGTCAAGGCCGGCTTGTCGACGGCGGCGATCGCGGTGTTGTCGGCCTCGACCTTCGTGTTCTTCTCCTGTTGCCGGAGGAGCGCCGCGAACTTCCGGTCCACCAGGGACTGCCGGATGCGCGGGGAGTACGCCTTCAGCGCGGCCTTCTCGTCGACGGTCCGGCTGCGGAGCTCGTAGAACGTGAGCTGGTTCGCACCGGTGACCGGCGCGGAGATCCGGCCCGGCGCGAGCCGTCCCAGCACCCCGGCGAGTTCCTGGTCGTGCGCGCTCGGCCCGGCCGAACGCCCGTGGAACGTGCCGGTGGTGAGCTCGGCGCCGCGCAGCTTCCCGGCGGAGTCGGCGAGGTGGCCGGAGGTGGTCACCTCGCGCTTCAGGCGGGCCGTGGCCTCCGCCGACGCGCCCTTCGGCACCGCGACCACCAGCCGGGTGTAGCGGTAGGTGGTCGCGTTGGCGCTCCAGGCCCTGCGGTCGGCATCGTAGGCATGCCGTACGTCGGCGTCACTCACCCCGAGCGGGCCGCCGGGCTTCGCGGCCAGACGCTTCTTCAGCGCGGTCCTGACCTCGGTGAGCCGGTGCGAGTAGTACTCCTCCGCTGTGAACCTCCGCGGGCCGTGGACGGGCCGGCCCGTCGCGGCGGCTTCGGCCCGCCGGTGGTTCTCGGCCGCGAGCTCGGCCTGGAAAGCCTGGTAGCCGACCGGTACGTCGAGTCCGTACCTGTCCGCGAGGAGAATGGTCGCCCTCTCGCGCCGGATCTCTTCCAGCGCACGGGAAGTGAGCCGCTCGAGGGCAGATCGGTCTCCCACCCGCGCATCCCAGTCGACCGTGCCCTTCAGGTGGTACTTGTGGTGCAGCTCGTTCTGCACTGCCGGAGCGAGCCGGCGCATGTGGAAGAGCAGTTCGTCACGGCTCACCGGGTGCCCGTCGACGGACGCCACCTTCTCGGCTCGGTCCGTCCGGTCGGCAGCCGCGACGCTCGCGGTCGACGCCGCGACGACGAGCGCGCACACGCCTGCCAGGACCGCCCTCGCAAGCCGGCACACTCGGCCATGCTCTTCACCAGACACGTCAGTGCCCCTTCGTCGGAAGCGTTCGCCTGTGTCGCTCAGGGCCGGGAGAAGCGTTCCATGACGTCCCGGAACATCGAGTCGAAGGAGCTGCCGCCGGTCACCGTCTCGGCCCGTCCCTGCAAGGACGTCGTGACGGTGAACTGTCGCGCCTGACGGTCGGCGTCCTGCACCGCCTGCACGACGGCGGCCGCCAGATCCTCCCGGTCGAGCCGTCGTTTGGCGAGCAGGTGGATGTCGAGCTCGAGTTGGCCGTTCGTCACCACCGCCTTCACCAGGCCGTCGGCGGCCGTCCCCTCGAAGGACCTGGAGCGGTGCTCCTCGAGTTGCTCGGTCGCCTCGGTGATCGACCGGCCGAGCTCGTTCATGACCGCTTCGAGGTTCAGCTCGTCCATCCGGACTCCTTCGTCGCCTGTCGCCATGCCTCGCGAGGGTCGGCCGGGTCCGGCGCTTCCTCCAGGTCGAAGCCCGCCGTCTCCTTCAACGCCGACATCATGCCCGCGGCCATGCCCAGGCGGGCGTTCTGGATCGCCTCCCTGCAGGCGGCGGCGAGCTCGGTGGCGTCGAGGTCCCTCATCGCCTGCGGAGTGATCTCGACGCCGACGAGCTCACCGCTTCCGGAAACACCGGCCGAGACGGTCCCCGACTCGTCGGTCGCCTCGAACGTCTGCTCCTGAGCCCGGCCGACCGCTGCGAGGACCTGGTCGACCCGGGCCTGAACCGCTTCCAGGTCGCGGCGAAGATCTCCGGTCATCGCGATCCCCAGCTGCGCCGCGGCGGACGCGTGCGCCTCATGCTCGGACACGTCTGGCATCCCTTCGCCGGCGGGCGATGTCACCCTCGTGGTCGGCTGGATTCGCACACGTGGACATCACGGCTTGTTCCAACCCGAGGGGTCCTTTATGACGGAGTCGAGCTCGCGGCGCTTGGCTTCCAGCGAGCCGGTGTCCAGCTTCTTCTTCTCCGTCCCGAGAGCGGCGACGAGCTCCTGGTAGGCGTTGGTGAGCGTGCCCTTCTGCGCGGCGAGCTGGGACATCGTGGACAGCATGTCCTTGACCATGTCCACGAGGTAACCCGCCCAGATGCCGATGACGGCCCACCGAAGGCCGACGGCGATGGCCATTCCCGCGTACGGGATGGCCTCGGCGGCCTTCGCGGCGATACAGCCGATGATCGCCGCGGCAGTGGCGGCGAAGTAGGAGATGACCGCGGGGCCCAGTGCCTGGCTCACGGCGGAGGTGACCTGGCCGGCGGTGTCGGCGAAGTTCTTCATTGCGTCGACGGTCGTCAGGATCTTCGACTTGAAGTAGTTGACGAACGCGTCCGCGGCGGGGCCTTCCCACATGACGTCCACGCCGCCGAGACTCTTGTTGAACTTCTCGTTGACCAGGTCGTCGAGGTCACCCTTGAGATCGATGAAGTAGGTCTCCAGGGCGTTCCACTTCTCGGTCGCCTCGTCGAACGGGAACGGCAGCTTGAGGTTCAGGGCGAACACACCCGAAGCCAGGATGATGACGAGCGGGCCCGCACCGGACTGTTCCGACACCATCGCCAGAGCGGTGCCGGATCCGACGACGGCAACTGCGAGCCCGAGGTTCGAAAGAACGTCTCCGGTGCCGTATGTGCCTTCGGACATTGAACACTTCCCCCGTCAGTGTCTCAACTTGGTGTCAGCGGTGTCGAAGTCCTTCCCGTGCTGCTCTTCCATCCGCTGGTAGTAGTCGGCGACGGACTTGACGGTGCCCCCGAGAGCCTTGAGCACCTCACCCAGCGCCTTCGCCGCGTCCTCGGCGGACTGCCTGGTCTGCTCGTAGCTGTCGCCGAGACCGGAGAAGAGCGGAAACGCGATATCTTCGATCTTCAACGCTTTGATCCTGGGGTTGACCTCGTGATCGAAGTCGGTGTCCCCGAGAGCCTTGGCCAGCTCCTGCAACTTCTTCGTGTTGTTCGATACGTCGGCCACGTGCACCTCCCGTGATGTCCTGCACTCGCCGAATCGGTGAGCAGCCTCTCACATTTTGGTCGCGTTTCGACAGACACAGCTGCCGGTCCGGTGGACAAGCTCGGCCCCTCACGTGCGATATAACGTGAGGCATGCGCGAGGGGAACGTTCGGACTGCCTTCGGGCTCCGCCCGGGGATACGCTCACGGTCGGTCGTGACCGTCGCCGTCGGCTCGGTCGGCTTCTGCGCCGCTGTCATCCTGCGCGTGCTCGGCGGGCCGTTGGCGCCGGCCGTCATACTCGGCGTCTGCGGGCTCGCCGCGATGGCGGTCGGGATCCACGTCCACCGGATCTGGCGGGACCCGTACCACCTGAAGCTGTCGCCCGCCGGCATCGACCTGCAGTATCGCGGCCATCGAATTCACCTGCCCTGGAACGACATCGACCGCTGGGATGTCGGCAACACCTCCGCCACCTCACCGAGGTACGGCCGGGATGTCGTCATGGCGTGGCCGGCACCTTCGGTGGCGGAGCCCATGGCCGAACCCCGTGGTGTTCTCTGGCGTCGTGACCTCTCCTGCTGGCAGGTGTGCGAGCCGGCACTCACCGACGGCTCCACCGCCGAGGTGGTCGCGGCGTTCGAGACGTTCGCACCGGACAAACGTCCGAGGCCCTGAGGGTCACGTACGCCGGTGGGCCACGTCAGCCTTTGACGGCCCTGACCACGTAGACGGCGGGCACACGGGTGGCCGTGTCGCCCAGGCCTTCGTACATCTGCGCGACGGGCGCCTCGAAGAACTCCTCGATGTGCAGACCGGCACGCATCAGGCTCATGACGACGTCACTGACCGGCCACACGAACGCGTCGAACTTCGTGTCCGGTGTGGACCCGGCGGGACGCTTGGCCTGGTCGTACGTCTGTTGCGTCGGGTTGCCGCGGCCGAAGTAGTCAACGGTCACCTCGACTCCCCCGGCCCGGACTCCGAGCACCTCCCACACGGGATGGTGTTCGCACAACAGGAACGTGCCACCCGGACTCAGCCGCTCCATGACTGTCGCTGCCCACCGGTCGAGGTCGGGCAGCCAGCACACCACTCCCCAGCTCGCGTAGATGACGTCGAAGTCCCGCAGGTCCGCAGGCAACTCGTACAGGTCCGCGACGACGAACCGCGCGTTCGCTCCGGTCTGCTGTGCAAGGGCGTTCGCGTTCTCGATCCCCACGTGGCTGATGTCGATGCCGGTCACCGACGCGCCGCGGAACGCCCACGAGATCGAGTCGTTGCCGTTGGCGCAGGCGAGGTGCAGCATCCGTTTGCCGGCGACGTCCGGGAGGAGTCCCGGCTCGAAGTTGTCGAGGGTGCTGCCGCCGTCGAGAAAGAACGCGGCCGGTTGAGCCGGCCGAGCCGGTGCGATCTCGTCCCAGCTGCGCTGGTTCGATCTGGTGTAGCCGAGGATCCGGTCCATTGCGCGACCGTACCCACCGCCCCGTCGGCCGCCAACCGATTAGTTGGCCTCCGTCGTACGGCGGGGTTCAGCGGAAGGCGGAGGTGGTCCCGACGTGGTTTCGATCACCGACTTGGGCTCCTCCTCCCGCCGATGTCTCCCCCCGCTCGGACCGGGAGCAGGAGGGGGTATTGGCACGAAGAGCATCAACTTGGTCCAGCTGATGGTCCAGACCAGCATGCCGACGGGGTAATGCCACCAAGGCCAGGGCGACACGAAAACGAACAACCCGACGCACCACACGCCCACCCAGCAGAGCCAGCCGAGAGCACGGCGCGGCGTACTGAAAATCCATCTGAAGGACCGCTCCCCGTTGGACCACATCCCGCCCATGCGTCATGGTAGCCGCGAAGATCATCTCCGGCCCGCGTCTTCTTCCAGCTCATCCGCGGCGGCCACGCCGGCCGGCGGTTCGGACGGGGTGGTGCTCCTCCCGCCCTGCCTGTGTTTGCCCCTGCTGGGGACCGGAGGGCGAGAATGAATGATCTGGTCCGCACCGAACGTCCCGACGAAAAAGAGCACCCCGCCAAGGAGGTAGTGCCACCAGGGCCACGAGTAGGCGTTGGCTATACCCCATCCCGTGCACATCACGGCCATCCAGCAGAGCCACCGAAGAGCTCGGCGTGGCTTACCGAAAACCCATCGGAAGGCCCACTTCACTTCGGACCAACGCGCACCCATGCGTCATGGTAGACGCGACGATGATCTTCGTCCCGAGACTTCTTCCAACTCATCCGTCACCGTTGAGCAGCCTCCGACCGGACGTAGGCAGGTTACCGACGGCGGCGCGGACGTGGTCCCTTCCCCACTGCGTCGAGGGCGGGCACGAGTGGCGCGAGTGCGGCGCGTAGCAAGTCGGGCAGCGAGCCGGACGGTACAACGAGTCCGCCGGACGAAGTGGACTCGGTGGCCGCTCGCAACCAGCGCCGGAGAGCGACCCGAACGGCGGCGGAGACGCTCGCGGCCAGCACCTGGGCGCTGAGGTCGTCGTCTCCTTTCAACTGCTCCGCGAACACGGCGGCGAGCGGATCCTCCATCGCGGCCGCGGACTCCACGAACGCGTTCCGAAGGCTGGAGCGGCCGGTGATCAGCAACATCGCACCGCGCGCCCGGTCGTCCGGGGCTGTGTACTGCTCGACCACGGCCGCGACCACCGCCTCGGCGAGCGACGCGTCGGCCAGCCGAGCCGTCACCGCCGCGGCGACCCGGGCCTCGCGTTCGGCGGTGACCGCCGCGATGATCGCCTGGTCCCTGCTGGAGAAGTAGTTGTTGTACGTCCTCGGCGAGACCCCGGCCGCCTCGGCGATGTCGTCCACCCGGACGTTGTCCGGTCCGCGCTCCACCGCCAGTCGTAGCGCCGCGGCGCGCAGGGCCTCCCGGGTCGCCTGCTTCTTCTGCTCGCGCAGGCCCGTCCGTCGATCTGTCACGGCCCCAGCATTCCACACCCTCGATGCGTACGCGCAATCTTGCGTACACGCACTTTTAAGCTAGGGTCGTCCTGACGCCATGCGGATTCCCTTCGGCGGGAGCGTCCGCGGACCGAACCAGCAGGAAGGTAGTAGTCCCATGCGGGCAAGAGGAATCAGCTACGACACCGGCTTCATCCGGAACGGCGGCACCTCCCGGAAGCACTTCGACCCCGAGATCGTCAGGCGTGAACTCGGCATCATCCGTGACGACCTGCACTGCACCGCCGTGCGGATCATCGGCGGCGATCCGGAGCGGCTGGACCTGGCGGCGAAGCATGCCGCCGACCTCGGTCTGGAGGTGTGGTTCTCGCCGTACCCGCTCGAACTCACCGCGGACCGGATGCTCGCCCTCTTCGCCGACTGTGCGGAGCGCGCCGAACGGATCCGACAGCGGGGAGGTGAGGTGGTCTTCGTCGCGGGGGCCGAGTTGAGCCTGATGAATCCCGGGTTCCTTCCCGGTGGCACCGTCGAGGAACGCCTCGAGGGACTGCTCGGTGACCGGGACCGCATGCCCGAGCGGATCGCCACCCTCAGCGCCGGCGTGAACGACTTCCTCCGCCAAACCGTGAAAGTCGTCCGCGAACGCTTCACAGGAAGAATCACCTACGCCGCCATCCCGCTCGAACGCGTCGACTGGGCGCCCTTCGACATCGTGGGCGCGGACCTCTACCGCTCCCCCGAGGTGGCGGACCAGTTCGCCGACGGTGTGCGAGCGCTTGTGGCGCAGGGAAAACCGGTCGCGATCACTGAGTTCGGGTCAGCCTGCTTTCGTGGTGCCGGCGATCTGGGCGCCCGCTTCATGGAGATCGCCGAGTATGACAGGACCACCGGCGCTCTCCTTCGGCTGAACGGCGAGTACGCCCGCGACGAGGCGGGTCAGGCCCGGTATCTGCGCGAGTTGCTGGAGATCTTCGACACCGCCGGCGTCGATGCCACCTTCGTCTTCCTCTTCGCACTCGAAAGCCATCCGCACCGCCCCGACGGCGACCCACGCGACGACCTGGACCTGGCCAGTCCCGCCATCGTCAAGGTCCTGGAGGGCCGCGACGGCGAGACCTACCCGGGCCTGGCCTGGGAACCGAAGGCGGCCTTCACCGCCGTCGCGGACTACTACGGCGGCTGACAGGCTCGGCTTTCACCGAACCACTCGTGGGTGACGGCCGTCCGGGCTCGGCCAGAAGTGCACACCGCGAGAAGCGCCCTCCCGCCCTTGCCCTGCGTACATTCGAACCCGTGCCGCACCACAGAGTCGTGCCGCGTTTCCGCGGCAACGGAGTCATCGAGTTCGAGCCACACACCTACCGCGACCCCGGCGACGGGGAGCTGCTGCTCGCGGTCGGCGCCAACGCGATCTGCGGGACCGACCGGGGCGAGTACGTCAACGGCAGTCCCATCGTGCCCGGCCACGAGGCCGCCGGTGTCGTCGTGGCCACCGGCCCGGGCACCAGCACCGAGATCGGCACCCATGGCGCCGTCTACCTCATGGACTACTGCGGGGAATGCCGCAGCTGCCGGGCCGGAGCGACCAACCAGTGCTTCGCCAAGCGCGCCGACGTCGGCCAGAACACCGACGGCGGGTACGGCCCGTTCCTGCTCACCCACGAGACGAACTTCTTCGCCGTCGACGACTCCATCCCACTGGCCGAGGCGACGATGCTCCTCGACGTGATGGGCACCAGCGGGCACGCGTTGCGCCGGGCCGAGTTGGTACGCGAGGACATCCAGAGCGTCTACGTCGCGGGTGCCGGGCCGATCGGGCTGGGCCTGGTGGTGATGGCCCGGATCCGTTACGGCGTTGACTTTCCGATCTACGTCAGCGACGTCAGCCCTTGGCGGCGGAAGTTCGCGGAGTCGTTCGGTGTGACCGCGCTGGACGCCAATGACGAGGCCGCGCTGAGGAAGATCGCGCCGGACGTCGCGTTCGACTCCTCCGGTCGTGGCTCGGCACGTCAGACGGCGATCTCCGCACTGGCCAAGCGCGGTGCGCTGATCTGCGTCGGCCACGGCGAGGGACTGACGCTGAACGTCTCCCGCGACCTCATCTCCCCCGAACGCGCCGTCCTCGGCAGCGAGTACTTCCGGTACGACGAGATGCCGGACAACCACCGGCTGCTGGTCGAGAACCGCGACCTCATCGGCCGGGTGATCACGCACACGTTCCCGCCCGGTGACCTCCCGCACGCGTTCGAGCTGTTCCTGTCCGGGCAGACCGGCAAGGTCGTCATAGTCCAGGAGCCGGCGACGTGACCGGACGTAGGACCGAGCTGGTCCGGGTGGCGGTCGTCGGCGCGGGTGGTTGGGGAGCTCAGCACGCGCGGATCTTCGCCGGCCGCAGCGACACCGAACTCGTCGGCGTCCTCGGCCGCTCGCCGGAGCGGACCACCGCGCGGGCGAAGGAGTACGACACAACCCCGTACACCGATCTCGGCCGGCTGCTGGAGGAGGCCGGGCCGGACCTGGTGTCGGTCTGCCTGCCGAACGAGGACCACTTCGAGGTGACCCTGCGGCTACTCCGGGCGGGAGCGAACCTGCTGGTGGAGAAGCCGCTGGTGTTCGACCTCGACGAAGCCGACCGGCTGCTGGCGGCCGCGGCCGACAGCGGCAGCTTCTTCGCGATCAACTTCAACCACCGGTACGCCGAGCCGTTCCTGCGCGCCAGGGCGGCGATCGACGCGGGCGAACTCGGCCGGCTCACGTTCCTCACCTGGCGGTTCGGCGGCGAGGCGAACCACGGGAGGTCACCGCACGCGAACCTGATCGAGACCCAGTGTCACGGTTTCGACCTGTTGGAGCACCTGGGCGGGCCGATCAAGTCGGTGATGGCGCAGATGGGCAACGCGACCTACGGCGCCTTCAGCACCGTCGCGATCGCGCTGACGTTCACCTCCGGTGCGGTCGGCACCCTGCTGGGCAGCTACGACTCGTCGTACGCCTACCCCGGCACCCAGCAGGTGGAGGTGAACGGGACCCTCGGCCGGGCGGTGGTGGACGACACGGTCCGGCGGTTCACGCTCTCCCGGGCCGGTGAGGAGACCCGGACCGTCTGGGAGGCCGGCTACTTCAACGACGAGGCGCGCAGCTTCCACGCCACCTTCGACCGGCACGTGGCGGAGTTGCTGGCCGCCTTCCGCGAGGGTGCGCCGCCCCCGGTGCCGGCCACCGCTGGCCGGCGGGCGCTCCAGCTCGCCCAGGCGGCGATTTCGTCGTACGAGTCCGGCCGGCGCGTCCCGACCCCGATGCCATCCCGGGGCGATTGAGCGACTCCGCGACCGGCTGCCTCGTCCAGGTTGGGCATCTAGAGTCCTTGTGTGAACGTACGGAAACGGCGGCGCCGGCCGGGCCGCCTGGGTCGGCTGGGTCGCCTGGTGGCACTGCCCCTCTCGCTGGCGGTGGTGGCCGTCGCGGTCGCCCTGGCGGTCACGCCCGGAGTCGGCGACGCAGAACAACGCGCGGCCGACTTCGCCTCGGCCCACCACATCTCCGGCCCGTCCGCCGCGGTGCCGCCACGCTTCGCCGCAGCGCTGGTCGCCACCGAGAACTCCCGCTTCTACTCCGACGTGGGCGTCGATCCCGTCTCGGTCGCCCGGGTGGCCGCGGCCAGGGTGAGCGGCCGCGGAGACGTGGGCGGCGCCACCCTGGAACAGCAACTGGTCAAGCAGTTGTACGCCGGAGGATCCTCCGACGGGGTCGGACGAAAAGCCGAACAGGCGGTGCTCGCGGTCAAGCTCTACAGCCGCTTCGACAAGGACCAGATCCTGCGGATGTACGCGTCGGTGGTGTACTTCGGGCACGGCTACTGGGGCCTGGACGCGGCCAGCGAGGGCTACTTCGGGCGCGCGCCGTCACAGCTCAGCTGGGGGCAGGCCGCCCTGCTCGCCGGTCTGCTGCAGGCGCCCTCGGCGTACGACCCGATCCGTTATCCCGAACGCGCCTGCGCCCGCCAACA
The DNA here is from genome assembly GCF_013408535.1 of Actinopolymorpha cephalotaxi. Lineage (NCBI taxonomy): Bacteria > Bacillati > Actinomycetota > Actinomycetes > Propionibacteriales > Actinopolymorphaceae > Actinopolymorpha > Actinopolymorpha cephalotaxi. The sequence goes on from NZ_JACBZA010000001.1 coordinate 3,551,964, forward strand.
GCACGCGCTCCTCCGACTTGTCGCCACCGAGCAGCTCAGCTCGCGGGCCGCGGCGGACGCGGCATGTGCCGGCCACCCGCTGAACGGTGCGGGTCAGGCTCCCAGGAAACAGATCTAGGCTCTGCTGACCGACGGGTGAGCACCGGTCGGGACGTGGGCAATCGGGTGCAGTTCGGACAGCAGATGCCATGACGACCTCAAGGGTCGGCAAAGCCGGGCTGCCGCTCGGTGATCGGGTATGCCCGGCGACCTATGCTCGGTGGGGTTTCCAGTTAAGGAGTAGTCATGGGCAGCCTCGGCGCACCGGAACTCTTGATCATCGGTGTCGTACTCGTCCTGTTGTTCGGAGCGACCAGATTGCCCCAGACGGCCAAGGGACTCGCGCAGTCGCTGCGGATCTTCCGCCATGAGCTGCGCGACGACGACTCCTCCGACCAGGCCCGATCCGGCGCCCTCCCCCAGGGCCAGTCCGGCCAGGCGCAGCCGGCTCACCTGCAGCAGGGCTACCAGCAGCCCGGTCAGGTACCAACCGCCGGCCACCAGCCGGACGTCCAGCCACATCCCGCACCGCAGGCACCCGGCGCCGCGCCGTCCGAGCCGCACACCTCGAACTGACAAGTTCACCTTGCACAAGGCCCGGGGCCCTACGATCGGGCGGCGAGGTGCCGGACGGGCAGGCCGTGGAAATGGCCGAGGCGTTCGGTGGCTTCGTCGACCAGGCCGCGCTGCTCGTCGTCGAGGCTGCCGGCCAGCCGGGACTCGACGGTGACGGCGTTCCGGCCGACGGCACGCTTCCACGTACCGACCCGGTGGTCGTCCACGACGACAGTGCCCACCCACTGGTCGGGTGCGGGTGGCTCGGACCCCTGCGGCGGCGGGAAGTTGACCGCGGGATAGGTCAGCACCGCTTCGTCGTACGTCGGGAACAGGTGTGCGCGGCGCGGCACCGGCGCCGCCTGCCGCTCGGGTAGCTCAGCCACCAGGGCGGGGTCGTACCAGTGCGGCACGCCGTCGACGTCGACGCGTTCCAGCCCGTTGCCCACCTCGGCCAACGCTGCCCTGGCGTCGGTGACCGTCAGCGAGGCCCAGCGGGTGAGGTCCCTGATCGAGGAGGGTCCGTGACCGCCGAAGAACCGCCGGGCCAGCTCGGCCAGGGCCTCCTCGCGCGTTCGTGCGGGCGTCGGCGCGACCACCTCGTCCACCAGCGCGTAGGTGTGCTGGACTCCACGGATCGGCCCGCTGCACACCAGCCCTCGAAGCTCCGCCACCATCACCAGGTTGCCGAGGTCCTGGCCGGATCCCGGCAGTCCGGCCGCGGCGAACCGATCGCCGATCTCCTTGCGGGTAAGGAAGTTGCGGCCGCCGAGCGCGTCGGCGAGGACCTCCAGTGCCCGTCCGACGTGCCGCTCGTCCAGTGACGACCGCCGCAGCTGGAGGGCGACCACGCGTTCCACCCGCGGCGAGGTGAGGTCGAGCAGCCAGCGCAGGTCCTCCGCGGCGACGAAGTGCCAGGTCGGCCGCAGGATGTGCGTGCGCACGAACGCACCCGAGTCGAGCTCGGCGCGCACTTCCTCCAGCGTGGTCGCCCGGCTTCGCAACGCGAGCGAGAAGCAGGCGTGCTCGCGCTCCTGCGCCTGCACGCACGTCAGCAGGCGCACCACGTCGGCGGCCGTGGGCAGCGGAGGGCCGGTCACCCGCTGGGTGGCCAGGCGGTGCCGGAGGACGGTACGAAGCTCCACGTCGCCATCATGCCCGGGACCACCCTCACTCCGGCGCCGACCCTGCGGCCCGAAGACCGGAAGGCCGGGCCAGGCGTGGTCAGTCGAGCTGAGCGACCACCGGTGACGGCGCGGGGAGCACGTTGTCGAACGTCGTCAACGTCACCTTGTCACCCTCGAACCTCAGTGCGTGGGTACGGATGAACGGCGTACCCACGAAGCAGATCCGCAGCTGGCAGGTGTCCTCGTCGGTCCAGGTCGCCCGGACGAGCACCCGGTCGGGGTCGTCGCGCACCAGGGTGGTGGTGCCGGCCAGCCACTCGTTCGCCCCGCCGGCCACCTCGTGCTCGCCGCCACCGTCGCGCAACCTGAGCCTGCAGGTGCCGTCGCCGCCGACGTCGAAGCTGATCGTCTGGGCCGCCCGAACCGGCAGGCGCAGCGCCAGGGCCGGGTCCTCCCCGCTGTGGTCGCCGATCCGGACGCGGTAGGTCTGCCCGGAGAACCTGGCCGCCCTGGGCGAGGTCGAGCGACCGGAGGGCTCCGGCAGCGCCAGGGTGGCCAGCCGGCGTTCCAGCCGCTCGTGGCTGTCGTCGTCGGCCGGCAGCGGCTCGGCTCCCATCGCCGGCAGCAGGTGCTCCCACACCAGGTCCAGCGGGCCCTGCATGTTCGTCATCCCGCCGATCATCGCCAGCACCGCGTCCTGCTCGGGCATCACCAGGCAGTACTGACCGAACGCACCGTCGCCGCGGTAGGCGCCGTTGCGGCAACGCCAGAACTGGTAGCCGTATCCCTGCCGCCAGTCGATCTCCGGCTCGCCGTCGTTGCCCACCTGCCGGGAGGTCGCCTCGGCCACCCACTCCCGCGGGATCAGCTGCCGGTCGTTCCACTTACCCTGCTGGAGATAGAGCTGCCCGAATCGCGCGATCTCGCCCACCCGCAGGGTCAGCCCCCAGCCGCCGGTGTTGATCCCGCGCGGGCAGGTCTGCCACGTCGCGTCGGTGATGCCCAGCGGCTCGAGCAACCGCGGCCGAAGGTAGTCAAGCAACATCGAGCCGGTCACCTGCTGCACGATGGCGGACAGGAGGTAGCTCGCCCCGCTGTTGTAGCAGAAGTGGGTTCCGGGCTCGTGCTCGACCGGCTTGGCGAGAATTCCCCTTACCCAGTTGCGTTCTCCGGTCGTGCGGACGACGGCGGTGTCGGCGGCGTGGCCGGTGGTCATCGTCAGCAGGTGGCGTACGCACATCCGGTCCAGGTGGTCCGAAACCTCCTCCGGCGCATCGTCGGGGAAGAACTTCAGCACCGGGTCGTCCACGGACAGCAGGCCCTGGTCCACCGCCAGCCCGACCGCGCTGGAGGTGAAGCTCTTGCTGAGGGAGAACACCATCCGCGACCCGTTCAGCGGATACGGCGCCCACGAGCCCTGTGCCACCACGTGTCCGTGGCGCACGAGCACGAAGCCGTGTACGGCGTCGACACGTTCCTCCAGGGCCGTCACGAAGTCGAGTAGCGCCCCGGACGGGATGCCCTGGGCCTCCGGAGCCGATCGGGGCAAGGCTTCCTTGACATCCCTGACATTGACATCCCTGACATCGTTGCCGTCCATGCCAGACCTCGATTCACCATCCGCGCGGGCGGTCCGCGCAACCGATCATGCCAACCGGGTGCGAATGCGGCTCACGCGGTCCGAACCCGCACCGTGACCTGCTCCCCCGGCCCGAGCGTGCGCTCACCCAGGTCGGCCGACCCCAGTCCGGTCAGGGCCAGCTCACGCACCCGAAGACTGCCCTCGCGTACGTTCAGGCGTACGTCCACCCCCGAGCCGGCATCGGCGGCACGGGCCTGCTCGACGACACCCCAGGCCCAGCCGTTCGACCAGAACCACCGCACCCCGTCGGCGGCCTCGTCCACGGCGGCGAACGTCAGCACCCGGCGCACACCGTCGTAGCCGAAGCCGGTCAGCGCAGGCACCGCACCCCAGCTCGCCATCGCCCGGACGTAGTGGTGACCGCACTCCGCCTCGTCGAAGGGGTTGCGGCGCCGGCCGTCGTAGCGGCTCCGGGTGGTCTCGATCACGCCGACGCCCTCGTCCACCATGCCGACGCAGATCATCCCGACGGCGGCGGTGTACTCCAGCCCGCTCCACACCTCGTCGAAGTACGGGAACGGCCGCTCCGGACGGTTTCCGTGCGGGTACGCCGCGACCACCAGGCCCGCCTCGTCGCCGAGGGTGTAGCTGCGCATGGGGTTGAAGTGGCCGGCCATGGTGTCGCGCCGGTTGTGCCGCAGGATGCTCGCGAACGTCGTCCGGACGTGTGCCGGATCGAGCAGGTCACCCAGGCCGTACAGATGGGCGAGCTTCTGCCCCACCAGCTGGTCGGCCAGGCAGCCGTCCCCGATCTGCAACTCTGGGTTGACAAGATCGCGGGCACCGATGCCCTTCAGCCGCAGGCCCGGCGCGATCGCGTCCTCCGAGCCGGGCGGGCGGATCTCGTGCCGGTAGTACTCGCCGTTGAAGAGGTTCTCGTCCAGCCAGGCACTGCCGCGGGCGAACAGGTCGGCGCACGTCGCGGCGAAGTCCTTGTCGTCCAGGTAGGTCGCCAGCTCCTCACAGGCACGCAGGGCGGCGAGGTACCACACCCCCACCTCGGGGTTGGGGCCGAAGTACTCCACGTCCATCGTGTTGTGCTGAGAGCCCTCCATCACCCCGTCGCGGTCGGCGTCCCAGCCGCCGGGGATCCAGGCGAACGTCAACGCGCGCTTGGCAGCCGGCCACAGGGCGCGCAGCAGCTCGTCGTCCCCGGACATCCGCCACTCGCGGTAGAGCTTGACCAGGCAGCCCATCTGCCCGTCGGCGGCGGCCGGGCCGGGGTCGGTCCCGGCGCGGTCCAGCGGCAGCGGGATACGGAACGGCATCCGCCCGTCCGCACCGGTCGCGTACGCCAGCTCCACCTCCCGCAGCGAGGTCGCCAGCGCACCGAACAGGAACGGTGTCGCCTGTTCGTAGTTCCACACGTGGGTGCAGCTGCCGGCACAGCACCCCACGTCGTCGCTGCACCCTTCCCAGCCGAAGAAGCGGCCGTCGGCGGTGCGGAAGCAGGTCTGGGTGCGCAACGTGGACAGGTTGGCCAGCGCGGCCTCCCGGACCGCGGCCGGCAGGTCGGAGTCGACGACATCCTCGACGAACGTCCGGGTCCGGCGTTCGAGCTCGGGCAGCGCGGACACGGTGTCGGTGACCACCTGCCACGCGTCGGCGTACTTCGTCGCGTAGTGGTTGCCCACGGTCTCGGTGCGGTCCCAGTTGCGGCGGTTCGGGAAGTGCCAGCCGAGCAGGAACGTGAACGTGTGCGTCTCCCCCGGCGCGAGCGTCCGGGTCGCGGCGACCGATGCCGTCGGGGTGTCGGTGCCGCCGGCGCGTTCCTCCAGCCGGCCGTCGGCGGTGAAGTCGTCCCAGAAGTCCAGCAGCTCCCCACCCCAGCTGTGGTCGGCCCACGCGGTGCGGGTGGTCACGTCGTCCTCGCCGAGCGCCACCAGGGCCAGCGAGCCCCACTGCTCCGCTTCGCGGGGCACCCCGTCGGAGGTGAGGAGTACGCCGGTGCCGAAGTCCTCCCGGCGTACGGTGTTGCGGTTGTCCTTGGCCACACCCTCGGTTCCGTCGGTGCCGACGAAGTTCGACACGCTGCCCGCCACGGACACTTCCAGCGCGTGGGCGGCGGTGTTCGTCACGGCGTACCGGAGTACGGCCACCGGCAGGCCGCTCGCCTCGGCGTCGGTGGGCACCAGCGGGTTGAACGCCTGCACCCGCACGTCGGCGGGCACGTCGGGGTCTTCCAGGACCACCTGACCGAACGGGTAGGCCGCGAGGAACTCCGACCGCCGGAACCTCGGCAGGCCGTGGTTGGGCACGCCGGACCCGTGTCCACCCTCGTACAGCACGAGGTCGATCGGTCCTTCCAGCGCCCGTGCCACCACCGCGTCCGGAGCGCCGCCGCCCGCGGGTGCCGTCCGCACCGCGAAGAAGCTCCACTTCGGCGCGAACCCCTTGGCGGGACGGTTGACCACCTCCCAGTCGCGCAGGTCACCACGCCCACCGAGGCTGACCGTGCCGGTGCCGATGCCGCCCAGCGGCAGTGCGACCCGGAGCGAGTGAGCTACGTCGTATCGGTTGAGGACGGGCCAGTCCAAGGTCTCCGCGGTCATCCGCGCACTGCCTCTCCGCTCCGGCGGCCCGCGCCCCCAGCGTCGTCTGGGGCGGCGCTGCCGGAACTTCGGTGGTCTCCTGGGTCGTCGTCCGCTGCCTGCGCATACGGTGCGGATCCTCGCGAAACTATGGTCGCCGCCCGAACCCTGTCAAGGCGATCCGGGCCGGTACGCCGGGGCTGGCCGCACCCGGCTGACCGGCACCGGCAGTTCCCGGTTCGCCACCCCGCAGCACACTCGTCGGCTTTCGAATTCTCTTCGTCGAAATTCTTCGACATGGCGCCGATTTCCCTTTGCCGAAAGGCGGAACACTGGGCGCCGGCAACCTCGTATCTTTCGGGGTCACTGCGTAGCGTGGCAGTTAGGAATCCGCGCATCGCGCGCCCGGACGTGGACGATTGCGCGTCACCGCGACTGTGGAATTCGGGCGCAAGGAAGAGAAATCACGCGAATGACCGACGAACGCAGGCGCGGCAGCGATCGCGCTTCCCGGCGTACTCGTGACGACGGCCGCCCCGAACGTCCGCGGCGGACCACTCGTGGCGACTCCCCTGACCGCGCCGACCGTGGGGGCCGAGGGGACGGGAGTGACCGGCGCGACCGCCCCAGCCGTGACCTGAGCAGCAAACGGGGGACGGATCCCATGCGGGTCTCGCGTACCGCCATGGAGCAGTTGTCCGCGTTGACCAACTGCGAAGCTGCCGGGGTCTCCCGGTTGGAAAGCGACGGCGACGGCTGGGTTTTCCAGGTGGAGATCATCGAGGTCCCTCGCGTTCCGGACACCACCAGCATTCTGGCGAGTTACGAAGCCCGCACGGACTCGGACGGAAACATCACGGCGTATCGACGGCAGCGCAGATACCCGCGTAACCAGGCAGGTGAAATGTGACCGCCCGGCCGCAGAATTCCCAGCGCTCCCAATACCCGCAATACCGGACGACGGGAGCAACCCCGGTGTCCCGGTCCAGCGACTCTCTCGCCGACATTCTCGAACGCGTTCTGGACAAAGGCGTGGTGATCGCCGGCGACATCCAGGTGAACATTCTCGACATCGAACTCCTCACCCTGAAGGTGCGGCTGCTCATCGCCTCGGTCGACACCGCGCGCGACATGGGGATCGACTGGTGGTCCTCCGACCCGTTCCTGACCGGCAACTCCCGCCTGGAGCAGGAGAACCGCGAGCTCCGCGAACGCATCGAGCAGATGGAGGACCGGATGCGGGCCGCCGAGCTGCCCGCCGGTGAAGGGCGGGGCGAGCCCGCCGTCGGGTCCACCACGACCGAGAGCGGCGCACGCCGATGAGCGCCGCCGCCCGGAACCTGCTCGCCGGCCGGCCGACGCCGGACGAGGTGGCCTCGCTGCTCGACGAGGCGTCCCAGCGCGCCCGTGAGCTGGTGCGGGACGAACTCGTCGACCAGCTCGTCGAGCATTACCGCCTGGCGGTGCGTTCGGTGCTCGGTGTGGGATCGTTCCCACCGGAGGAGCCGACGGCCGGATTCGAACCCGGTCAGGTGCCGCGTGCCCGCGAGGCCGTCACCGAACTCCAGGCGTCCTCCGGCGAACGACGGTCCGCCGGCGAGGGCCGACCGGCCGACGCGAGCCCGGCGCCCACCGAGACGGCGTGGTACGTGTACGCGATCCTGCGCAGGGACGACCGCACCGCGGGCCGCTCGCTGCCCGTACCGGCCGAACTCCCGGCAGGAGTGGAGGGCGCGCCGGTCGAACTCCTCGACGCCGGAGACCTGGCCGTCGCGGCGTCGAAGGTCCCCCTCGCCGGGTTCCGGACCAGCGACCAGGACCCTGATCTGAGCGCCCACGGCTGGCTGCGTGCGGCGGTCGGCGCCCACGAGCGGGTGGTCGAGGAACTGGCGCGGAGCAGGACCGTGCTTCCGTTCCGTTTCGGCGCCCTCTACCCCAGCCGGGACGCCGCCCGCAAGGTCGCGTTGACAGAGGTCGACCAGCTGTCCGCGGAGCTGGAACGGCTCGACGGGGCGAGCGAATGGGGTGTCAAGGCGTACGTCGAGTCCCCCGCCGAACGCACCGACCAGGTGCCCGCCTACCTGGACGAGCCGGCGACCGGGACCACCTGGATGGTGCGGCGCCGGGAGGCCGCCGCGGCCCGGGAGGCGGCCGGCCGGATCCGCGCCGCCGTCGCCCCCGCACTCGAGGACGCGCTGGCCGGTTACGCCCGCGATGTGGTCGTCCGCGGTTCGGCCCGGGTGGGGCACCCCACCGAGCCCTCCACCGGACCCTCCGCCGGCCATCCCACTGGGCAGCCCGCCGCCCACACCGACCTGGCGTTCGACGGCGTCTACCTCGTCTCCCACACCAGGCAGGAGGAGTTCGACACCGCGCTGCGGGAGGTGGCACGGCAGTACGCCGCCGACGGCCTGCGGGTGGAGGTGTCCGGGCCGTGGCCGCCGTACCACTTCGTCCGGATGCCGTCCGGTACGAACCGGCCGCGAACGTCCTCCCCCTCGACGACGGGAGCCTCGCGATGAGTGGCGGCGAACACCGGCTGGCGCTCGACGACGGCTCGCTGGTCGACGTGCTGGACCGCTTGCTGGACTCGGGGGCCTGTGTCGACGGCAGCGTGCTGATCACCCTCGCCGACGTGGATCTCGTCCGGCTGGATCTGCGCCTGCTGCTGGCCTCGGTGCACACCCTCGAACGCGCGGCCGAGCACGCTGCCGAACGCTCGCAGCCGGCGGAGGTGCCCACCGGGGCGGCGAGTTCGCCGAAGCCGGTCCACGGCGGTGGCGTACCCACGCCACGCGCGGAACAACCGCCCGCAGAACAACGACCAACCGAACGACCACGCACCGGTGCGGCGTATCGGCCGAAGGCTGACAGCTCACCCGCACCGCGTGCTGTTCGTACGGCCGCGGACCTGCCCGGAACCACGACGAGCACGGGCGCGGACGAAGGTGACCGCGAGGCGGGCGTCGCCGGCCTGGTGGTGTTCGTGGTCGATGTCGTACGCCAACTGCTCGAACGTCAGGCGCTGCGGCGGATGGACGCCGGCGAACTGACCTCGACGCAGGTGGAGCGCCTCGGCCGATCGCTGATGGCGCTGGAACGCCAGGTGGGCGAACTCACCGAGTTCGTGTCCGGGCGCCGCCGGCACCGGGAGGACCTGTCGCCGTTCCCGGCTCACGTCGATCCGTTCCCCGGCGGCCGGCCCGCCGCAGAAAGAAGTCCAGTCACAGAAGGAAGCCCCGTCACAGAAGGAAGATGGCAACGATGACAGTCAGCCCCTGGCAGGGCTCGGGCAACCTCGCGCAGCGAGGAAGCTCCAGCAGTCTGTACGACGTCCTCGAACTCATCCTGGACAAGGGCCTGGTGATCGACGCCTACATCAGGGTGTCGCTGGTGGGTATCGAACTGCTCACCATCGACATCCGGATCGTCATCGCCAGCGTGGACACCTATCTGCGCTTCGCCGAGGCGGTGAACCGCGTCGACCTCGCCCAGAGCGGCAACTCCCGCACGCTGCCGGAGTTCATCGGCGACATGGAGGAGAAGGGCGCCGGCCGCAAGGTGAAGGGCGCACTGGGTGGGGCCGCCGAGTCGGTCAGCGAGGTGTTCCACAAGGGCGGCGACGACGACAGCGACGAGGAAGACCAACAGGACAAGGAAGAACGAGGCGGACGGCGGAAGGAACGCGCCACCAGCAGCCGTGCCCGCCAGGCGCGTTCGCGGTCGCGGTCCCGTTCTGAGTGAGGCACGACGGAGTGAGGCACGACGGAGTGAGGCACGACGGAGTGAGGCACGACGGAGTGAGGCACGACGGAGTGAGGTGAAGGGGGCACCATGGCAGGACAGACGAGGCAGCCTGAGCAGCGCGAGCAGACCGGGCAGGGCGAGCACACCGGGCAGAGCGAGCACACCGTCGCAGCGGTCTACGTGTACGGCATCGTGGCCGCCGACCATCCCTGTGACCTGGGCGAGCTCGGCGGCGTGGGCGATCCGCCCGCCCCGCTGCGGAGACTGCGGGCCGGCCGGGTCGTGGCCGTGGTCAGCGACGCCCCTCCCGGACTGCGCGCCAAACGCCGGGATGTGCAGGCCCACCAGGGAGTCCTCGACCGGCTCGGCCGGCAGGGAACCGTTCTGCCGATGCGGTTCGGGGTGGTCGCCACCGACGAGGACAGCCTGCGTGACGAGCTCGCCGACGAGGACGACGCGCACCTCGCGACCCTCGACAGCCTCACCCGGCGGACGGAGATCAACGTCAAGGTGTTCTGCGACGAGGACGAGCTGATCCGGTCGGTCGCTGAGAACGACCCGACGGTGCGCAGGCTGCGGTCCCGCGCCGGCAGCGTGGACGAGCAGATCCAGCTCGGGGAGGCGGTGGCGGCCGCGATCGAGGACCGTGAACGCGCACTGGAGGAACTGCTCCTCGCAGCACTCGGCCCGCTCGCCGTCAGCCACCTGACCGGTTCCAAGGTTCGCGGAGCGGCTGTCAACGAGAGCTTTCTCGTGGACGACGACCGCGCGGAGGAGTTCGCCGAGACCGCGGACCACCTCGACGCCGCATGGGGTCCGGCGATCCGGTTGCAACGCTCCGGGCCCCTTCCGCCGTACAGCTTCGTCACCACACCGGACCTCACGACCGAGCCGATGTCGGGAAAGCCGGTGCCGGGAGGGGAGGCGTAGCCCATGGGACTGGTCACCGGGCTGCTCACGTTGCCGCTGGCACCCGTACGCGGCGTGGGCTGGATCGCCGAGCAGATCCTCGACCTGGGCGAGCAGGAGTACTACGACGTCGCCCGCATCCGCGGTGAGCTGGCCGACCTGTCCGACGCCTACGACGCCGGGCTGCTCACCGAGGAGGAGTTCGAGGCCGCCGAGGACGGGATTCTCGACCGGTTGGAGGAGGCACAGGAGGTTCAGCGGCGCGGTAACCGATGACGGCGCCCGGCCGGGGGAAGCAGGCCGGCGTCACGAGGAGGGGGAGATGAACAACTCGACGAAGATCGCTCTGGCCGTGGTCGGAGGCTACGTGCTGGGCCGGCGCAAGAAGGCCCGGTTCGCCCTGTTGCTGGGCTCGGCTCTGATCGGCAAGCGGCTCGACCTGCGGGCACTCGGCCAGGAGGCCTTCGAACGGCTCTCGGAGTCGCCGCAGTTCGGCCGGATCAAGGACGAGGTGACCGGTGAGCTGGCGTCGACCGGTCGCGCCGCCGCGATGGCCAGCCTCACCAGGCCGCTGGACCGGCTGGCCGACTCTCTGGAGGAACGCACGGCGGGCCTGAGCGGCAAGCCGTCCGGGGACGGTAAGGGCCGGGGGCGCGAGGACGAGGACCGGGACGAAGCCGAGGAACCCGAGGAGGACGAGGAGGAGGAGTCCGCCGAGGGCCGTCGCGGTGGGCGCAAGGCCGGCACTGCCCGCGGGCGCGGCGGCGAAGGGCGCGCCGGCGCCAAACGTACGGGAGAAGGGCGTACGGGAGAAAGGCGTACGGGTAAGGGACGTACGAGCGAAGGACGCACCGGAGAGGGGCGCCGGCCCGCGTCGAGCCGCGGCGGAAGCAGCGGCTCCGAGCGAGGCGGCCGAAGCAGCGGCAAGGGCGAGCGCTCCGGCAGCGGGCGACCCGGTGGTCGATCCGGTGGTCGATCCGGCAGCCGCAGTACGTCGGGAGGGGGAAGCAGATGAGCCAGGCAGGAATCGGGCGAGCGCGCCCGGACAAGGTGAGCCTCTCCGACATCGGTGGCGGGATCCGCAAGGCCGCCGGCCGCAACCCCGCCACGCAACGCCTCCTCGAGGCCGCGCAGGGGTTCGCGGCGGCGAAAGCCGAGAAGGTACTGGGGAATCTCGGTGACAAGGTGGGCGACGCGACGAAGAACCTCACCGGGATCGCCGACGGAGACGACGACGGAGGCAGCATGGTCGGGCGAGTGGTGAAGGAGACACTGAGCGGTTCCTCGCCGGGCAAGGCGGCCGCGAAGGCCGGTGTGCAGGGGCTGAAGGACAAGGTGAAGGGCATCTTCGGCGGTGGCAAGAGCAAGTCCTCCTCCGGCGGGAAGTACATGAACATCGTCGAGGACCTCTACGTGCCGGTGTCCGCGCGGGTCGCCTACAACACCTGGACGCAGTTCCAGGACTTCCCCAAGTGGACCAAGGGCCTGCAGAGCGTGGACTTCGACAAGGAGGACGAGACGAAGAGTTCCTGGAAGGGGAAGATCGCCTGGTCCAACCGGAGCTGGAACGCCACGACCAGCGAGCAGATCCCCGACGACCGGATCGTGTGGCGGTCGGAGGGCCAGACCGTGGTGAACGGCGCGGTCAGCTTCCACCAGCTGGAGGACAACCTCACCCAGGTCCTGCTGCTCCTCGAGTACCACCCGCACGGGTTCTTCGAGAAGACCGCGAACCTGTGGCGGGCGCCGGGTCGCCGCGCCCGGCTGGACTTCAAGAAGTTCCGGCACTACGTGACGGTGGAGGCCGACCCCGAGGAGGAGGGCTGGCGCGGTGAGATCCGCGACGGCGAACTCGTCCGCGACCACGACGAGGTGATGCGCGAGGAGGAGGAAGAGCGCGACCGGGACCGCGACGAGGACGAGGACCGCGACCAGGAGGACCGCGACCTCGACGAGGACGAACTCGAGGATGAGGACGAGGACCGGGGCGACGAGAACGACGAGGAAGACGAGGACGAGGAGGACCGGGGCGAGGAGGACGACAGCGAGGCCGAGGACGAGGACGAGCGGCCGCCCAGGTCGAAGCAGCGGTCACGTCGGCGTTGATGCGTGACCCGGCCCGCCCGTATTCCGGTTGACCTTCGGTCGATCTCGGTGGCAGGGTTACGCCGGTCCGTGTCCGACGCGGACCGTTCCTCTGATCTCCTCAGAGCTCAGATCTCCTCAGACCTTGGATGATGCCTGTGATCTCGGCGACCCGCCGCGGCCGCCCGTACGCCCAGCCGTAGGCCCAGCCGTCCAACCTCTGGGCCTGGCGTTGCGGCGTACTCTCCGCGCGGCCTCACGCGGCTTCGTGCTGCCCGCATCCGCCCTCAGCTGACCCGAGGTCACACCTGATCATGGACACCATCGTCCAGAGTTCTGTCGTACTCAACCTGTCCCGGCGCCCGGCGACGGTCCGCACCGGCCCGTTCGTCATCGGCTGGGACCCCACCACCGACAGCCGTTTCGTCAACTACGCAACGCCGTTGCCCGGTGCCGCCATCACCGCGAACGACGTGGCCGAACTCGTGGCCGCCTTCGGGAGCGTCGAACGCCTGCCCCGGCTGGAGTACGTCACCAGCTGCGCGCCCGGTCTCGAACGCCTCCTGCTCGACGCGGGGTTCACCGTGGAGGCCCGCAACGAGTACCTCACCTGCTCACCCCGCACCCTGCGGACCGCGGCCGAGCCGGCCGGGGTGGAGTTCGGTGAGCCCACCACCGACGAGGAACGCGCGGGGGTCGTCACCGCGCAGAACGCGGCGTTCGGATCAGCCGACGTGGCCGGCCCGGACGACGTCGCCCGCATCCACCAGGCCCAGCGCGACGGTGGGGTGCTGGTGTACGCCCGGGACCTCGACGGCAGCTACGTCGGCGGCGCCCTGGCGACCGCACCGGCCGTCGGCCTGTCCGAGGTGACCGGCATCGCGGTCCGGGAACCGTACCGGCGACGTGGCATCGCCGGCGCGCTCACCGCGCTGGTCACCCGGCGGGTGTTCGAAACGGGTGCCACCGGCGCCTGGCTCGAGGCGTCCGGTGACGACTCCTGGCGGGTGTACGAGCGGGTCGGGTACGCCCCGACCGGCAAGCGGCTCTACATCGCCCTGGAATAAGGGCCCTGGAACAGGGGCCACGCCACTCCGGGCCGGCACCTCACCCACAGGTGCCGGCCCGGAGGCGTGCGCCTCAGCTCCGTCACACCCGGCCGCGCCCGGCGCCGGCTCCCTGGTCGGCCGCGAACGACGACATCCACACCAGCGCGGAGTTCCAGTTGATGGCGTACTCGTTGGTGGCGTAGGACTGGATGTCGTCGACGTAGCACAGCTGCGGCTTGCAGCCTGCCAGCCGCTTCTGCGCCACCGGGTCCTGCAGGGCGGCATTCGGCCCGCCGGCGAGGAAGCCCGGCGGCGGCGGCGGCAGCTTCTTGTCCAGCTCGTGCGCGAAGGTCCTGCTGTGCAGGTTGTGGGAGACCTTCTTGCCGTAACCGGTGACGTAGGACTGGTTCAGCGCGTTGCGCCCGAGAAGGTAGTCCATCCCCTGCAGGGCACCCGTGCGGTAGATGTCCTTCCCGGTGAGGTCGTACGCCGTGGACAGGACGGCCAGGTTGTTGAGCACGTTGGAGTTCGAGCCCCAGCCGTAGTACTCCGGCCCGCCTGGCATCGGAAGCCCGTACGCCTGCCGGCGCTGGGTGGCGAGGTAGCCGTTCGCGGCCCGGATCACCGACGCCCGGGCAGCCCTACGTTCGGCGGCCGGGACCTTCCCCGGCACCGTCGCGAGGTCGAGCCGGGCGACCGGGCCCACCGACTGCCAGCCGAAGCCGACGGGAGTGAACACCGGCGCCGTGTGCAGCGGCGAGGCGCGCAGCGCGGCGAGGTAGGGCCGCTCGCCGGTGGTGAGGGCGAGTTCGGTGGCGGCCCAGTAGAACTCGTCGGTCACGTTGGTGTCGCCGTAGGCACCACCGCCGGTGCTGTCGCTGTCCGGCGCGTACAGCTTGGGGTGCCGCTTCGCCGCCGCCCACGCGGTCTTCGCCGCACCGAGGCAGCGGTTGGCGAACGCCTTGTCGTACGGCGCGAAGACGCGGGCGCACTGGGCGCCGGCGGCCGCGAGGTTCAGCGTCGCGGCGGTCGAGGGCCGGTGCAGCTCACGCGGCTGCGGGTCGTCCTGCGGCGCCATCGGCAGACCGGTCCACGCCTTGTCGTGCATCTTGTGGTGCGCCATCCCCGCCAGCGGCTTCCCGGACGGAACCTGCATGCGGAGCAGGAACTCCATCTCCCACCGTGCCTCGTCCAGGACGTCCGGCACGCCGTTGTGGTTCTCGGGGATGCTCAACGTGCCGTCGCCGAGCGCCTTGGGGTTGCCGGTGCGGGAGTGGTTCGCGCGCTCCCAGGCGCCGAACAGCTGCGACACCGCCAACCCGCCGTTGACGACGTACTTCCCGTGGTCGGCGGCGTCGTACCACCCACCGCGCACGTCCAGGCGGTAGTTGCAAACCCCGGGTTGACAGGGCACGTCCGCGTCGTTGCCGTTGGCGCCCACGCCGACGTGACCGGCCGGCCGGGCGTACTTCTTGCCGACCAGGGAGGCCAGAATCGGGGTGCCGCTGCGCTGGTAGTAGAAGAAGCGCAGGGCACTGTGGCGCAGCTTCGCGTAGTCCTGCGCGGAGATGTCGAACGGCAGGCTGGTCTGGCCGTCCATCCGGAGCGTGTAGCCCCGGCCCGGCCGGTCATAGCGGGTGAAGTCGACGGTCTGGACGTTCTGCCCCGACGCCTGGTCGGTTCCGCGCGGCGTCGAGCGCCCGTCGGCCACCACCCGGCCGGACGCGTCGCGCAGTTGCCACGAGAGCGGCTCGTTGGACCGGGTGACCGCCGTGGCGCCCTTGGGTCCGGTGGGGAGGTAACCGACCTGGTTGACCCGGATCCGGCTTCCGGTGGCCTTCTTCCACTCGTCGCCACCGCCCGCGCCGAGGCCGGGGTCGACCGCGCCGGGACGCCCACCCGGGTTGCTCTTCGTCGTGGTCGTCGGCTCCTGGGACGGGCCGCCACAACTGGTCATGAACGTGACGAAGACCGCGGTGCACGCGAGTGCGACGGAGCGGGTGCGGCGCACGGATCGTCTTTCGGGGACACTTCGGTACGAAGGAGAAGGAGTCACGGGGCGTCCTCACACGCGGTCGGCGGCCCGGGGGGCGGGCGCTTGAGCGGATTGGTCCTTGGACCCGCCCGGTCGTGACAGACGACCCTTCAGTCCCCGATGTGGTCGTGTCAACGATTGGGAGTCTGGCCCAAGCCGTGATGTTGACAGCCCGCCTTCGCCGGTGTCAATCACTGCCTGCCTCGTACCCACAAGTGTCGAACAATGTCCCTAAAACAAGGAAAACCGCACTTCGTTGGGCGGTCTTTCCGGGACAGAACCGACCAGCGGACGGGCTTTCGGCCGACTTCGCGATCGGTCAGTTGGGACGCGGCTCTGTGGGATCTTCTGCCTGCGCACGGCGTTCGGCGCCGGACTCCTGCGCGGCACCTGCGTCGTCGTCCCCGCCCACGCGGCCGACGTAGGTCTCACTCTGCGCGGTGCCGGTCGTGCCGGAGCCGGTCGAGCCGGTGCCGGTCGAGCCGGTGGGTTCGGGTCCCGCGGCCTCCGGTCCGCCACCGGTGGCCCGCGAGCTGCCCGGACCGGCGTCCGACGGCGCGTCCGCCTCGCCCAGGTGGCGTCCTGATCGGTCCCGTTTCACTCGGTCACGCATTCGCGTCCACAGCGACATGGTGTGTTCTCCCATTCCGCGACCTTTCCGGCCGCACCAGGCTTACCTACCACGCAGCCGGCCGCGTACGCGTACGCCACACCAGACGGGTAAGCGTTGTCGGGGCCTGGCGGAACCCACCCGCCTCGACGTCTCGACCCCTCGACGCCTCAGCGCCCGCGGCGCAACTCCTGCGCCTTGGTCTTGGCGCCCTGCACCATCAGGTGCCAGGCGTTCGGGTCCCCCTTCAGCACCGACTGCGCCGTCGCCTTCATCTGCTCCCAGGTGGCGTGCGGCGGGATCGGCGGCACCTCCGGGTCACAGCGGACGTCGAGCACTGCCGGCCGGTCCGCGTTCAGCGCGCGCTCCCAGGCCGGGCCGAGCTGGTCGGGGTGGTCGACCGTGACGGCGTCCAGGCCGATGCCGGCGGCGAAGTCGGCGTACGACACCTCCGGCAGCGCCTGCGACTCCTCGAACTTCGGCTCGCCGCCCATCGCCCGCAGCTCCCAGGTGACCTGGTTGAGGTCGTTGTTGTGGAAGACGCAGATCACGCACCTCGGGTCGGACCACAGCCGGTAGTAGCGCGAGATCGTGAGCAGCTCCGCCATGCCGTTCATCTGCATCGCGCCGTCACCGACCAGGGCGACCACCGGCCGGTCGGGGTGGGCGAACTTCGCGCCGATCGCGTACGGCACACCCGGGCCCATGGTGGCCAGGTTGCCGGACAGCGAGCCCCGGATGTCCCCGCGGATGCGCAGGTCGCGGGCGTACCAGTTGGCGGCGGAGCCGGAGTCCGACGTCACGATGGCGTTCTCGGGGATGCGCTGGGACAGCTCCCACACGATCCGCATCGGGTTGACCGGCTTGGCGTCCAGCATCGCCTGGTGCTCGACCGTCTCCCACCAGCGGGTGACGTTCTTCTCCACGGTCTCCCGCCAGGACCGGTCGTCCTTGCGGGTCAGCCGGGGCAGTAGGGCGGCAAGCGTGCCGCGGGTGTCGCCGAGCAGGTTGACCTCGGTGGGGTAACGCATCCCGATCAGGCCCGGGTCGAGGTCGATCTGCACCGCGCGGGCCTGGCCGAAGTCCGGCAGGAACTGCGTGTACGGGAAGCTCGACCCGACGATCAGCAGGGTGTCGCAGTCGCGCATCAGCTCATAGCTCGGGCGGGTGCCGAGCAGGCCGATCGAGCCGGTGACGTACGGCAGATCGTCGGCGAGAACGTCCTTGCCCAGCAGGGCTTTCGCGACGCCGGCGCCGGTGACCTCGGCAACCTGGCGTACCTCCTCGGCTGCGCCGCGGGCACCCTGGCCGACCAGGATCGCGACCTTCGTACCCGCGTTGAGCACCTCCGCGGCGCGGGCGATCTCCGCCTCCGGCGGCACCGCCGTCGACCGCAGCTCGGCGGGAGGGCTGGAGGGCACCTGCTTGAACACGTGCTCGGGCGGGGAGTACTCCTCCTCCTGCAGGTCGGCCGGGATGATCAGCGCAGTGGGCGCCCGGCGTACCAGTGCGGTGCGGATCGCGCGGTCGAGGGCGTTGGGGAGCTGTTCGGGGACGTTGACCTCGACGAGGTACTCACTGGCCACGTCCTTGAACAGACTCTGCAGGTCGACCTCCTGCTGGTAGCTGCCGCCCATGGCGCTGCGGGCGGTCTGCCCGACGACCGCGACGACCGGCACGTGATCGAGCTTCGCGTCGTACAGGCCGTTCAGCAGGTGGATGGCGCCCGGCCCACTGGTCGCCATGCACACGCCGACCTGGCCGCTGAACTTCGCGTAGCCCACGGCCTCGAACGCCGACATCTCCTCGTGCCGCGACTGCACGAACCGCGGCTGGTTGTCGGACTCACCGAACGCCGCCACCAGGCCGTTGATGCCGTCGCCAGGGTATGCGAAAACCTGCTCGACACCCCATTCCCGAAGCCGGGCAAGGATGTGGTTGGCGACTGTCTCGGCCATGTTTTTCCTCCTGTCTGGTGCGTTCGGTGCGTCCCGGTCCGGAGTGCGCGTGTCTGGCGTCAGCTCGCCTTCTGGCGCGGTGTCGGCCAGTTGGTGGGTGCGCCCCTGTCCTCGATCACCGCGGACCGGATGTTGGACAGCGTGGTGGCCAGCAGCCGGGAGACCTGCATCTGCGAGATGCCGAACTCGGCGGCGATCTGGGCCTGCGTCCGCTCGCGGAAGTAGGTGAGGTACAGAATCTGGCGTTCCCGCTCCGGCACGTGCGGAATCACCCGGCGGACAGCCTCGCGGTTCTCGATGAACTCCACGTTGCTGTCGTCGTGGCCGATCAGGTCACCCAGGGTGTCGGCGTCGGGCTCGCCGCTGTCGACCGGGCTCTCCAGCGACAACGCGGAGTAGGCGCCGGCGCTCTCCTGGGCCTGGAGGATGTCCTCCTGCCTGACGTCGAGTTCCTTCGCCAGCTCGCTCACCGTCGGCGGACGGCGCAGCGAGTTGGACATGTCCTCGTTGGCCTGGCGTACGGCACGGTGCAGGTCGTGCAGCCGGCGCGGAATGCGTACCGACCAGCAGTGGTCGCGGAAGTGGCGGCGAAGCTCACCCAGAATCGTGGGTACGGCGAACGTGCTGAAGCTGGTGCCCCGCTCGGGGTCGAACCGGTCGGCGGACAGGACGAGCCCGACCATGGCGACCTGGTGCAGTTCCTCGAGCGGCTCGCCGCGTCCCGCGTAACGGGACGCGAGATTCCTGGCCAGGCCGATGTGGTCGAGCACCAGCTGGGAACGGCTTCCGTCGCGGGCGTTCCTGCGGTCCGCGTCGTTTCTGGACTCGGAGCGGGCTTCGGAGCTGGACTCGGAGCGGACGTCGGAGTCGGGCGGAGGGGTCGTGGCGAGCGCCGTACGCGCCTGGCGGATGCTCTCGCTCGGGGAAAGGTCGGAAGAGCGGGCGGATCGGCTGCGGGCCGGTACCGCGGAGAGGGCCGTGGTGCTCGTGGCCATGGGTGACCTCCTCGTCCATGCCGGGGTTCGGGGCTGGACTGTGACCCCTCCCCACGCCACATGCATCCGAAACCTCCACATTGATCTTTTCTTCTCCGGGCGGCCCCGATCGGTCAGAGCCGTCTTCGTGGGCACTCTCCAGGCGTACCACCCATCGGCATTACTTGCAATCTCGCAAGTATTGCGAGTATGCAGGAATCCCACAGGAATCATCGTCCGCCCAGAGGAATCACCGTCCGCCCACAGAAATCACCGTCCTGGAGAGGAAGCTCCGCTCGTGACCGAGGTCGACCTGCCCGCGCCCGTACTCCACGCCCCACGCCGCCCACACGTCGACGTGACCGAGCTGCGGCGGGACCTCGAGTCGAGGGTCGACGGCGAGGTGCGGTTCGACGAGGGCACCCGCGCCGCCTACTCCACCGACGCCTCCAACTTCCGGCAGGTGCCGATCGGGGTGGTCGTGCCCCGCTCGGTCGAGGCCGGGGTCGAGGCGGTGGCCGTGTGCCGCGAGCACGGCGCCCCGCTGCTGTCCCGGGGCGGGGGTACCAGCCTGGCCGGGCAGTGCACCAACGAGGCGGTGATGATCGACTGGGCGAAGTACTGCAACCGGTTACTGCACGTCGACACCGAGCGACGGACCTGCGTGGTCGAACCCGGCA
This sequence comes from Actinopolymorpha cephalotaxi, assembly GCF_013408535.1. Lineage (NCBI taxonomy): Bacteria > Bacillati > Actinomycetota > Actinomycetes > Propionibacteriales > Actinopolymorphaceae > Actinopolymorpha > Actinopolymorpha cephalotaxi. Next base: position 3,571,905 of record NZ_JACBZA010000001.1, read on the forward strand.
TCGTGCTGGACGTCCTCAACGGCCGGCTCGAGCGCCACGGCCTGCGATATGGCCCGGAGCCGGCCACCCACCCCAACTGCACGATCGGCGGGATGATCGGCAACAACTCCTGCGGCGCGACGGCGCAGCGGGCGGGCAAGGTGGTGGACAACATCGCCGGGCTGGAGGTGCTGCTCCACGACGGCACCCGCTTCTGGTGCGGTGAGACCGACGACGAGGAGTACGCCGCGATCGAACGCCGCGGCGACCGGCGCGCCGCCGTCTACCGCTCCCTGCGCAGACTGCGCGAGCGGTACGCCGAGGAGATCCGCGCCCGCTACCCCGACATCCCGCGCCGCGTGTCCGGCTACAACCTCGACTCCCTGCTGCCCGAGCACAACTTCGACGTCGCCGGGCTGCTCGTCGGCAGCGAGTCCACGCTGGTGACGGTGCTGCGGGCCGAGCTCGAACTGATTCCCGTACTCCCCGCCCGCACCCTCGTGGTGCTCGGCTTCGACGGGATCGCCGCGGCCGGTGACGCCGTACCCGCCGTACTCCCCCACGAGCCGATCGCGCTGGAGGGCCTGGACGAACGCCTGCTCACCGACGAGAAGATCAAGCACCTCAACCCGCTCGCCCGGGAGGAGCTACCCGAGGGTTCCGGCTTCCTGATGGTGCAGTTCGGCGCGGAGACCAGCGAGGAGTGCGAGCGGGCGGCGCACCGGATGCTGACCGCGCTGGGGAAGTCCGGTGACGACCCCGACGTCGCCTTCCTGGACAGGCCCGAACGCGAGGACGAGCTCTGGCGGGTACGCGAGGCCGGCCTCGGCGCCACCGCACACGTGCCCGGCCACCGGGAGACCTGGGAGGGCTGGGAGGACTCCGCCGTCGCACCCGAACGGCTCGGTGACTACCTGCGCGACCTGGAACGGCTGTTCGAGGAGTTCGGGTACGCCGACGAGACCGCGCCCAGCCTGTACGGCCACTTCGGTCAGGGCTGCGTGCACACCAGGATCCCGTTCGGGCTGACCGACGCCGAAGGCGTGGCGACGTACCGCCGGTTCCTGGAGAGCGCCGCCGACCTGGTGGCGTCCTACGGCGGCTCCTTCTCCGGCGAGCACGGCGACGGGCAGACCCGCGGCGAGCTGCTGCCCCGGATGTTCGGGCCGGACATCATCCGGGCGTTCGGAGAGCTGAAGGCGATCTTCGACCCGGACGACCGGATGAACCCCGGCAAGGTCGTCGCTCCGCACCGGCTGGACGAGAACCTCCGGCTGGGCGCGTCGTGGACACCGCACCACGACGGGGAGGCGTACTTCCACTACCCCGAGACCGGCGGGTCGTTCGTGCAGGCCGTCAACCGCTGCGTCGGCGTGGGCAAGTGCCGGCAGCACTCGCACGAGGGCGGTGCGGTGATGTGCCCGTCGTACCAGGCGACGATGGAGGAGGAGCACTCCACCCGCGGCCGCTCGCGGCTGCTGTTCGAGATGCTTGCCGGACACCACGACTCCCCCGTCGTGGACGGCTGGCGCTCCACCGCCGTACGCGACGCGCTGGACCTCTGCCTTGCCTGCAAGGGCTGCAAGAGCGACTGCCCGGCCAACGTCGACATGGCGACCTACAAGGCGGAGTTTCTCGCGCACCACTACGAAGGCCGGCTGCGCCCCCGTGCGCACTACGCGCTCGGCTGGCTTCCGGTCGTCGCGGCCGGCGTCACCGGCGCGCGGCTGGGCCGGGTGGTGAACGCCTTCACCCACGCGCCCCTGTTGCCCCGGCTGGCGACCGCCGCGGCCGGGCTGGAGCACCGGGAGATTCCGTTGTTCGCGGGCGAGACGCTGCGGCAGTGGTGGCGGCGCCGCGGCACCGATCGGGCGGGTGGGGCCAGGGGCTCGCGCCCTGGTTCACGTCCTGCAGGGAGCCGCGGCACGGTGATGCTGTGGCCGGACACGTTCACCAACACCTTCCACCCGCACATCGGCCGCGCCGCGGTGGAGTTGCTGGAGGACGCCGGCTGGGAGGTGCGGATGCCGGAGCAGACGCTGTGCTGCGGCCTCACCTGGATCTCCACCGGACAGCTCGCCACGGCGAAGAAGGTGCTGCGGCGTACGATCGACGCGCTGGCGGAGCACCTGCGCTCCGGCGGGTTCGTGGTCGGCCTGGAACCCAGCTGCACAACGGTTTTCCGCTCCGACGCGGCCGACCTGCTGGGCTCCGACGACGACGTCGAACGGCTGCGCAAGCAGACATTGACGCTGGCCGAGCTCCTCACCGAGCACACGCCAGACTGGACTCCGCCGTCCCTGGACGGCGTGCACGCGCTCGCCCAGGTGCACTGTCACCAGCACGCCGTCCTCGGCTGGGACGCCGACGCCGAACTCCTCTCCCGCGCCGGTGCGCGCGCCGAGCGGCTGGACTCCGGGTGCTGCGGACTGGCCGGAAACTTCGGGTTCGAGGCCGGGCACCTGGAGGTCAGCCAGGCCTGTGCGGAGAGCGTGCTGTTGCCGTCGGCACGCGGCGCCGAACCCGGAACCGCGATCCTGGCGGACGGCTTCAGCTGCCGTACCCAACTGCACGAACTCGACAGCGGCGGACGCGAGGGAGTCCACCTGGCCGAACTCCTCGCCCGCGGGCTGCCCGGCCGGCGGCACTCCCCCTCCTCTGCCGCCGCCGGCGTGGGCGCCGAGGCGGGCCGGAACGACCTGGAGCCGGGTGACCGGCCGCGCACCCCGAGCCCGCTCGCCCGGGCCGCCGCACTGGCCGGGACCGCTCTGGTCGCAGGTGCCGTGGGAACTCTCGCCGCCCGCCTCGGCAGCCGGGCCGCCACCCGGCTGACCGGGCGTCGAACCAGCCGCCGGACCAGGGGCCGGACCGGGCGATGACCGTCGTCAAGGCGTACTTGACGCCCCCTGCTGGTGCTCGCGGGGGCTCATCCCGCGCACCCGCTTGAACGCGGCGCTGAGCGCGAACGGGCTGGCGTACCCCACCCTGGTCGCCACCGACCCGACCGTGGCGCCCGGCTCGGTCAGCAGGTCCGCCGCGAGCGCCAGCCGCCAGCCGGCCAGGAACGCCATCGGCGGCTCGCCCACGAGCTCGGTGAACCTGCGCGCCAGGCCCGCCCGCGACACACCGCACTCGGCGGCCAGCCGGGCCACGGTCCACGGCCGGGCCGGCGCGTTCTGCAACAGTCGCAACGCCCGCCCGACAACGGGATCGTCGTGCGCGGCGTACCACGGCGGGGTGGCGGTGTCGGGGCGTGCGAACCACGTCCGCAGCGACATCACCACCAGCAGGTCGAGCAGCCGGTCGAGCACGACCTCCTGCCCCGGATCCTCGCGTTGGGTCTCGGTACCGAGCAGCGGCACCAGCGGTGAGTCCCACGCCGCACCGGGCAGAACCACCAACGCCGGAAGGGCTTCCAGCAGCAGGGCACCGACCGCGCCGACCTCGGGGTAGGTGCCGACGAGCATGGCAACCTGGCCTTGCGGGTTGGTTCCCCAGCTCCGCACGCCGAGGTCCATCGCCTCGGACATGCTCTCCCCGGTCGGCGTGGTGCAGCGCTGGCCGGGGTGGATGACCACCTGCGGCGGCGTGTCCGGATGGTCGGCGACGACGTACGGCTCGGGTCCCCGGAACAGCGCGACGTCACCCGCACGCAGCGGGCACCGCTCCCCCGCGTCGGGAACGACCCAGGCGTCGCCGCGCACCATCACCACCAGGGTCAGCGGCGCCTGGTCCTGAATGCGCATCGACCACGGCGGGTCGAGCAGCGCACGCAGCAGGAACGCCTGCCGTGCGCGGGGACCGGACAGCAGTCCGGCGAGCGGGTCCATGTCCGGGAGTCTAGGCGCGAACGTCCGGTGTGGACGTACGCGTATGGAATCGAGCTTCTCGACCATGGCTCGTCCAGCTCGGTGGCTGTTGGCTGGAGCCATGACACAGACCCCGCAGAATGTGGACCAGCACGAGGACCAGCACCAGGATCAGTTCCAGCACCAGATGCCGGCGCCGGCGCACCCGAACCTGGGCGCGGCGGGCACCACCCTCGTCCTGGCCGGTACGGGAAAGACCGGTGCCCGGGTCGCGCGACTGCTGGCCGCCCGTGGCGCCTCCGTCCGGATCGGATCCCGGTCCGCGCAGCCATCCTTCGACTGGGAGGATCCCGGCACCTGGCCCGCGGCGATCGAGGGCGTGTCCGCGGCCTACGTCGCGTACGTCCCCGATCTCGGCTTTCCCGGCGCGGCGGAGACGGTGGGCGCGTTCGCCCGGCTGGCCGTCGACCACGGTGTGCGCCGGCTGGTCCTGCTCAGCGGACGCGGCGAACCCGAAGCACAACGCACCGAACGGGCCCTGCGGGACGCGTGTGGCGAGTCCGCTTCCTGGACGGTCGTACGATCCAGCTTCTTCGCGCAGAACTTCAGCGAGGGCTTCCTGGCCGACGCCGTGCGCGCGGGCGTACTTCCCTTCCCCGCGGGGGACGTCGCCGAGCCGTTCGTCGACGCCGACGACGTGGCCGACGTGGCGGTCGCCGCCCTCACCGAGCCGGGCCACGAGGGACAGGTGTACGAGGTGACCGGGCCGCGGTCGCTGCGCTTCGCCGAGGTCGCGGCGGAGATCTCCGCCGCGTCCGGACGTGAGGTGACCTACGCGCCGGTCACCGTCGAGCAGTTCGCCGCCGGCCTCGTCGAGGAGGGTGTGCCGGCGGAGTTCGCCGCTTTGCTGTCGGGGCTGTTCGGTGAGGTGCTCGACGGGCGCAACGCGGGGTTGACAGACGGTGTTCAACGCGCGCTGGGCCGTGAACCGCGCGACTTCTCCGCGTACGTCCGATCACCGACTGCCCTTGCCACCTGGACGTCCTGACGACGACACCGTTACCAGCTAGCAGGAAGATGCACCGGAGACATCGGTTCACCGAAACAAGTCTGCGGACTCCTCGGCCGAAGCTGGGGTGATCACCCCGGTTTCGGCCGGTCGGTCCCGGTTGACAGCCGCCTACGATCGAAGCCATGGCATCGAACGCCGACCGTTTCGGCCCGGCGTCCCCCTCGTCGCCCGGCCACGAAGACAGCGGACCCGAAGACGCCGGACAGGACCTCACCGAGACACTCCAGCAGATCGTCTCCACGGCGTGTGAGCTGGTGAGTGCCCGCAGTGGCGCCCTGCTGGTCACCGAGTCCGACTGGAATGTCCGTGAGCTCGTGACCTGCGGGCTCACCGACGAGGAGAGCAGCGAGGTCGCCGGGCTGCCCCGCCTGCACGGCCTGCTGGAATTACTGCTGGAATCCGAGCAGCCGGTCCGGCTGAACTCGCTGCGCGACCATCCCACTGCGCATCACCTGCCACACCACGAGCTGGCCGCCACGCTGCTCGCCGTCCCGGTGCATCTGCGCGACGCGGCATACGGTCACCTCTACCTCGCCGACAAGGCGGACGGGCAGGACTTCACAGCGGCCGACGAACAGACCGTCGTCGCACTGGGCAGCGCCGCCGCGCTGGCGATCGAGAACCACCGGTTGCTGGGCCAGGAGCAGCGCAGGCAGCGGTGGCTGGAGGGTTGTTCGGAACTGACCTCCCTGCTGCTGGACGAGGTGGACCTCGCCGCCACGACCCGGCTCGCGACCCGGCGGTTCCGGGAGATCTCCGGCGCGGAGTACGCCGCGGTGATCCTGGTCGATCCGGCCGACCCGGACCAACTCGTCTACCAGGCGGCCGCCGGCCTGGCCGACCTGCCGGCCCCCGGCACCCGCGTCCCCCGTCGGGGGCTCGCGGCCGCCGTGCTCGACAGCGGCGAGCCGATCGTCACCGACCGCCTCCTGGACGACCCGCGCTTCGACCCGGGCCCCGACCCGCACGAGGACCTGTCGGTTCTGGGGCTGACCATGGTCCTGCCGCTCGCGGCGCCCGGTCAGCAGTTCGGGGTGCTGTTCGTCGGCTGGCGCCGGGACTCCCCCGCCGCACCGGTCGCCGCCCGCGAGGGTGAACTCGTGCGTACGTTCGCCAACCACACCGCCCTGGTCCTGCTCCGCGTCGAGGCACAGGAGGCTCGCAACCGGCGCGAACGCTGGCTGGAAGCCGCAGCCGAGATGGCCCGGCTGCTGCTGGGCGAGGTGGACCGCGACGAGGCGATGCGGCTGCTGGTGGACCACCTGCGGGAGGTGTCCGGCGCGGACGTCGCCGGCGTGCTGCTCGCGGACCCGACCGACCCCGGCTCGGTGTTCGTCGTGGTCTTCGAGGGCGGCGGCCTGGTGCCCGCACCGCCCGACCTGCGCATCCCGCGGGCCGGTCTGCTGGCCCGGGTGCTCGACACCGGCGAACCCGTCGTCAGTGACGACTATCCGAACGAACCCGGGCACGACCCACCCGCCGCATGGCACAACGCTCTCGCGGCGGTGGGCCTGGGCATGATGCTCCCGCTCACCACCGACGGCGAGGTGCTGGGCACGTTGTTCGTCGCCTGGCGCCGGGGCTCACCCCAGGCTCCCCTCGCCCGCGAGGAGGCCGTGCGGATACAGATCTTCGCCGACGTGGCCGCGCTCGCACTGCAACGGGTGCGTACGCAGGGAGACCGCGAACACCTTGCCGTACTGGAGGAACGCGACCGCATCGCGCTGGAGATGCGGGACGTGATCGTCCAGCAGTTGTTCGGCGTCAGCCTGCGGTTGCGCAGCGCCGGCGGCCTGAGTTCCGAACCGGTCGTACGCCAACGGCTCAGCGACGTCCTCGACGACCTGGACCGCACCAGCCGCCAGGTCAGGAGCGCCATCTTCGGCGACGACGACCACGACGACCACGACGGCTACGCCCACGCCCACCGCGGCGCCGACGGCAGCCTCGACGTCAACGGCGCCCGCTGAGCTTCGGTTCGCCACTGTCGGGTGCCGGCCTTACTTGAAGGCGGCGATGTTACGTGCTGCCCACTCGGCGAAGGTGCGCGGCCGGCGACCGAGAATCCGCTCGACGTCGGGACTGACCCGCTGCTCACCGCTGGTGGGGTTGCCCAGGATGTCGAGAGTGGCCTCCACGACCGGCTCGGGCATGAACCGCAGCAGCTGCTCCCGAGCCTCCGCGTGGGTTTGGTCGACGAACCGGACCGGTTCGCCCAGTGCGTCGGCGATCGCCGCTGCCTGTTGCCGAGGTGAGACCGGCTCCGGTCCGGTCAGTTCGTAGGCCCTGCCGACGTGGCCGGGGCCTCGCAGGGCCACGGCGGCCACCTCGGCGATGTCGGCCGGGTCGATGGTCGGCAGGGCGACATCGCCGAACGGTGCGGCAACCATCCGTTGCGTGCGGATTGTCTCCGCCCACCGCAGGGTGTTGGAGTCGAACCCGCCAGGCCGCAACAGGGTCCATTCCAGCTCCGACCGCGTGACGGGATCCTCCAGGGCCGAGGGATGCCTTCCGGTGGCGACGCCCTGCGAGGACAGCAGAACGACCCGGCGTACTCCTCCGGCCCGAGCGACGTCGAGGACGGCCCCTGCGCTGCCGCCGGCCGCGAGGAAGTCGCCGGAGGTCACCAGGAACAGCGCTTCGGCGTTGTCGAACACCGGCACGAGTCCACCCGGGTCGAGCAGGTCGGCCTGGAGGTGCCGCACCCCCGGCGGGATGTCGGCCACCGAGATCCGGCGGGAGACCGCCGTCACCTGTTCGCCGGCGGCCACGAGTGCCTGCACCAGTGGCCGTCCTACGTTGCCCGTGGCTCCGGTCACCACGATCATGTTCGCTCCCGTTTCGTCGAGTCTCTGGTTGTCGAGTCCCTGGGTGGGTTCAACGGAAGCTAGCATCGCCGGGATAGTAGGTACCTAGAGGAAAGTACTGGAGGGAGAGGCCCGACGTGACCAGCAACAAGGCTCCGGCGGCTCCCGTCGACGTCGCCCCGGAGCAGGCCTGCCCGATCGCTCCCGTGGTCGACATCGTCTTCAGCCGCTGGACCACTCCGATCCTCTGGACACTCAACGAACACGGGCGGCATCGGTTCGTGGAACTCCAGCGGCGGATCGCCACCATCACGCCCAAGGTGCTGACCGAGCGGTTGCGACAGCTGGAACGCGACGGGCTCGTCGTACGCACGTACCACCCCGAGGTTCCGCCTCGGGTGGAGTACGAGATCAGCGAACTCGGACGCAGTCTGGCGCCGCTGTTCGCAGCACTCGCCCACTGGTCGGTCAACCTGGACAGCGTGGAACAGGCCCGGCAGGACTACGACGCCAAGGATCGGATTCCCGGCCGTCGAGGCTGACCCTGGCGCCGTCGGCATCCGTCGGCATCCGTCGGCATCCGTCGGCATCCGTCGGCATCCGTCGGCATCCGTCGGCATCCGTCGGTGACGCCGACCGGGTCCGCTCCGAAGCTCACCCCCTCAGTGCGACCATCACCTCCCGCCGAACGAGCAGCCCGCCCCTGGCGCGAAGTCCGGATCAGGCCAGTGATGTCCGCCCGCGACCTGTCGACAGTTGCCCGTGCCGCCGCCTAGCGTGAGGGCGTTCTTTTAGGTCGGGTCCGAAACTTCGAACGGCCCGATGCCCGACGCCAGCCCGAAAGCCGGGGGCGAACTGTGCAGGAGTGCCGATGCGCCGAGCCATTCGTCAGGTCCCGTCCGTGGTCGCGCTCACCGGCGCGGCCGCGTTGCTGTTCACGTCCGTGCTCGCTGGTACCGCCGGGGCCGCCGGTGCAACCGGCCGAAGTCCGACGACCGTGGGTCCGGTGAGCGCGCCCGATCCCGCCGCCGGCAAAACCGCGGCGAGCGAAGCCGCGGCGAGCGAACCCGTCGCCGACGGGGATCTGCTGATCCCCAACCACAGTTTCGAGTCCGGGCTGACCGGATGGACGGTGCAGTCCGGCCGGCACGGCGACGATGCCGGCCCGGCGTGCGAGGGCACCGTCACGGTCGTGTCGCAGTTCCCCAAGTCCGGCACCGCGTCCGCCCGGCTGACTCCCGCCCGCGCCTGCGTGATGCCCGCGCTGGCGAGCGCACCGGTCGACGTACGGGCGGGTACGACGTACACCGCGTTCGCCACGGTGCGGGCGGCGCACGGCGGCGCGGCGATCGGCCTGCGCTACCTCGACTCCGCGGGCGGCACGGTCGGTGAGGTCTGGTCCGCCCGAGCTTCCGCGAACGAGCAGCCGGCCACGATGCGCGCCGACGCGAAGGCGCCGGCGGCCGCGAAGTCCGCCCGGATCGTCGTCGCGACCACCGGCGAGACCTTCGTGGACGACGTGCTGGTGTCGGCGCGGTTCACCGACCTCGGCAACCAGGTCAAGGTGAACGCGACCGCCAACGGCACGGCGTACAGCACCGACGGCCACGGCCGCGACACCGCCTACACGACCCTCACCGGGGGACACGGCTTCGACGCCCATCTCGTCGGCATCGACCTGGTGACCACCGAGGTCACCCTGGACATCCCGATCCCGAAGGCCATGGGTGCGTGGAACGCCACCTCCACGCCGGACGGCACGGTCTACATCGGCGCGTACAACTACGCCGACCCGGGCGTCAACGGCCATCTGTACTCCTACACCCCGGGTGCGGACCAGGTGGTCGACCTCGGTGAACCGGTGCCCGGCGACGGCTTCCTCTACGGCGTGACCGGCGCGCCCGACGGCAGCGTCTACGGCGGCAGCTTCCCCTCCGGCGGGGTGTGGAAGTACACGCCGGGCAAGGGATACACCCAGATCGGCCCGCGGCCGATCCTGCCCGGCATCCAGTACGTCCGCAGCATCGGCTACGACCAGACCACCGGCATCGTCTACGCCGGCACCGGCGGGAGCTCGCACATCGTGGCCTGCCGGGCCGACGGCGTGGGTGACTGCGTGGAACTCCTGCCGAGCAGCTACGCGAAGTACCCCTGGGTCTACAACCTCACCGCCGACGACGGCCACGCGTTCGCCCGGGTGACCGACGACCACGGCGACGACCACCTCGTGGTGCTGAAGGCCTCGGTCGGTGCCGACGGCGCGATCCACGGCGAGGTGGTGACGGACATCCCGGGGCTGTCGTTCCCCGGTGTCTCCAACGCGGTGGACGGAAAGGTCTACTACGCCAAGAGCGGCGCGTTGTTCAGCTACGACATCGCGTCCGGAACCGAGACGGATCTCAAGGCCAACACGGGAATCTGGGCCCGCCAGTGGACGGTGCTGCACCTCGCCGACCAGGACGCTTATCCGGGCGACACGCTGGTGGGTACGAACTCCAGCGGGTACGTCGCGAGGTACAACATCCCGACCGGCAAGCTCACCATCACCCAGGTCGCCGCGCTGCCCAAGGCCGTGGCCGACATCGAGACCATTGTCGGCGGGCCGGACGGGAAGATCTACAACGCCGGCTACCTCGTCGGCGGCCTCGGGGTCTACAGCCCGATGCGGCAGGACCAGCAGATCCTGGTGCCCAACAGCGCGGGCTACGGCCAGGCCGAGGGCATGACGGTGCTCGGCGACCGGATCTACCAGGGCGTGTATCCGGGTGCGTTCATCAAGTCGTTCGACCCGGCCACCGCGGCCGCGGGCAAGGGGCCCCGCACCGACTGTGAGCTGCACGAGGAACAGGACCGCCCCTACGGCATGCTCGGCGCGTACGGCAAGGTGTGGGCCGGGACGATGGCGATCTACGGCCGTAACGCCGGTGCGCTCAGCGTGTTCGATCCCGCCGACGGCAGCTGCACGGTGTACAAGAACGTCGTACCCGAGCAGAGCCTGGTGAGCCTCACCGCCTCGCGCGGGCTGATCTTCGGTGGCTCGCTGGTGTGGGGCGGCCTCGGCGCCGACCCGACCCAGGCGGAGGCGAAGCTGCTGGTGTTCGACCCGGCGACCGAGAAGGCCACGACGTACGACCTGCCGGTACGCGGGATCCGGGCGATCACCGGGCTGACCACCGCACCGGACGGCAAGGTGTGGTTGCTCGCGCAGAACCACATCTTCCAGTTCGACCCCGACAGCCGGACGTTCGCGCGCGGCCGCAACGCCTTCCCCGACCTGACGTACGACCCGAACACCCGGATCACGGCGTACGACGGGACTCTGATCACCGCCAAGGACGGCTACATCTACGGCGCCATCCGGCAGAAGTACTTCTTCCGGCTGGACCCGCGTAGCGGTGCGGTCACGGTGCTCAGCTCGTCCATCGAGGCGTTCAACCTGGCCGAGGACGGCTACGGCAACATCTACCTGATCCGGCACGCGAACCGCCTGCTGCGGTACGTGCCCGAGCCGAGGCAGTAGCCGAGGCAGTAGCCGAGGCAGTAGCCGAATCAGCCCGTACACGGGGCCCGGGTGGTCGTCAGGCCTGACGACCACCCGGGCCCGTCACATCGTCCTGTCGTCGACGTCGCCTTGTCGTCAACGGCGCCTTGTCATCAATGTCGGCTTGACGAGTGCCCTTCGGTCAGACGCCCAGGGCGCGGAGGTTGTCCCGGCTGATCCGGGCACTCTCCAACGGCGTCTCGCGCTGGGTGACGTCGGTCTCCACGATCAGCCAGCCGGCGAAGCCGGCCTGGTCCAGCAGGGAGAACATCGTGGCGAAGTCGACCTCGCCGTGTCCCACCTCGGCCCAGATCGCGTGCTTCTCGAACGTGGAGTAGTCCCAGCCGGCCTCGCGGCCGCGGTCTCGTACGGCGACGTCGATGTCCTTCAGGTGCGCGGTCTTGATCCGCTCGGCGTGCCGGCGGGTGAACTCCACCACGTCGACGCCCGCCCAGGCGAGGTGGCCGGTGTCGGGGCCGAGGAACAGCACCTCCGGATCGACCGCGGCCAGCAGCCGCTCGATCTCGTCCTCGGTCTCCACGAAAGTGCCGACGTGGTTGTGGTAGCAGGACCGCACGCCGTACTCCAGCGTCGCGCGGGCGATCGCGTCCACGGTCCGCACCAACTGGCCGAACTCCTTCTCCGGCAGGGCATCGTCCGGGCCCGCGTGCGCGGCGACGTCCCGGCGGGTGCGACCGGACCGGGTGGTGGTGTTGAACCCGCCCGCGGAGACGTAGACCTCGTGCACCCCGAGGTCGCTGGCGATCCTTGCGTGCTCGCCCGCCTGGGCGACGTACTCGTCGTGCCGGTCCGCCTCCCAGAAGTCGCCGCCGAAGTAGCCGGGCGCGGGCGCCAGGCCGTATCCGCCCCAGATCTGCGCGATCTGTTCGGCCGTACGTCCGCCGTGGGCGCTCAGCGGCGCACCGGCGTAACCGGCCTCGGCGATGTCGGCGAGCACCTTCTCCTCCGGGACACCTCGCCACGTGATCTGGCCACAGCCCAGGTCGACCTTCATCCCGCCTCCTCCATGCACCTCGAATGTCCCTCGGGCAACCCGGCACAACTGCGGATCATCCCGAAAACCCTTGCCTGCCTGTCGTTCCGGCACCGGCTCGCCGGCAGCAGCTGTCAGCAGATGCCAGCAGCTGTCAGTAGATGTCAGGAGCTGTCCTGGCCCAGCAGGGCCGCTCGCTCCTCCGCCGGCAGCGGCGGCGCCGGCGTGCACGTCGTGGTCAGCTCCACCCGCTCACCTGTGCGCGCCGAGTGGACCAGGCCGGTGATCAGCTCGACCACGTGGCAGGCGATGTCGCCGCCGGCGCGGGGTGCGCGGCCGGCCCGCACCGCGGCCGCCAGCTCACCGACGCCGAGCCCGCGCAGGTTGTGCGGGAGGTCGGCCGGCTGCCGGCTGCCCGGAACCTCCTGCCAGTCCTCGCCGTACCGCCGAACGTACGCGGGGTCGCCGAAGTTGTTCGGGTTCGGCGCGGCGAGTTCGCCGTCGCTGCCGTAGACGGTGAGCACCGGAACCTCGCGTGGATGGTCGGTGCCCCACACCAGCGCGGTGTTCGCCAGCAGCCCGTTCTCGAACTCCACCACCGCGGCGGTGGCGATCGCCGCGCCGGCCGGCGGCCGGGTCGGCTGCTCCCCCGCGCCGAGCATGTGGGCCGCGCCGCTCACCCGCACCGCGGGGCCGAACAGGTTGACCAGCGCGGAGAAGTAGTACGGCGCCATGTCCAGGATCGGTGTCGCGCCCTCGGTGTAGAAGCTCGCCCCGCCCATCGCCCCACGAAACATCAGCCCGCTCGCCGACAATGGCGAGCCGACCGCGCCGTCGGCCAGGGCGGCCCGCGCGGCCTGGAATCCCGAGCCCAGCAGGGTGTCCGGAGCGCATCCCACCGCCAGCCCGCGCTGCTCGGCGGCCGCGAGGAGCTCCCGCGCCTGATCCAGCGTGGGGGCGAGCGGCTTCTCCGACCACAGGTGCTTGCCCGCTGTCAACGCCGCCCTGCTCACCTCGACATGCACCGCGATCGGGGTGAGGTTGACGACCACCTCGACGTCGGCGTTGTCAAGCACCGACCGCGGGTTCGTCGCCTGCGGCACGTCGTACTTCGTGGCGACCTGCCTCGCCCGCTCCTGGTCGACGTCGGCCACCGCGGCGACCTCGACCCCCGGCATCCGGCCCAGGACCGGGAGGTACATGTGGCTGACCTGTCCGCACCCGATGACTCCGACCGTCGTCGTCGCCGGCATCCCGCATCCCCACCCTGAAGTGTCGTCGGATCGGCTGTCGCGGCTCGGCGCTACCTCGCGCCCCTTCGCGATGCGGTGGTCACCAGGCGGGCCGGAACCGTTCCTTGGACGCTAGCAGGGTGTGGGCGGGCAGGCCTGTCCGATTCCTGACGTACGAACCCCGTCAGGGTCGGGGCGGCGCCGGGGTGAGCCGGTTCCGGCCGGGTCGGGTCCGGTCGGTGGATGCGGCCGGTGGGTGCGGTCGGTGGATGTGGTCACGCCACCCGGTGGAACCGACCAGGCCTTCGCGGGACCGGTGCTAGCGAGAGCGTTCCCTGCGTGCGTTGACCTTCCGGCCCTTCACGGTCGTGGACCGCAGCGCGGCGATGACCTCGTTGGCCGCGGTCTCCGGTACCTCCACCAGCGAGAAATTGTCGGTGATCTCGATCGCACCGATCTCCCGGCCACGCAGGCTGGACTCGTTGGCGATCGCTCCCACCAGGTCCTGGGGCCGCACTCCCGCGCGCCGGCCGAGGCCGACGAACAGCCGGGTCATGCCAGCTCCGCCACGGCCCCGTGCACGGCCGCTCTGGGGGCGCCCGCCGTCTCCCCTGCGCCGGTCGCCCTCGGACTCCGGGGTCGCGTTCGGGATCTCCGGCTCGTCCTCGTCGATCCTGCCGCCGATGGCCTCGTGCGCCAGCTTGACCGCGGCCAGCGCCACCTCCATCACGTCGAACTCGTCGGTGAGGGTCTCCACCACGACGCGGAAGTGCTCCAGGTCGTCCTCGATCAGGCTTTCCTGCAGCGCGGCCCGGGTGAGTTCCAGCCGGCGAGCCTGCAGGTCGGCGACCGTCGGCATCTTCTCGACGGCGATCTTGCGGCCGGTCACGCGTTCGATCGTCTTCAGCATCCGGTGCTCGCGCGGCGCGGCCAGCGTGATCGCCACGCCTTCCCGGCCAGCCCGTCCCACCCGGCCGATCCGGTGGACGTAGGACTCCGGCGCGGACGGCACGTCGTAGTTGACGACGTGGCTGAGGTGGTCGATGTCCAGGCCGCGGGCCGCGACGTCGGTGGCCACCAGCAGGTCGGCGGTACGGCTGCGCAGGCGGCCCATCACCCGGTCGCGCTGCTCCTGGCTCATGCCGCCGTGCAGGGCTTCCGCGCGGTAGCCCCGGCCGTTCAGCGTCTCGGCGAGCTGGTCGACCTCCTCGCGCGTACGGCAGAAGACCAGCGACGCGGTCGGCGACTCGACGTCGAGGACCCGGCCCAGCGCCGCCGGCTTGTGCGCCCGCGGAATGACGTAGGCGACCTGGCGTACCAGCGGCGCCTCGCCGGGCTCCGGCTTGTGCCGCGCGATCTCGATCCGCTCCGGGTCGCGCAGGTGGCGCTTGACCATTCCGCCGATGCGGGGCGGCATCGTCGCCGAGAACAACACCGTCTGGCGTTCGGCCGGCGTCTCCTGCAGGATCGCCTCGATGTCCTCGGCGAACCCCATGTCGAGCATCTCGTCGGCCTCGTCCAGGATCACCGTGGTCAGGCCGTCCAGGTGGAGAGTGCCGCGACCGATGTGGTCGAGGGCGCGGCCCGGCGTCGCGACCACGACGTCGACGCCCTGGGACAGCGAGCGCAGCTGCCGGCCGATCGGCTGACCGCCGTAGATGGGCAGCACCCGGATGCCGATGCCCCGGCCGTACCGGTGGAACGCCTCCGACACCTGCACGGCGAGCTCCCGCGTGGGGACCAGGACGAGCGCGGTGGGCGCCGTGCCGCGATCACTTCCGGGCATTCGCTGCAGGGTCGGCAGCGCGAACGCAGCCGTCTTGCCCGTGCCCGTCGCCGCCTGCCCGAGGACGTCCCGTCCGGCCAGCATCGGTGGGATCGCCGCGAGCTGGATCGGCGTCGGCTCCTCGTACCCCAGGCTGGTCAGCTCGTGGAGGAGCTCCGGACGCAGGCCGAGATCGGCGAAGCTGGTCGGGTTGTCGGATTCGTGCACGGTCATGGTCAGGTCAGGCTCCTCAGGGTCCGGGCACGAGTGTCCCAGCGTCGCGGCGACGTCAGGGTTCATGTTCCCCCGCCGACGGTTGAGTTGCGCGCACGACTGGCACGGCGGGCCGGAAAGGCACGCGCAGTTCCCCTGGTGACCACCCTGTGTCACCGGCAGATGTGTCACCGGCAGGTGTGACGCCGGCTCGTCCGTCCCGGAGGGACCCCGCGGTTGCCGAGAGACCCTGGCCACGGAGTCGAACCGCGACAGGACGATCTTGCCGGATCGCCCGCTCTTCCGTTGAGCTAGCCAGGGGAGAAGATCGAGTGGCTGTCCTCAACCAGGCGGGAGTTCCGTCACCGAGAAGGACGTCCCACCATGATCGACCCGGCATGATCGCGTTGTCCCGCAAATGATCGAAGTCCCTGTCACAGTTGTTCCGGCTGTTCCGGCTGTCGCGGCTGTCGCGGCGGCGGTGTTGTCGGCGAGCTGGTGAACGCCCTAACATCAGGCTGCGACCGCCGGTAGGCGACTCCACTGGGACGCATCTCTCTCCGCGCCACCTCTCTTCCGGCGCACCTCCTCTGCGGCCGGCCCTTCTGGTGCACTCTTCGGGCCCACCGCTTCTGGCGCACCCCTTCTGCGGCCACTTCGTTCTGCGGCCACTTCGCCGCGGCCAACTCGTTCTGCGGCCACTTCTCTGCCCCGTTCGTTCGGCGGCATCCCCTGCCGGCCCACCTCGTCCCGCGCATCTGTGGTCGCACGTGGCCCACTCCCGTCCTCCTTGTCCGCGCTTCCCTCCCCTACTGCGAGGTCTCCCATGACCGACACACCCGCGGCGATCGATCTTTCCTATGTCGAGGCCGTCCTCGGTCCGTGCACCGTCGTGCGCGAGCACAGCTGGCCGCATCGCGGTGCCACGGTCCTCGAGATCGGTGACGCGTCCGGCCGCCGGTGGTTCGCGAAGCGCCATCAGCGCCGTGAGCAGTACGACCGGGAGCTTTCCGCGTACCTCCGATGGGTGCCCGCGTTGCGGCCGAACGCTCCCGAACTGCACGCGTACGACGACGAACGGCGCACGCTGGTGCTGTCGGCGGTACCGGGGAGGGTCGTGCCCGACCACACTCCCGGCCTGCACCGCCTGGGCGGAACGCTGCTGCGCCGCCTGCACGACGCGGAGGAGTTCACGCCGGATCCGGACTACGCGGCCGCGAAGGAAGCCGAGCTGGAGGAGTGGCTCGCGCGTTCCGACGGGCTCCTCGACCCGGCGGAGACGGCCTTCGCACGCTCGGAGATCCGTTGCCTGCAAGGGCTCCCGAGCCCACCCACTGTGCCGTGCCACCGTGACTACAGTCCGCGCAACTGGCTCCTGGACGGCAGGAATCTGTACGCCATCGACTTCGAGTGGGCTCGCCCGGATGCGTGGGTGGCCGACCTCGGCAAGCTGTTCTTCGGACCGTGGCAGGGGCGGCCCGACCTGCGCGATGCGTTCCTGGAGGGGTACGGGCACATGCTGACCGGCGACGATCTCGGACACCTCGTCCACGGGCACGCGCTGACCGTGACCTGGCAGCTCATCTGGTCGACTCAGCACGGCAACCTGAGCTTCGCCGCCGGCACCCGTGAAGTCCTGCACGGACTGATGCAACGTGCCTACTCCTGACGCGCCTCCCCCTGACCGTCGGGCGCGGGGACGGCGTCGTACGTGGACACACCGTCGAACGTAGAGACAGCGTCGTCCGGCGTCGGTGGCGGTCACGGGCGGATGATTCGTTGTCGCACGTCCACCCACTCCGGAGGAACGTACTCGGGGTGGCCGTGGTCGCCCATGCGGACGGTCCAGCCCTTGTGGTGGACGAAGGTGTGGTGCGACTTGCACAAGAGGACTCCGTTCGCGAGGTCGGTCGGCCCGAAGTCGTCCCAAGCCGTCATGTGGTGGGCGACGCAGAGTCGTTCGGGGACCTGGCATTCAGGGAAGTGGCAGTGGGACCCGTCACGGACCGCGAGGGCGCGGCGTTGGGCTTCGGTGAAGAACCGGTCGGCCATCCCGACATCGAGGACCTCGCCGTTGCCGCCGAGGACGACCGGGATGATGTTCGCGTCGCACGCCATCCGCCGAATCGTGGCCACCGAGAGCGGCTCTCCGCGCAGTCCGGTGATGCGAGCCGATCCGCCACCACCGCACTTGCTGCACCCGTCGTGGGGTCGAAGGCAGCCTCCGGCCCCGCCGCACCCTCCTCGGGTTCGTCGTCGTCGGCGTCGTCTTCTTCTGCCACGAGGTCGCAGTTCTCGGGTCCGGTGTCTGGTCCCGGATCGGATCCAGGTCCCGGCTCAGTTTCCGGGTCGGGTTCAATTCCCGATTCGGGTTGGATTCCGGTGGCGGTGTTCGGTTGTGGGGGCTGGCCGGGTTCTCGCGGTGCGGGTATCCGCTCCGCGACCCCGGCCGGCGGGTCCGGCTGGTCGGCTGGTGGTTTCTCGTTGTCCGGTTCACGTTCCAGGGCGGTCGCTGTGGTCTCCGCGGCAGTGGGAGCCGCCTCCGGAGCGCTGGTACCGGTCGGCACCGCACCCTCGCCGGTGCCGGCCGGGTCGCCCGGGTCGTCCGGGTCGTCCGGGTCGGTGACTGCCCGGCCCGGCTGGGCGTCCGTCCCGGTGTCGTCGGCGTTCTCACTGCGATTGGCGTTGCTGGGTTCGCCGTTCCTGCTGGGCTCGGCGTCCTCAGACGTGACGGCCCCGTTGCTGCCGGGATTCCTACCCGGCTTGGTGGTCTCGGCCTTGTCGGGCTTGACGCTCTCGCCATCGCCGGCACGCTCGCCGGGGCCGGCGTCCGTTGTGTCGCAGGGAGTCGTGCTCGACCTGGGACCTTCCGACGCAGAGCTCTTGTTGCGCTTGGTGTGCTCGCGGGCCTTGCGCTTGGCGTTCTGACGTTTGGCGTCGGGGGTCTGGCAGCCGCAGGGCATGGGGCGGACGGGGTTGAGGTCGTCGATGGTGCCGAACCCGATACCGTTCATGAGTTGGTGCAGGTGGATCAGGACGGTGACGCAGTCCCGTCCGCGGCCGCGGTTGGGCGATGCCTGCTGCTGCGCCCACTGGGTGACGAGGTCGGCGAACACGTCCCCGCGCTTTTGGTCCAGGGGGCGGTCGTCGGGGCGGGTGTCCGCGGCGACCAGCGCCTCGATGATCTTGCGGAGTTGTTCCATCTCCACCACCGGCAACTTGATCACCACGGTCTCCGAACCGGGGATCCCATTGGCCATGAAACACAGCGACCGTTTGCGTTCGGCGGCGGCTTCTTCCTTGGCCAGCTGTTCACCCAGCCGCCGCTCCCATTCTTCGGGTGCGATCGCCTGCAGCAGGTGCCGTCCCAGCACCCGCACGTCGTCGGGGTTACGCCGCTTCGACTCGGCGATCAGGAATTTCTCCGCCTCGACGAGCTGGTCGGGGCTGACCCAGGTGGGCAGGTCCTTGATCGCGAACGCGATCACCTGCGCATGCCGAAACGAGATGTCCCCACGCCCGAGGGCCCGGGCAGTCAGGGTCACGGTGCGGTCGAGGTCTCTGGCCAGATTCACCGTCGCACTGGCATCTTTGACCGACATCCGCTGGGTGGTACGCAGCCACACCCTGGTGCTCACCGCGCCGGTCGTCTTGGCGGCGTCGCAGGCATCTGCCCTGGCCACCATCGCCAGCTTCAGCGCGGCCATCATCGCCTCGTCGACGCCGTGCAGCTCCAGCAGCCGGCCCAGCCTCTCCGGCCGCAAGGACAGCATCGGCGCGGCCAGCGCGTCACCGACGACGGTGCGGACCTGAACGAGCGCAGCCTCCAGGCGTTGTTCGGCGTCGGTGCCGCCGTCCCAGCCCGGAGGTTCCTGCATCGTCGAATGCATGTTCGAACTCTACAGGCTGCCACCGACAGCTCACCCTTTGTCCACAAGCGCAAGCCGATCCGCCACCTGTGGACAAAAACCTGGTCACGGCGACGGCGGCTGGCGGCCGACGGAGAAGAACAACGAAGGGGCGACGCATGCGCCGCCCCCTCGTCAACGCCTGACCGTCAGCTCCACGCCGTCAGCCCTGGCCGCTCATCCTTCGTCGGCGACGCTGATCGCACCGGTCGGGCACAACTGCGTCGCCTCCCGCGCGACGTCGGCCTCGGCGGCCTCGGGCTGGCGGCGCAGCACCACCAGTCCGTCCTCGTCGCTCTGGTCGAAGATGTCGGGCGCGGTCAGTACGCACATCCCAGCACCACAACAGATGTCCCGGTCGACATTGATCCTCATCCGTCACCTCCCGTACCCGGCGAACCGCTACCCGGCGAACCGCTACCCGCAGACCTGCGTGCCGCCCACCGTAGCGACCCAACCGCTCGGACCGAACCGCGCGGCTACCACGCCACCGGCAGGCTGTGTACGCCGTAGATGGCCATGTCGGTTCGCAGCTGCACGTCCTCCGGCTCCACCGCCAGCCGGAGATTCGGGAACCGCGCCAGCAGCTGGTTGAACCCGGTCCGCATCTCGATCCGCGCCAGCTGCTGGCCGAGGCACTGGTGGATGCCGTGCCCGAACGCCAGGTGCCCGGTGGCGGAACGGCGCAGGTCGAGTTCGTCGGGTTCGTCGAAGCGTTCCGGGTCGCGGTTGGCGGCCGGCAGCGACAGGGTGACGACCTCGCCGGACCGCACCAGTTCACCGCCGAGCTCGACGTCCTCCAGCGCGGCCCGCGTGGGCCCGATGTGCACGATGGTGAGGTAGCGCAGCAACTCCTCCACGGCGTTCTCCACCAGTGCGGGATCCGCGCGCAGCGCCGCGAGCTGGTCGGGGTGGCGCAGCAACGCGAACGTACCCAGCCCCAGCATGTTGGCAGTGGTCTCGTGCCCGGCGATCAGCAACAGCACGGCGACCCCGGCGATCTCCTCGTCGTTCAGGGCACCGTCGGCGATCAGCGTGCTGATCAGGTCGTCGGCGGGCGCTGACCGCTTGCGTACGACCAGCCCGTGGAGGTACTCCCGCAGCGAGACCAGTGCGCCCATCGCCTCCTGGAAGCTGGACTCCAGGTGCAGCAGCACCCTGGTGTCGTGCTGGAACTTCTCCCGGTCGGTGTACGGAACGCCGAGCAGTTCGCAGATCACCAGCGACGGGATCGGCAGCGCGAACTCCGCCACCAGGTCGGCCGGCGAACCGTGGCGTTCCATCGCGTCCAGGTGCTCGGAGGTGATGCGGGCGATCCTGTCCTCCAGGTCCCGCATCCGCCGGACGGTGAAGTGGGCGGTCAACTGGCGCCGGTAGCGGGTGTGCTCGGGTGGGTCCATGCCGATGAAGAAGCCCGGCTCGGACGGGCCGGGGTGCTCCTCCTCGAAGGCGATCCGGCGCGGGGCACGCTGCAGCTCCCGCCGCCGGCTGAACCTCGGGTCGGCCAGCACCGCACGTGCGAGCGGATAGCTCGTCACCAGCCAGCCCTGCGAGCCGTCGGGGTAGCGCAACCGGCTGATCGGGCGTTCCTCGCGTAAGGCCGCGAGAACCGCGGGTGGGTCGAACGGGTCGGATCGCTCGACGGGGAGGCCGTCCACCGGTGGCATGGGCGCCACGGATGTCGGCATGGTCTTCGCCATCACGTGCTCCTTACGTTCCGGATCATCGTTCGAACTGCGCTTCTCCCTTCCAGCAAACACCCGGCGCACCGAAAGTACAACCAGTGTAAAAATTCTTTTGATGTACGCAGACCGGAGAGGCGCGGACTCTCGCGGAAGGCCCGAGCGGACTGCTCGCGTCGCCCGGCGCACCGGGGTAGAACAGGACACGTGCCCGACAAGTTGGACGCCTACCGCAGCAAGCGCAGCGCCGATCGCACCGCCGAGCCGGTGCCCGCAGAAGGCCCGCTGCCGGAGGGCAACGACGACACGTTCGTGATCCAGGAGCACCACGCCCGCCGCCTGCACTGGGACTTCCGGCTCGAGCGCGACGGCGTACTCGTCTCCTGGGCGCTGCCCAAGGGCCTGCCGGACGACCCGAAGAAGAACCACCTCGCGGTGCACACCGAGGACCACCCGCTGGAGTACGCCGACTTCGCCGGCGAGATCGCCAAGGGCGAGTACGGCGGAGGCACGGTGGAGATCTGGGACCGAGGCACGTACGAGTGTGAGAAGTGGACCGACCGCGAGGTGAAGGTCGTCCTGCACGGCACCCACGGCGACCGGTCCCAGGGCCGTTTCGTACTCATCAGGACGGGCGAGAACTGGCTCATCCACCGGATGGACTACTCCCCCGACGAGAACGCCGACCCGGACTCGAAGGCGGCCCCCGCGAAGAAGTCGACGAAGAAGACCGCCACAAAGAAGGCGTCCGCGAAGAAGCAGTCGCCGGCGAGCAGTACGTCCACGCCCGGAAGGAAGGCCACCTCGGCGAACACGTCGGGTGCGGAGCCGTTGCCCGAACTCATACGCCCGATGCTGGCGACCCTGGGCGAGCTGCCGCCGAGCCGCGACGAC
Source organism: Actinopolymorpha cephalotaxi (assembly GCF_013408535.1). Lineage (NCBI taxonomy): Bacteria > Bacillati > Actinomycetota > Actinomycetes > Propionibacteriales > Actinopolymorphaceae > Actinopolymorpha > Actinopolymorpha cephalotaxi. The sequence continues at coordinate 3,593,801 of NZ_JACBZA010000001.1, forward strand.
GAGAAGTTCGGCTACGAGATGAAGTGGGACGGCCTGCGCGCGGTCGCCTACGCCGACGGCACGAAGGTACGGCTGAAGACCCGCAACGACCTCGACGTCACCGGCACCTATCCCGAGCTGGCGGAGCTGCAGGAGTCGCTGGGATCGTTGCCGGCCGTGCTGGACGGGGAGATCGTCGCGTTCGACGCGAAGACCGGCCGAATCTCCTTCGCCGCCCTGCAACAGCGGATGCACGTACGAGACGCCGCCCAGGTGCGCCGGTTGCGCGACCAGTCGCCGGTGACGTACCTGATCTTCGACCTGCTGCACCTCGACGGCCGCAGCACGGTCGGCCTGACGTACGAGCAGCGCAGGGAACTCCTGGAGTCACTGGAGCTTCGCGGTCCGCACTGGGACACCCCGCCCTACACCGGCGGCGGCGGACGGAAGCTGATGGCCGAGTCGAAGAAGCAGGCCCTGGAGGGCGTGGTCGCCAAGCGGCTGACGTCGCGCTACGAACCCGGCCGGCGGTCGCGGGACTGGGTCAAGGTGAAGCACTCGCGTACCCAGGAGGTCGTGGTCGGCGGCTGGCAGCCGGGGCAGGGCCGGCGGGCCGGCACCATCGGGTCGCTGCTGCTGGGAGTTCCCGGCCCGGACGGACTGGAGTACGTCGGTCAGGTCGGCACCGGCTTCACCGACGAGATGCTGGCCGACCTCGCCGACCGCACCCGCCGGATCGAACGCCGGACGTCGCCGTTCGCCGGGACGATGCCGGCGAAGGACAGCCGGGACGCGCGGTGGGTCACGCCGAAGCTCGTGGGCGAGGTCCGCTTCGCGGAATGGACCCGCGACGGCCGGCTGCGCCACCCCGCCTGGCGTGGGCTGCGGCCGGACAAGGCGCCGAGCGACGTCGTACGCGAGTCCTGAGCCGTCAGGTGTGTTTGGCGGGGTCGTCCCAGAAGTAGACCTCCGGGTCGTACACCGCGGGCGTGGGGTGCGCCCAGGTGTTGACCATCCCGCCCTGCGCGAGCTGCTCGCGGGTCGGCACGTTGCGAAGGTCGCGCTTGCTCATCGTCACCTGCGGATAGTTGGCCACGGTGCCCATGAAGAACGGCCCGTCCTGGATGTGGATCTTGATCATGTCCCACACGATCTTCGTCCGCGCCACACCGTCAACCTCGCCTTTCGCCTTGGCGTAGCCGTCCCACAGCTTCGCGATCGGGCTACCGGGCTCGGCGTCGACGCGAGGGGGCGTGCGCTTCCAGGGATCGACGTTCAGCTGCTGCTTCTCCTTCCCGGTGCCCCGCAGCGTCCACATCTGCCCGTGCAGCGGCGCCCACCGGGCTGGCTCGATCGGGACGAACCACCAGGGGCCGGTGATGTGGTCGGGTCCGTCACCGACCTCCCACGAACTCTGCGCCATCAGCCGGCCGTTGTTCCACGCGTCGCCGAAGCTTTCCGGCGCCATCGGGTTGATCTTCACTGTGACACCGACCGCCTCCCAGTCCCGCTTGAGGAGGTCGTTCTTCTTCCGGTGTTCGGCGCTCACGTCGGCGGGCACGTCGATGCGGACCACCAGGTCGTCCTCACCACCGGGCATCCTGCGCTTCCCGTCCGAACCCATCTTCGCGCCGAGCTCGTCCAGCATCCGCTTCGCCCGCTCAGGATCATGTTTGACGTAGGCGTCCCGCCACTGGTGGTAGACCTTCCTGCCCTGCTCGCCCTGGTACTCCTGGGCCTTGGGGCTGTAGGTGCCGGTGGTCTTCTCCCCCGTGTTGAAGTAGACCGCCTTCTGCGCCTCGGAACGATCGAAGGCGAACGACAGCGCCTGGCGAAACTTCGGGTTGCGGATGAGCTCGCGCATCTTCGGCTCGGGATAGTCGTAGTTGAAGAAGAACACCGAGCCGGTGCCCGAACCGCTGTCCCACAGGTAGACGTTCATGTTGTGCCGGTTCTGCGTCTGCTTCATGCCGGAGATGTCGCCCAGCCCGATCGGCACGAACGCCCCGTGCACGTAGTCCAGCTTGCCCTCCTGGATCTGCAGCTTGCGCACCTCCGGCTCCTGGACGACGTTGAACACCATCTCGTCGACGTACGGCAACTGCGCACCGGACCGGTCGACGCACCAGTAGTACGGATTGCGTTCCAGCACGACCCGGCGTCCCTCGGAGTAGGTCTTGGTCCGCCAGCCGGTCAGCGTCGGGCACTTCGGGTCGATCACCCAGTTGAGGTGCTGGTCGTGTTTCTCGAACCAGTTCTTCGCCGTGACCGCCTTGTTGTAGCGGGGATGCCACTGCTTCAGGTAGTGCTTCGGCAGGAACCAGTCACCGGTGTCCACACCGTTGGCCAGCAGGGCGGGAGTGAGCGGGGTCGGACTGTCGAAGGTGAGGACGAGTGTCTGGTCGTCCGGCGCGGTGAGGTTCATCGCCGTGCCCGAGCCCGACCGGCCGGAGTCCGGCGGGAGCGCGGGGTGCACCTCGTCGACAACCATGTCCTTCCACCAGTACAACGCGTCGCCCGCGGTGAGTGGCTGGCCGTCGGACCACTTCAGGCCCTTGCGCAGGTGCAGGGTCCAGGTCGAGGCGTCGTCGTCGGACTCCCACGACTCGATCAGACCGGGCCCGATGTCCAGGCCGTCGTTGAGCCAGCGCAACGGCGAGCGGCCGTACAGGTGCTCGTTGATGATCCCGCTGTCGGAGGCGTCGGTGAGCGCGTACATCGTCCCGCCGTACTTGCCCTCGGTGCACCACCGGTGCGGAATGACGTACGGCTTCTCCGGGATGCGTTGCTTCAGCGGCGGCAGCGCACCGCTCTTCACCTGGGCGGCCAGCGCCGGGGACTCCCGCAGCTTGCTCGGCACCGGAACCGGCTTGCGCTCGGATCCCTTGGTCGAGGCGCTGGTTCCCGCGGGGCGAGGCTTGCCTCCCTCGCCGGACTTCGTGCTCGAACTGCACGCGCCGGTCAGTGCCGTCACCGCCGTCAGTGCCGAGGCGTACAGCACCGTACGCCGGCTGGGCTTGCCGACCGGTCCACCGAAGTCGTGGGGCATCGTGGTCTCCCTCGCCGCAGGTGCCCCGGATTATTGGTCTGGTTTCGTCTGCTGTGCAAGGGATTGCGACGTACGGCAGGGTCGGCGCGCCGGACGGTGTCATGTCTCGGCCACCTCGCGACCGCCGCCGGTCACGCCGTCAGGGTCCGCGGTTCCGGCGGTCGGTTCGGGCCGACAGGCATAGGTGACGGCTCCCGAAGCCCTACGCCAGTTCGGTCCACAGCCAGGCCGCCGGGGCGGAGTCCACCCCGTCCGCACCTGCCGGCACGGGTGCCGGTCGTGTGCTGAGACGGCGGCCGTGGACCAGCTGCAGTCGGATCCGGACGAACGCCGACGTCTCGTCGCCGTGCGTCCATGCCGGGGGCAGCGAGCGGCCGGTGAGGTACTGCTGCGGGTCGGTCACCAGGTCGGCCGAGCCCACTCCGGTCACGGTCCAGCCGTCACGCAGGTCCGAACTCACGCTGTCCACCTCGAACGCCACGATCATCTGGTCGAGGGTGTTCGCCAGCGGGGAGCCCGGTGCCGTGCGCACCAGGGCGGCCGTGCCCACCATCACGTAAGACACCGGCTCGACCTCCGGCAACGCGTTGTGGGTGTGGACGACCCGGCCCACGTACGTCTCGTTCAGCAGGTGCAGGCATTCGGCCTGGGAGAGTTCGACCGCTTGCTGGATGTGCGTCATGGCGGGCTCCCTCAGATCGCTTCGGTGACCGCGTCGTCGGCGGTGGAGGCGGCGTCGGCGGGGGTGTCGTGGTGGTACCAGACGGTGGTGTTGGGGGGGATGGTGTCGGTGGGGTGGGGGGTGGGGTGGGTGGTGAGGATGGGTTGGCCGGGGTGGGGGTGTGGTGTGGGGATGGGGTGGTGGGTGGTGTTGGTGTAGGTGGTGAGGTGGGTGCCGCGGGACAGGGCGAGGAGCCCGGGTGGGGTGTCGGTGTGGAGGGTGAGGGTGGTGGTGGCGAGGTCGGGGATGGTGCGGCGTAGGGCGAGTGCTTGGCGGTAGAGGTTGAGGGTGGAGGTGGTGGTGTGGTGTTGGGTGTCGGCGGCGAGGTCGGCCCAGGTGGGGGGTTGGGGTAGCCAGGCGGGGGTGGTGGTGGCGGGTGGGGAGAAGCCGTGGTGGTGGTCGGGGCTGGTGGTCCAGGGCAGGGGGACGCGGCAGCCGTCGCGGCCGGGCCGGGTCCCGCCGGAGCGGTGGTACATGGGGTCTTTGAGGACGGTGACCGGTAGGTCGGCGACGTCGGGCAGTCCGAGTTCTTCGCCTTGGTAGAGGTAGACCGCGCCGGGCAGCGCGAGCATGAGCGCGGCGGCGGCCCGTGCCCGGGCGAGCCCGATCTGGGCGGGGTCCGCACCGGCCGGCAACTCCTCACCGTCGCCGTCGCCGTCGCCGTCGCGGTCCCTGGGGGTGGGGGTGTGGCGGGTGACGGCGCGGGGGAGGTCGTGGTTGTTCGCGACCCAGGCCACGCCGTCGGGGTGGTGGGCGAGTGCGGTGGTGATGACGTGGCGGTAGGTGTCGGCGTCGAAGGTGGCGTGGGCGAAGGGGAAGCAGAAGGTGTGGTGGAGTTCGCCGGGGCGGGTGTAGTCGGCGACGGCGGCGGGGTCGGTCAGCCCGACCTCTCCGATCAGCAGCCGGTCCCGCCCGTCACGGGCGGTGTAGTCCTCCACGAGCCTGCGCCACGAACGCCACACCTGGTGCACGGCCGGCTGGTTCCACGCGTTCGGGTTGACCGGGTCCCCGGTGGCCTCGTCAGCCCAGGCGTCGGGGTGGTCGGGCAGGCCGGCCAACTTGTGCAGGCCCTGGGCGACGTCGACGCGGAATCCGTCGACGCCGCGGTCCAGCCAGAACGACAGCACCCGCTCGAACAGCGCCGGAACATCCGCGTGGGTCCAGTTCCAGTCGGGTTGTTCGGCGGCGAAGGTGTGCAGGTACCACTGCCCCGGTGTGCCGTCGGGTTCGCTGATCCGGGTCCAGGCCGGGCCGCCGAAGATGGACCGCCAGTTGTTCGGCGGCTCGTTCCCGTCGGGTCCTTGGCCGTCGGCGAAGTGGAACCGGCCCCGCTGCGGGCTGCCCGGCCCGGCGGCGAGGGCGGCAGCAAACCAGGGGTGGGCGATCGAGGCGTGGTTGGGCACCACGTCCAGGATCACCCGGATCCCGTGCCCGTGCGCGGTGGCGACGAGCTCGTCGAACCCCTCCAACGACCCGTACGCCGGGTCGACCGCGCAGTGGTCGGCCACGTCATAGCCGTGGTCATGCCCCGGAGAGGCGTAGAACGGGTTCAGCCACAACCCGTCCACACCCAGACCCGCCAGATACGGCAACTTCCCCACCACACCCGCCAGATCCCCCACCCCATCACCATCACCATCACAAAAACTCCGCACATACACCTGATACACAACCGCCCGCCGCCACCACTCCGCGCCCAGGGACGCCACCGACGAGGAGTCGATGGAGGAGTAGGTGGAGTCGAACGTGGAGGAGCGGAACGAGGTGATCGGCCGCAGCGCCGAGGTCTCCAGCGCGGGCACGGTGGTCGGCAGCGGAGCGACGGACCCGCGGGCCGGCGGAAGGGTGCACCGCCGGCGGGTGGACCGGGTGACGTTCCTGTGCGCCGGCAACGTCGCGGGGGTCGTGGTCCGCGTCGCCACCGCGGTGCTGGTGCGCTGGGAAGTTCCCATGTCCTCGACCTTTCGAATCCTGATCCGCAGGTGAGCTCCGTCACTTGCAAGCATCGGCCGAGGCAGGGCCCCGAGTCGTCACGGCGAGCCGCCATCCGCCGGGTGGGCCTTCTGGCAGGTTGGCGTACCTGCTGGCTGGTAGGCGCGAGCCACGATCTGCCGGTACGTGCGGAATGGGCGGAACGCGCCCGTCACGATTGGGTGGAATGTGAGGGTCCGGCGTGGGGGACCCGGGACTTCCGGCCCCCCCCATGAGGGGTCAGGACGTGGCCTGGCCGGATCCCACCGGGAGCTCGGCGTGGATCCGGGTTCCCCTGCCCGTCGGGCTGGTCACCTTGAGCACGCCGCCGAGCGCCTCGACCCGGTCGGTGAGACCGACCAGGCCGGAGCCGTCGCCGAAGCTCGCGCCGCCGACCCCGTCGTCTTCCACGTCGACGCACACCCGGCCGTCGCGTTCGGACGTGGTGACCTCCACGTGCGAGGCCTGCGCGTGCTTCGCGGCGTTCGTCAGCGCCTCGGCGACGACGTAGTACGCCGCGACCTCGATCGGCTGAGGCAACCTCGTCTTGACACCGAGCCCGAGCTCGACCGGAACGGCGGACCTTCTGGCCAGCGCCTTCAGCGCGGGCCCCAGGCCGGCCTCGGACAGGATCGCCGGGTGGATGCCGCGGGCCATCTCGCGGAGCTCCTCGACGGCGTCGGTGAGCCCGGTGGCCACCTCGGCCACATCTGCCCGCACCTGGTCGTCGGGGATGTCCGCCTCGATGCCGCGCAGGTCCAACAACAACGACACCAGGCGCTGCTGGGCGCCGTCGTGCAGGTCGCGTTCGATCCGCCGGCGTGCTCGGTCGGTGGCCGCGACCACGCGTGCTCTGGACGCCGCGAGCTCAGACCGCGCCTGTGCGTTGGCGATCGCGAGGGCGACGACCTCGGTGAAGTCGGCGAAGCGCGCCTCGGCGTCCCTGGGCAGTGGCCTTTCCTTGGTGGAGAACGCGGTCAGCGCTCCCCACAGCCTGCCCTGCACCTCGATCGGCGCGGCCACCGCCGAACGCACCCCGAGCTCACGCGGCCCGCGGTCCTTGTCCCGCGAGCCCGCGTAGCTGTCCAGCCGGGCATGGCGGCCGGTGCGGCGTACCTGCGCCGGGACGGTCCGCTCCCCCAGTTCCGCTCGCGAACCGACCTCGGGCAGGGAGGAGTCCCGCTGTCCCCACAGCGCGACCGCGGTCGCGGTGCCGTCCGCCTCGTACCGCACCATCGCGGTGCCGTCGGCCTCGAACAGCTCCCCGATCTCCTCGGTCACGGTGGCGAACGTGGTGGCCGGCGGGACGGCGCGGGCCACGAGGGTGGACAGCCGGCGCAAGGCCGTCTGCTCCTCCACCAGCTTGGCCAGCTCGTCCCGGTTGCGTTCCAGCGACTCGCCCATCGTGTTGAACGAGTGTTCCAGGGTGCGGATCTCCCCTGCTCCCGTCTCGGGCAGCCGGGCGCTCAGGTCGCCTGCGGCGAGCTCGCCCGCCATCGTCGCGGCCCGCCGCACCGGACGGACGATCGACCTGGTGAGGTACGCCGCGAGGAGCGCGACCAGCAGCACGGAGCCGGCCATTCCGACGACGGACGCGACCTCCGCCCGGCGAGCGGCCGCGGCGGCCCGCTCCTGCCGGGCAACGGTGGCCGCACGGGCGGAGGCGGACAACCGGTCGATCTGGGCACGGATCACGTCGACCCGCCGTTTGCCCTCCAGCGTGTGGGACAGGCTGCGGGCGGCCTTCGGGTCACGGGTGGCGAGCGCGACCAGGGGCACCGAGTAGTCACGTACGTACGACCGGGTCGAGTGGATGATCTGGTGGGCCATCCGCTCCCGGGCCGGGTTGATGATGAGGTCGGTCAACCGCACGCCCACCGGCGGGATCTGTGCCCGGGCCGCGCTCCACGGTTGCAGGAAACGCGGGTCGCCGGTGAGGAGGTAGCCGCGTTCGCCGGTCTCCACGTCCAGGACGAGCGCCTGCATGCGGTTCGCCGTGGTCAGGACCTGCTGGGAACGCCGCGACAGCGCGGCCGCGTCGCGCTGGTCCGAAACCGCCAGCAGCAGAACGGCGAACACCGAGCCGAGCAGCACCGCGAGCACACAGCTCGCGGCCACCAGCCGGCCGGTCAGCCCTCGCCGCAGGTGCGCCATCAGGTCAGCTGCTCGCTGTCGCACGTAGGCTGAACGAGTGCCTCGCCTTAAGGCCTCCGCGGCACTTCGCCGCGGGCCCTTCCGGCGCGGCGCACCGAGCGATTGCGTACATCTTCGGAGGCATCACCACGAACTCCCCCGGCACGAGCGGGCGCCCACCGCGCCAGGTGGCACAGGACCGTCCGCCACGGCAGCGCCCAGAGCAAGCCGCCGTTGACAGCGGTGCCGCCATGGGCCGGGTGGTGCTCGCCGACGACGACCTGTTGCTGCGCGAGGGAATGGCGAGCCTGCTGGGCCGCCAGGGCTTCGAGGTCGTCGGCCAGGCCGGTGATGCTACTGACCTACTCACGATGGTTCGCGAAACTCTTCCTGATCTGGTGGTGGTCGACATCCGGATGCCGCCCACCCACACCAACGAGGGGCTGGAGGCTGCCCGGACGATCCGCGAGGAGTTTCCGCAGATCGGGATTCTGGTGCTCTCAGCATATGTCGAGGTGGAGCACGCGACGGAACTCCTCGCCACCGGGCAAAGCATCGGCTACCTGCTGAAAACCCGGGTCACCGACGTCGGCGAGTTCACCGAGACCCTGCGGCGAATCGTCAAGGGGGGTTCGGTTGTCGACCCCACCCTCGTGCACGAACTCGTCTCCGCCCGCCGCCGGGACGACCCGCTGGACGTCCTCAGCAGTCGCGAACGCGAGGTTCTCGCCCTGATGGCCGAAGGGCGTTCGAACGCCGGGATCGCCCGGCATCTGTGGGTCACCGAGGGAACGGTGGAAAAGCACGTCCAGCACATTCTGACGAAGCTGCGTCTCCCGGAGACCGGCGACGACCACCGCCGGGTGCTGGCGGTGCTGACGTTCCTCGAGGGCTCGGGTTCGCAGGGCGGGTCGTAGGCGGGTGCAAGTTCCGGTTGACACCAACGCGGAACGGTCGCGGGTCGGCCGCGATGGGCTCAGTCCGCTCCGACCAGGGAGGCGATCGCCGCCGCGCTGAGGTTCGACTTGTCCAGGAAACCCGCGGCCGGACTGGACTCGATCAGGTCCTCGAAGTCGTCCGCGCTGTGGCTGGAGATCAGGATCACCTGGGGGCGGCCGTCGTGGTGTTGGCCCGACGTCAGCCGACGAGCCAGGTCGAAGCCACTCTCCCCGCTCAGGTTGATGTCCACCAGGGTCACGTCCGGACGGAGTTCGGCCACCCGGGCGAGCGCCTCCTCACCGGTCTGGGCCATGCCGACGACGGCGACGCCCTCGCGTTCGAGGAGGGCACGCGCGGCCCGCAGGTAACGCGGGCTGTCGTCGATGAGGAGGCAGCGCATGTCTTCAGCATGCCCAAGAGGGGGGAGCGAGACATTCCGGCTACCCGGAAGATGCCGACGCCAGCCTCCCTGACCGGAACCGGCCCACCGACCTCCGGGCTGCCGGAGCGGGTTGTCGGCGCGGCGTCCGTGCGCGAAATGCCTCAACTGCCCCGAGCGGGCAGGATGGGGCAGAAGGCGCGCAGAACACGCCACTGCACGACCACTGCACGATCACAACACGCCACGAGACGCACGAGGGAGCCCCGATGAGCAGCGAGGTCACGCGGTCGATCGCCGCACCGGCCGACCAGGTGTGGGACGTGCTTGCCGACGGGTGGACGTACGCCGCCTGGCTGGTGGGCGCCTCCCACATCCGGGCCGTCGACGCCGGCTGGCCCGCGCCGGACACGAAGATCCACCACAGCGTCGGGTCCTGGCCGCTGGTCATCCAGGACGACACCAAGGTGCTGAGCTGCGAGCCCGGACAGTTCCTGGAGCTGGAGGCCCGCGTCTACCCCGCGGGCGCCGCGCACGTGCGGTTCCACCTCACCTCGCTCGGCCCGGCCCGCACCGAGCTCCGGATGACCGAGGAGCTCCACCGCGGACCCGCGCAGCACCTGCCCAAGGTCGCGCAGAGCCTGCTCCTCACCCCGCGCAACAAGGAGTCACTGGCCCGGCTGGCCTCCTACGTCGAGGGCCGGGTCCGCACGGGCCGTCAGCCCACGCCGTAGCCCGAGCCGTAGACAGCGCGGTGACCGAGCCTGATGGCCGCGGCGTACACGTCGCCGGCCAGACCCGCCCGGGCCAGCGCGGCCCGGGCGGCGTTGGCTCCGGGTGCACCGTGCACCGCGCCGCCCGGGTGCGCGGACGCGCCGGCGAGATACAGCTTGTCCACCGGGGTGTCGGCGCGGGCCAGGCCCGGCGTCGGCCGGAAGATCAGCTCCTGGTGGATGGCCGCCGTCCCGGCGTTGATCGCCCCCTCCACCAGACTGGGGTTGTGCGCCTCCAGGTCGGGCGGGCCGGCCACGTGCCGGCCGAGCACGAGGTCGCCGAAGCCCGGCGCGTGGCGTTCGATCACGGCCTGCATGCTGTCGGCGTAGCGTTCGCACCGCGTGGCGTCCCAGCGTTCACCGCGGGGTACGTGGGTGTACGCCCACACCGTCTCCGTACCCGCCGGGGACCGTGTCGGGTCGGCGACCCCCATCTGCCCCAGCAGCATGAACGGTGTGCTCGGCACCCGTGACCGGGACAGGTCCGAGCCGTACTCCACCAGCGCGTCCAGGTCACCGCCGAGGTGCACCGTCCCCGCGCCGCGTACCTCGGCGGCGGTCCAGGGGACAGGCCCCGACAGGGCCCAGTCGACCTTGACGGTCGCGTTGTCCCAGTGAAACCGCTCCAGATCCGACAGCAGCCGGGCCGGCAGGTGCTCCGCGCCGACGAGTTGGTGATAGAGGATTGGGGCGGGTACGTCGGCGAGTACGCCGCGGCGTGCCCGGACCAGCCCGCCGTCGGCGGTTCGTACGCCGAGAGCGCGCCCGCCGGCGACGACCACCTGACTGACCGAGGTGTCGCAGACGATGCGGCCGCCGAGCGAGGTGAGGCGGTGCACCAGCGCCCGCGTCAGCTCACCGGCGCCGCCCTCGGGCACCGGGAACCCGACGTCCTGCCCGAGCATGGACAGCAGCCAGCCGAAGACACCGCTGCCGGCGTGGTCGGGGCCGAGGTCGGTGTGCAGGGCGTTGCCCGCGAGGAGCACCCGGGCGCCCTCGCCGTCGAACGTCTCCTCGCCGAGGGTGCGAGCGGGCAGCGTCAGCAACCGCGCCATCCGCAGCGCGTCCGCGGTGCCGAGCCTGCGCAGCAGGCGGCTGCCGGCGCGTACGGGCGGGAACGGCCGCAGCAGCGCGGTGATCAGGTCGGTGCTGATCCGCTGCCAGCGCTCGAACTCCGCCAGCCAGGCCGGCCCGTCGCCGGGCGCGAACGCCGCCAGCGAGGCCGCGGTCGCCTCCGGATCGCGGTGCAGGACCGCGGCCCGGTCGTCGGGCAGGACGTGCGCGAGCACCGCGGGCGCGTGCCGCCAGCGCAGGCCGTGCAGTTCCAGGTCGAGGTCGGCGAACACCGGGGACACCGCGCCCAGCGGGTAGAAGGCGCTGCACAGGTCGCTGTGGAAGCCGGGCCGGACGAACTCCGCGGTGCGCACCGCTCCCCCGGGCTCCGGGGTCGCCTCCAGCACCAGGACGTCCCAGCCGGCATCGGCGAGGACGTTGGCGGCCACCAGGCCGTTCGGCCCGGCACCGACGACCACCGCGTCGACGACCTCGGTGGTCATCGGCCCGCTCCCTGTGCCGGCCGGCTCCGGCCGGTCAGGCCCGCGCGCTCCTCACCGGTCGTCGTCATCGATCTCCATCGCCGGATCCGGAATCTCCGCCGCGAGGCGCTGGTCGAGGGTGTCCCCGCGCTCGTCGTCATCGTCGGTGGGGCGCCGCTGGGTTTCGCGGCTGAGCCGGTCCGGCGGCTCGAACTCGGTGACGTCGGACTCCGGGCGCAGCTCGTCGGTGACCAGCGGGTCGTAGCCCGCGTCGCCGGCCACGTCGCGGGCGGCCTCGACGTCGGGCTCGAGCAGAACGTCCGGCTCACCCTCCGTCGGGTCCTGCGGGACGTCGCCCGCGTCCGGGAGGTCGAGGTCGGCGTCGAGATCGGCGTCCGGAATCTCGGAGTCGGGCAGGTCGAGGTTGTCCTCACCGGTGAAGTCCGGGTCGGGAATCTCCTCGCCCGCGGGGGTACGGTCCGGCACGTCCGGGCTGCTCACGATGCGACCTCCTGTGGTGCTGCTACTGGCCTGAGACGATCTGGCCGGTGACGAATCTGGCCTGTCGTACGTCTGGATCGCGCGGGTCTCCCCGAGCGTAGCGCCGGGTCCGTCCCACCTGTCCGACCGTAGCCGCACCCGCGCCCACCCGCACGACACCACCCCTGACCGCGCATCTGACCGCGGCGCGCCCGCCGACGCCACGTCCGGCGATCGGCGGGCGCAGCCCACCACGCGTCAAGTGCGGCTTGACATCGGTCCCGACGGCTGGTGGACAGTCCATGTCCGGGCTCACAGCGAGTCGGGATCGTCACCCCGGTAGACGAGCACCTCGTCGATCAGTCCGTACGCCCTGGCCTCCTCGGCGTCGAAGACGCGTTCGCGGTCGGTGTCGGCCCGCAGCGCCTCGATGCTGCGGCCGGTGTGCCGGTTGAGCACCTCCAGCATGAGAGTGCGTACGCGAGCCACCTCGGCGGCCTGCAGCTGCAGGTCCGACAGCGCACCCTGCCCTCTCGTCGCGGGCTGGTGCAGGGCGATCCGGGAGTGGCGCAGGGCGAGCCGCTTGCCTGGTGCGCCACCCGCCAGTAACACCGTCGCCGCCGAGCTCGCCTGGCCCAGGCACATCGTCGACACGTCCGGCAGGACGAACTGCATCGTGTCGTAGATGCCCATCAGCGCGCTGAACGAGCCGCCAGGTGAGTTGATGTACAACGAGATGTCCTGCGACGGACTGGCCGCCTCCAGGTGGATCAGCTGTGCCATCACGACGTTCGCCACGTCGGCGTCGATCTCGGTGCCGAGGAAGATGATCCGCTCCGACAGCAGCCGGCTGAACAGGTCGGTGGCGCGTTCACCGGTGTGCGTGCGCTCGATGACGTTGGGGATCGTGTAGTGGGCCATGGCTCAGACCCCCGCCCGGTGGGAGATTCCGTGGCCGATGCGGTCCAGTGAGTCCACGACCGCGTCCACCATGCCGTACTCGCGGGCCTCCTCGGCGGAGAACCACCGGTCCCGCTCACTGTCCTCGCGGATGCGCTCCACCGGCTGACCGGTGTTGGCGGCGAGCAGGCGCTCCATCTGGCCCCTGGAGTGCTCCAGGTTGTCGGCCTGGATAGCGATGTCCGCGGCCGTTCCGCCGATGCCGGCCGAACCCTGGTGCATCATGATCCGGGCGTGTGGCAGGGCGTACCGCTTGCCCTTCGTACCCCCGCACAGCAGGAACTGCCCCATGCTGGCGGCGAAGCCCATCGCCAGTGTGGACACGTCGTTCGGGATCAGCCGCATCGTGTCGTAGATCGCCATCCCGGCGTACACCCCACCGCCGGGGCTGTGGATGTAGAGGCTGATGTCGGTACGCGGGTCCTGGGCGGACAGCAGCAGCAACTGCGCGCACACCCGGTTGGCGCTCACCTCGTCGACCTCCGAGCCGAGCAGGACGATTCGGTGGTGCAGCAGCCTGGCCGCCAGCTGGTCGTCGAAACCGTGGCCGCTGGGGGCCGCGTCGGTCATGGACGGATTCACGGATGCCTCCTGGACGTGATGCCCTTCGTTGCCACCACTTTCACCGAAGAAGCGGGTGGCATCACCGTGTGTACGCCCTGAGCGAATCCGCTCAGGGCGTACAGGAATCCTTGACGTGGCAGGCAGTCCGGTGAGCGGCGACCTCAACCGGAGAGGACGAGACGAGGACGCGATGCGCGATCACCGGCGCGACTGCCGGACACCACTGCACGCCGGGGTCGGTGACGTCCTCGGCCCGGCGCCGGTCGCGGACCAGCAGGGTGTCGAGCGCGCTGGTGGCGTACGGCTTCTCCCACATCCGCTGGCGCGGGCGCAATGTGGTGTTCGTGCTCGTCATCTCCACGATGTTGCTGCCGTACGAAGTGACGATGATCTCGCAGTACATCATGTTCGCCAACCTGGGTTGGGTGAACACCTACCTGCCGCTGACGGTGCCGAGCTTCTTCGGTGTGCCGTTCTACATCTTCATGCTGCGGCAGTTCTTCCTGCGGATCCCGGTGGAGATGACCGAGGCGGCCCGGATCGACGGCGCCTCGGAGCTGCGGATCTTCGCGAGCATCGTGTTGCCGTTGGCGGTTCCGGTTCTACACGCTCTCCCTCGGCATGCACTACTTCCGCACCAGCCTCTACCAGACCGAGCTCGGCCCCCAGGCGGCGTACGCGTTCATGATCGCGCTGCCGGTGATCGTGGTGTTCTTCCTCGCCCAGCGCAGGTTCATCCAGGGGATCGCGCTGACCGGCCTGAAGGGCTGACGGTCTCGTAGGACACGAGGAACGCCTCCGCCGCCGCGTCCACCGCCTCCCGGTCACCGGTGACGAGCAGGTCGAACAGCAGACCGCGGGCGACGGCCAGCGCGAGGCGTGCGTGTGCCCGCGCCTCCTCCTCCGACCGGCCGGTACGCCGGCTGAGCTCGGTGAGCGGTGGCAGCCAGTCGTCGACGATGCCCTCCAGCAGCGGTACGGCGTGCGGGTTGCCGACGAGGGCCTGCCCGGTCAGTTCGAAGAACAGCCGGGCGGGCCAGTGCTCGGCGGCGGACAGGTGGCGGTGGAACTCCCGGGCCAGGTCCGCGGCGCTGTGGCCGGAGTCCAGGTTGAGCTGCGCCATCGCCGCGCGCTGCTCGGCCTCGACCCGACGGACCACCTCCACGAGCAGGCCGTCCTTGGAGCCGAAGTGGTAGATGAGCATGCGGTGGCTGGTGCCGAGTTCGGCAGCGAGGCCGCGCAGGCTGAAGTCGCCGACGCCGTGCCGGGCGAAGTGCGCGACCACCTCGTCCAGCAACCGCTCCCGAGCGGGCCGGGCCGGCCGTCCTCGGGATCGACGTTCGGATCTGTTGTCCGGTTGACTGTCCTTCGGCATGTACCAGATGGTACATATGACGATGGAAGAACGATGTGCAGTCCCGCTGTGCCGCGGCCACGACGAACCGTGGAGGCCCGCGGCTCGTGGCTCCCTGGAGGAAGTCATGCATGACGAGGTCGAGTTCGAGGTCGCCGCACCGGTCGAACAGGTCTGGAACCTGCTGGTCGACGTCGAGCGCTGGCCGGAGTGGAGCGAGTCGATGACATCGGTACGCCGGCTCGGCACCGGTCCGCTGGCCGTCGGCGAACGCGCCGTGGTCAAGCAGCCGAAGTTCCCGGAGATGACCTGGGAGGTGACCGAGCTCGCCGAGGGTTCGTCGTTCGTCTGGGTCAGCCGCTCCCCCGGCATCACCACCACCGGCGGCCACTACGTCACGCCGTCCGTCGGCGGCGCACAGACCGCGACGGTCCGGCTCACCATCGACCAGAACGGTCCGGGCGCCAAGGTGGTCGGGTTGTTCACCAACTCCCTCACTCGCCGCTACCTCCAGCTGGAGCGGCGCGGCCTCACCGCGCGGGCGGAGTCGACGACGGCCCAAAGTTGAGAACGGCGCAGAGCTGAGGACCACTCAGAGCAGACCGAGTTTCACCTTCACCGTCGCGTCCTTCTCCTGGCGGCGGATGGAGACGGTGACCAGCTGGCCGGGCCGGTGCTGGGCGATGACCTCGCTCAGCGCCGCGCTCGTCGGCGTCTTCACCGCGTTGACGGCGGTGATGACGTCGCCGCGCAGGATGCCGGCGTTCGCCGCGCCGCTGCCGGTGCGCACCGACACGACACCGACGCCGACCGGTGTGCCCTGAGGGTCGGTGACCGTCGCGCCGGTCACGCCGAGCGCCGCCCGGCCGGAGTTCACCACCCGGCCGTGCCTGATGATCTGGCCGGCGATCCGGGTCACGGTGTTGCTCGGAATGGCGAACCCGATCCCGGCCGCGGCGCCGCCGCCCTCGCCCTGCGGGTCGGTGGCGGCGAGGGTGGGGATGCCGACCACCTTTCCGGCCAGGTCGACCAGGGCGCCGCCGCTGTTGCCGGGGTTGATCGGTGCGGACGTCTGGATCATGCTCGTGATCGTCGTACCCGGCACGCCGTCGCGCGCCGACTCGGGCACGGTGCGCCCGACGGCGGAGATGATGCCGCTGGTGACGCTGCCGGACAGGCCGAGCGGGTTGCCCATCGCCAGCACGATCTGGCCCACCCGCAGCTTGCTGGAGTCGGCGAACGCGGCAGGCGCCAGCCGTGGCGCCCGGTCCAGCCTGACCACCGCGAGGTCGCTCGGCGTGTAGGCCGCGACCAGGTGCGCGGTCAGCGGCGCTCCCCCGGTGGCGAGCAGAACCTGCACCGTGGTGGCCCGGCCCAGCACGTGTGCGTTGGTGACGATGTGGCCCTGCCTGTCGTAGATGATGCCGGACCCGAGGCCGCCACCACTGACGTTGAGCTGTACGACGGAGATGAGGGTGTGGCGTACGACGGCCTCGTAGTCGCGCTGCAGCGCCTGCGCCTCACCGCCGGGCGCGGCCGCCCCGGTACTCGACGCGCCGGGACTCTCCCGGGAGGTGCCGGGCGGGCTGCCGGTACATCCGGCCGCGGCGGTCGCAAGCACGACGGTCGCGACGAGCGCGACGAACCAGGACGCGGCGGGCCGAGCGGGCCGAGGTCGCCGGATCGTTCTCATGGGCGGGCACCCCCTCGCCCGGGACACGTCCAGGATGTACCCGGAGAGCCGCGGCCTACTCCGCCGGCCGCCGGGACAGGGCCGCCGGGACAGGGCCCCTGGACGGTGCGCGGGAGGCCCGGGGAGGCGGACCCGCGGTGTACCCGCGGGATCGGTGGCTTACGCTGCCGGTGCGTCGTACCTCACTGGCCGCCACCGGCCATCGCTGTAGGAGCGGTGCCGGACATTCTCCGCGGAGGGACCGTGACCATCCCGACCGTCTCGTCGTTGACGTTCCGGACCGGCCGGAGCGGCTGCGGGACGGGGACGCACAGATGAACCACTCACACCACCGCCACGCGGCGCGGGACGGCGCCCCACCGGGGGCGCGACCTGGTGCCCCGCCGGGCGCCCACCTGGGCGGTCGGCAGATGCGCGCGCGCCCGCCCGAGCTCACGGACGTGACCGGGCTGCTGATCCGCGCGCAGTCCGGGTCCGCCCGCGAGGTGCTGGCCGAGCTGGACGACCTGCTGGCCGACGCCCGGCGCGGGCACGCGCACGAGCGCGCGCAGTGGCTGCGGTTCGTCCGCTTCGCCGCCCACCACGAACTCGGCGAACTCGACCACGCCGACGCCGCGGCGACCGAGATGATCCGGCTGGCCGAGCCGCGCGACGACCGGACCTGGGAGGCGTTCGGGCACGCGCTGCGCGGCATGGCGCTGTTGCTGCGCAGCCGGTTCGAACCCGCCTACGACGAGCTCGCCCGCGCCGTGGTGTTGCTGGAGGAGATCTCCGAGCCCGGCTACGCGATCGGGCACGCCATCAACGCGGCGGTGCTCGCCCTCGCCCGGCTGGACCTGTACGAGCTCGCCGTCACCTGGCTGGAACGGCTGCGCGAGGTGTCCACCGCGCTGTCCGACGCCATGCTGGCGACGCTGTACGCGTACAACAGCGGCTGGCTGGAGCTCAACTGGGCCTGCGAGCTCGAGCTCATCGGCGAGGCCGACGCCGCCGGCGCGCACTACCGCGCGACGCTGGCCGCGTTCGAGGCGGCGCCGTCGGGCATGGACGCGATCGACCGGTCGTACTGGCCGCGCGAGGTGGTCGTGCAGGCCGGCGCGGCGCGGGCGATGCTCGGCGCGGGCGCGGAGGTGATTCCGGAGCTGGACGCCCACCTGGTGGCCGTCGCCGCGACCGAACGCCAGGAGGCCACCATCGTCGGTTACCTCGGGCTGGCCCGCGCGCACGCCAACGAGGGCGAGACCGAGCAGGCGCTGGAGTGCGCCTCGCAGGCCTGCGCGGTGGGTGACACGCTGCCCCGGCTGAACGTCGTCGCCGTACGCGCCTACTGGGAGTACGCCGAACTGCTGCGCCGCGTGCACGGTCCGGGTCACACCGGCCAGGCGTACGCCCGGCTGACGTCCCGGCTGGTCCGCGACCGCTGGAACGAACGCCGGGCCCGCGTCACCTCCTTCGACGAGCGGCTGTCCGCCGAGCGGTTGCGTGACGAGCTGCGCCGCAGGGCCGCGGCGTACCTCACCGACCCGCTGACCGGGCTCGGCAACCGGCGGCTGATCGAGATCCGGCTGCCGGAGCTGCTGGTGGAGTCCGCGGCGACCGGTCACCCGCTGGCGGTCGCGTTCGTCGACGTCGACGACTTCAAGAGTGTCAACGACGAGTTGTCACACCTGGTGGGCGACGACCTGCTGCGGGAACTGGCGCAGGAGATGCGCGCGGCGCTGTCCCCCGACGACGCGCTGGCCAGGTTCGGCGGGGAGGAGTTCGTGATCGTGCTGCCGAGCCGGGGCGCCGACCAGGCGTTCGACGTGGTGGACGCGCTCCGCCGGCGGATCGAGGGACGGGTGTGGAACTGCCTGCCGCACGACCGCCGGATCCGGATCACCGCGGGCCTCGCGCAGTCCTGGCACGGCGCCACCCGCACCCAGCTGCTGGCCGCCGCCGACGAGGCGCTGCTGCGGGCCAAGCGGCAGGGCAAGAACCGGGTCGAGGTCCGGGTGAGCCCGCTCGCCGGCGACCTGTAGGGCGGCGGGGTCGCCCGAAAGTTGGGCTTCGGGCGTACGGTCGACTCCGTGACCCGACCCACCACACTCGGCGCCCTGCGCGCCACACCGCACCTGCACCGCAGCGTCAAGGAAGAGCTCCGCACCAACCTCGTCGCCGCTCTCCGCTCCGGCGCCCCGGCGTTCCCCGGCATCGTGGGCTTCGACGACACGGTCCTCCCCCAGCTCGAACGCGCCCTGCTCGCCGGGCACGACCTCGTACTCCTCGGTGAACGCGGCCAGGGCAAGACCCGCCTGATGCGCACCCTCGTCGGCCTGCTCGACGAGTGGACGCCGGTGGTCGACGGCTGCGAGATCAACGACCATCCGTACTCCCCCACCTGCACCCGGTGCCGGCGGCTGGCCGACGAGCTCGGTGACGAGCTGCCGGTGGCGTGGAAGCACCGCGAGGAGAGGTACGGCGAGAAGCTCGCCACCCCCGACACCAGCGTCGGCGACCTGGTCGGCGACGTCGACCCGGTGAAGGTCGCCGAGGGCCGCACGCTCGGGGACCCCGAGACCGTCCACTACGGACTGGTCCCCCGCACCAACCGCGGCATCTTCGCCCTCAACGAGCTGCCCGACCTGGCCGAACGCATCCAGGTGGCGCTGTTCAACGTGCTGGAGGAACGCGACATCCAGGTGCGCGGCTACCTCCTGCGGCTTCCGTTGGACGTGCTGCTGATCGCCTCCGCCAACCCCGAGGACTACACCAACCGCGGCCGGATCATCACCCCGCTGAAGGACCGCTTCGGGGCCGAGATCCGTACGCACTACCCGCAGGAGGTGAGCGAGGAGCTGGTCCTGATCCGCCAGGAGGCGGAGCTGGCCGCGCCGGTGCCGGACTTCCTGCTGGAGGTGGTGGCCCGGCTGACCCGCGGCCTGCGGGAGTCGCCCTCGATCGACCAGCGGTCCGGGGTGTCCGCCCGGTTCGCGATCACCGCGGCGGAGACCGTCGGCGCCTCCGCACTGCGCCGGTCCGCCCTCACCGGCGAGCCCGGCCCGGTCGCGCGGGTGTGCGACGTGCCCGGCGTGCTGCCCACCCTGCGCGGCAAGGTGGAGTTCGAGATGGGCGAGGAGGGCCGCGAACAGGAGATCTTCGGCCACCTGCTGCGGGTGGCGCTGGCGGAGACGTTCCGCGAGCGGCTACGTGGCCTCGACCTCGGCGGGTTCAGCAACCGGTTCGCCGAGGGCACGACGGTGGAGACCGGTGAGCTCACCCGCGGCGACGAGCTGCTCGACCAGCTCGGCACCATCCCCGGCCTGGCGAAGGTGCTGGAACGCCTCGACCTCGGCGACGCACCGTCCCCCGGTGAGGTCGCCTCGGCGGTGGAGTTCGTGCTGGAGGGCCTGCACCTCACCCGGCGGCTGGCGAAGGAGACCGTGGACGGGGTGACCTACTACGGCGCCTGACCAGCCGCTCAACCCGCTTGATCCGTTCGACCCGTTCGATCCGTTCGATCCGTCCGGCCCCGGTCGGCACAGGCACAGGCACTCCAGGAGGGCGGCGCGGTGAGCGCACGGAAGTTCCGCTACGGGCCCTGGGACAACGGCCCGGACCCCCTCGCATCGCCGTACGACGTCCGCGAGGCGCTGGACCAGCTCGGCCGCGACGTCCTCGCCGGCGGCAGCCTGCGGGAGGCGCTGCGTGACCTGCTGCGGCAGGGCACCCAGGGCCGGCGCGGGCTGAACGACCTGCAAGCCGCGGCACGGCGCCGCCGGCAGGAGGCACGCCGGCGCGGCAACCTCGCGGGCACGCTGGACCGCGTACGCCAGATGCTCGACCAGGCGCTGGCCGCGGAGAAGGACACGCTGGCCCGCGACCCCGGCGACGACGCGCGGATGCGGGAGATGGAGCTGGACACCCTCCCCGACGACGTGGCCCGTGCCGTCCGCGACCTCTCGGCGTACGAATGGCAGTCGGAGGAAGGCCGGCAGGCGTACGAGCAGATCCAGCAGATGCTCCGCCGGGACATCCTGGACGCGCAGTTCGCCGGGATGAAGCAGGCGTTGTCCGGGCAGGACCCGGCCGCCAGCCAGGCGGTCCGCGACATGCTCGCCGACCTCAACCAGCTGCTGGCCGCGCACTCCCGTGGCGAGGACACCACCGACCGGTTCGCCGAGTTCATGCAGCGGCACGGGGAGTTCTTTCCCGAGAACCCCGCCGACACCGACGAGCTGATCGACCTGCTGGCCCGGCGCGCCGCCGCCGCCGAACGCCTGATGCGGTCGCTGTCGCCGCAGCAGCGCGACGAGCTGGCCCAGCTGATGAGCCAGGCGCTCGGCGACCCCGACCTCGCCAGCCAGCTCGGCCAGCTGCACGACAACCTGCACGCGCTGCGGCCCGGCCTGGACTGGCAGTCGCGCGCCCAGATGCGCGGCCAGCAGCCGCTCGGGTACGGCGAGGCGGTCGAGGCGGTGGCCGACCTGGCCGACCTGGAGGCGCTCACCGAACAACTCGGCCAGGAACACCCCGGCGCCACCCTGGACGACGTCGACGTCGAGGCGCTGGAACGCCAGCTCGGCCCGGAGGCCGCGGTCGACATCCGTGCCCTGCGGGAGCTGGAACGCGAACTCGAGCGCCAGGGCTACGTCTCCCGCGGCGCCGACGGGCTGCGGCTCACCCCGAAGGCGCTGCGCCGGCTGGGCGAGGCGGCGCTGCGGCGGGTGTTCCAGGAGCTGTCCACCAGCGGGCGCGGCGACCACGACGACCACCGCACCGGCGCCGCGGACGAGCCGACCGGAGCCAGCCGGGAGTGGAGGTTCGGCGACGAGCACCCCATCGACGCCACCCGTACCGTCCACAACGCCGTGCTGCGCTCGGCCGCCGAACGCCGCCGTCCGCCGCTGTCCCTGTTCGTGGAGGACTTCGAGATCGCCGAGACCGAACGCCGGTCCTCGGCGGCGGTCGCGCTGTGTGTCGACCTGTCGTACTCCATGATCCAGGAGGGCCGCTGGGGCCCGATGAAACAGACCGCGCTCGCCCTGTCACACCTGGTCGCCACCAGGTTCCGGCAGGACGCGCTGGAGATCATCGGCTTCGACCGGGTGGCCCGCCGGCTGTCCCCCGTCCAGCTCGCCGAGATCGAACCGGACTGGATCCAGGGCACCAACCTCCAGCACGCGCTGATGCTGGCCGGCCGCCACGTACGCCGGCACCCCGACGCCGAGCCGGTGATCCTCGTGGTCACCGACGGCGAGCCGACCGCCCACCTGGAGCCGGACGGTGAGCCGTTCTTCTCCTGGCCGACCACCCACGAGACGCTGCGGGCGACGATCACCGAGGTGGACGCGCTGACGAGGTACGGCGCGACGCTGAACCTGTTCATGCTCGGCGAGGACGAGGGGCTGGCCCGGTTCATGGACGCGGTGGCCAGGCGAAACGGCGGCCGGGTGTTCACGCCCGATCTGGACCGGTTGGGCGATTTCGTGGTGGCCGACTACCTCCGGGCCCGGCGAGGCTTCCGCCGGTCGGCGTGACCGAGGCGGGACCGCCTAGGCTTGACAGTCATGTACGACCGCTTGGTGTGGATCGACTGTGAGATGACAGGGCTCGACCTCGGAGCCGACGCACTCGTCGAGGTGGCCGCGCTCGTCACCGACGGGCAGCTCAACGTCCTCGGCGACGGCGTTGACCTGGTGATCAAACCGCCCCAGCCGGCGCTGGACCAGATGCGGGACGTCGTGCGCACCATGCACACGTCCTCGGGGCTGCTGGACGAGCTCGCCGGCGGAGTGTCCCTCGCGGAGGCCGAGGAGCGGGTGCTGTCCTACGTCCGCACCTACGCGCCCGAGGGCAACAAGGCCCCGCTGGCCGGCAACACCGTGGCCACCGACCGGGCGTTCCTCGCCCGCGACATGCCCACGCTCGAACAGCACCTGCACTACCGCATCGTGGACGTGTCCTCGATCAAGGAACTCGCCCGCCGCTGGTATCCCCGCGCCTACTTCGCCAGCCCCGGCAAGGTCGGCAACCACCGGGCCCTCGCCGACATCCGCGAGTCGATCGACGAGCTCCGCTACTACCGCGCCGCGGTGTTCGTGCCGCAGCCGGGGCCGGACACCGCCACCGCGAAGGCGATCGCGGACGGGATCCTCGGCCACCCCACCCAGTCCGGACCGGCCACCGACGCGGTGACCTGATCGGGGCGCTGACCGGTGACCTGATCGCTGACCTGATCTCGGTGCAGGGGCCGCCGACCGGATCGCTATACTCGTGGCGCCGCGGAGGAATTCGCGGCTGTCGTTCGTAGGGGGACCACTCCGTCCGGATAGTCTCCCTGTGGCGTGGTGGGTGTAGCTCAGCTGGTAGAGCACTGGGTTGTGATCCCAGGTGTCGCGGGTTCAAGTCCCGTCACTCACCCCATCCTCGTAGGGCCGCTGCCCCGCCTCGTGCGGGCAGCGGCCCTCTCTCGTTTCCGTGCGGCTTCTGCGACCAAGGCGCCTGACCTGGACTTTCACGTCCTGATGACTGGTGGCGGCTATGAATACCCCAGAACGAAGGGGGCGCAGATGCTTCACCACCATCACCACCACCGGGGTCCAGGCCTCTTCCGGCACGCGTGGGACCGCCACCAGCGCCGCCGTCTGCTGCGGGCGTTCGCCCGCGGACGGTGAACGGATTTTCACGAACCGGGCTTGGGTGATTGCCCGGCCCCGCTCACGCCCGGTCCGATTGCTCCGCCGCCACTAGGTCGGCTGGACGTACGCGAAGCTCCGCATCGGCCTTTGCGGCGTCGTGTCGTACGACCTCGCCCGGCGAGTCCTGACTGGCGAGACCCGCTGCCCGGCATCGGGCTCGGCCGTTCTGGAGGACGGCGCGCGGGGTATCCCGTACCGCGAGGGGCGCAGGGCGCAGCCAGCTCAGCCGGACGGGAGGCGCACAGTGCAGGTCACCATCCTCGGCGCGGGCAGCATGAGCCGCGGTATCGCCACCAGACTCCTCGCCGGCGGCCACGAGGTGCACATCCTGGACCGGGACGCCGGCCACGCGGCCACCCTGGTGGACGAACTCCGCAGCGCCAGCGACGGCCGGGTCTCCGCCGGAGCCGTCGGCGACAAGCTGATGGGTGACGTGGTGATCCTCGCCGTCCCGTACGTCGGGGTCGCCCGGATGATCCGCGCCTACGCCGACCAGCTGCCGGGCCGGGTCCTCGTCGACGTCACCAACCCGGTGAACGCCGCCTACGACGGGCTGAGCGTGCCGCCGGACACCTCCGCCGCGGAGGAGATCGCGAAGCTGGCTCCGGACAGCACGAAGGTGATCAAGGCGTTCAACACGACGTTCGCCGGCACGCTGCTGACCGGCCGGGCCGGCGGGCTGCCGCTGGACGTGCTGATCGCCGGGGACGACGCGGACGCCAAGGCGACGATCGCCCGCCTGGTCGAGATGGGCGGCATGCGCCCGCTGGACGTCGGCCCGCTGCACCGGGCGCGTCAGCTCGAGGGGATGGGCCTGCTGCACATCACGCTGCAGTTCACGATGGGCACGGGGTTCGGCAGCGCGATCAAGATCGTTTCCTGACCGCCTGGGGTCTGTCCTAGTCTTCGGGGCATGGAGTCGTACGACGTCGCCGTGGTCGGAGGCGGCCACAACGCCCTGGTCGCGGCGGCCTACCTCGCCCGCGCAGGCCTGTCGGTGATCGTCCTGGAGCGACTGGACCACCTCGGTGGCGCCGCGGTGAGCGAGCGGCCGTTCGCGGGCCAGGACGCCCGGCTGTCGCGGTACTCCTACCTCGTGAGCCTGCTCCCCGACCGGATCGTCGCCGACCTGGACCTGCGGCTCGACCTGCGGTCCCGTTCGGTCGCGTCGTACACCCCGGTGGTCCGCGACGGCACCCCCACCGGCCTGATGGTGGAGCGCGAGCCGGGGCCGGCGACCGAGGAGTCGTTCCGGTCGCTGACCGGGTCGGACCGGGAGTACGCCGCGTGGCGGGGGTTCTACGGCGAACTGGAGGGCGTGGCCGAAGCGCTGGCCCCCACCCTGCTGGAGCCGCTGCGGCCCGCCGCCGAGGCCCGCAACGAGATCGGCGCGCGGGCGTGGGACCGGTTCGTGGACCGGCCGCTCGGCGAGGTGGTCGAGCAGACCTTCGCCGACGATCTCGTACGCGGCGTCGTCCTCACCGACGGGGTGATCGGGACGTTCACCCACGCGCACGACCCGTCGCTGCGGCAGAACCGCTGCTTCCTCTACCACCTGATCGGCAACGGCACCGGTGAGTGGCGTGTGCCGGTGGGCGGGATGGGCGCGGTCTCCGGCGCGCTCGCCACCGCCGCACGGCAGGCGGGTGCGACGTTGCGTACCGGCACCGAGGTCACCGCGGTCGAGGTCGACGGCACGTCGGCGCGAGTGGCCTTCACCGACGAGGACGGCGAGCACGCCGTCGCCGCGTCGTACGTCCTGGCCGGGTGTGCGCCCGCCACCCTGGACCGGCTGCGGGGGCGTACGCCTGCCGAGGTGCCCGAGGGCGCCCAGCTCAAGCTCAACCTGCTGCTGACCCGGCTGCCGAAGCTGCGTTCGGGCGCCGACCCGCGGCAGGCGTACGCCGGGACGTTCCACATCGACGAGGGGTACGCCGAACTACAGCGGGCGTACGACGAGGCAGCCGGAGGCCGGCTGCCCACCCGTCCGCCGGGTGAGATCTACTGCCACACCCTCACCGACCCGACGATCCTCGCGCCCGACCTCGCCGAACGGGGCTGGCACACGCTCACGTTGTTCGGCGTACACGCGCCGGCCCGGCTGTTCGGCGGCAGCGAGGCGGACCACGCCGCGTCGCGGGACGCCGCCGCGGCGGCCTACCTGGCCGGCCTGAACGCCCACCTCGCCGAGCCGATCGAGGACTGCCTGGCCACCGACCGGGACGGGCGGCCCTGCGTGGAGGCGAAGACGCCGCTCGACGTCGAGGCCTCGGTGGGAATGCCGGGCGGGCACATCTTCCACGGGGACCTCGCCTGGCCGTGGGCGGAGACGCGCGACGAGGAGGGTACGTGGGGGGTCGAGACGGACGTACCGAATCTCCTGATCTGCGGCAGCGGCGCCCGGCGCGGCGGGGCGGTCAGCGGGATCGGCGGGCACAACGCCGCCCAGGCCGTCCTCCAGCGGTGGGACCGAACCCGCAATTCGCCCGCCGGGACCCACACTGCTAACATCTCCGATGCCACGCGCCGCTAGCTCAACTGGCAGAGCAGCTGACTCTTAATCAGCGGGTTCGGGGTTCGAGTCCCTGGCGGCGCACAGCGGGCGGTTGACCAGCAGAGATGCAGGTCAACCGCCTTTCTCGTCCCACGGCACGGCAGCTGATCTGCCCCATGACCACCACCGCCGCCGTACCCGTGCCTGCGAGCCCATCGCGACCCGTGATGCACCAAGTAGCCCGGCCGTGTCGGATTGCTCGCGAAGATCGCGATACGTGTCCGGCAGGTCACGGACGCTGCCTGCCGACACAAGACCGGTTCGTCGGCGAAGCGCTCCCCCGCCCTCCCGGCCCCCAAGTCGCACCACGACTCCCCGACCTCGACCGTACCCGCCTCCAGGTCGACCCACATCCCAGACGATGGTCGCCCGTCCCCACCGATCTGCGGCCGTTGGTGGCGGCGTCAAAGACAATGAGAAGCCACGCACATTTGCAACCTACTGACGAGACCACGGTTCCACGCCAATACTGTTGTCACCGCCGACCGCACCACGGCCCCTCCGCCTGAGCGGAACTAAGGCAGTGCCAAATTGGCGGGCCCTTTAGTAGTAGGGGTGGGTTCGTTGTCAACAAACCAAGACGAGAAAACTTCCAGGGAACGACTATGGAAATATGCACCTGGAATCCTCAGCGCGACCGTCGTCGTGACGGGGCTTGTCGTCTATGGCGTGCTCGCAACTGCCTACGATCGCTTCTACTCAGAGCTAGGACTGACTCCCGCCGATGTCGGGTTACAGTATGGCAAGACTTTGGGTGGTGCCGCGGCGCTGGCGTTGCTTTTCATTCTGATAGCGCCTTTTCTAGCCTTGGGTATAAGGTATCTATTGAATCAGATGCGTGCACTGCCACGGAGACGGTTAAATGTAGCCCTGATCATACTAGTTGTCGTAGCGGCCGTCGCATGGCTAATAGCAAGTTTGAACCTGGGATTCCTAACCGGAGGCGTATTGCTCGCCGTGGTAATCGCTTTCTATGCCGGAGTTAAGAGCAAGGACTGGAAGGAAGACGGCGCAGCCGTTGCGGCCGCGGCCGTTGCGGCCGGGATTACCTGGCTTTTCCTTTCTACTGGCGTGGGACTGTATGCCAACTACTATGCGAACAGCGTCAAGCGCGGCGATTGGATCAAACCGCCGGAGAGTGGCAGCCTCGTCTTCTTCTCAGTCCGAGCGATGCCAACAAACTTCGTACCGGCAACGCGGTCGCCGACCGATCTTGCCTTTGCCAGAGCTCACGAGAACCATCGACTGCTCTTTCTCGGCGTATCGAACGGACTCCTCATCATCTACGACGCTACCGCGCAAGAGTCGTTGATGGTCCCCGCTGCCGACTTCCGAGTGGGTATCGTGAACTGCGAAACCTACAGAAGTCGTTCGAACCTGCGCTGCAGATAGCGGAAGGGCGAGGTCCACCTATTTTCCCCTCAGGCTATAAGTGGTCGTGTACATGCTCGTTGTATTTGGCTCAGAAACGTGGAAATTCCCATGGATGATCAGGTTGTAGAAGCGATCTCTTTGCAGGGTCGCTTCCGAGCCGGCGGTATCCATATAGACAACCACTGAACCGTTTCCCTCAAGGTCGATAGTCATATCCTTGTCCCCAGGGGTGCATACCGATCCTCCTGTCCCTGGTCCCTCTGGGTCTGGACATGTGACATCGTCTAGAAAGACCGTAGAGTCTCTATGTTGATCCAGGAAGTTCAAGAAGCGGTCGGATGATGCCCGATCGCCAATCGAGCCGCTAATACTTGGTGGCGGGTGAGGTATAGCTCCCCAGACCCCTAATACACTAGCTGCGATTCCAACAATCACGCTAATCCCGACGATCAATGCCCACAGCTTGGATTTCTTCTTGGGCACCTGGGTCTGAGTCACCATCACACGCTAACTCCAGAGGACTGACGCGCTTGGAGTACTAGGCCCTACGGCCACAAAGCCTTTCTGGGGAGTGTGCCTAGGCGAACCTGACGTTGGCGTCAGCCCGAGGCAAAAGGCCAGGAAATCGGCCAGCCGGGCCGGCTCGCGTCGAACTCCTGGTCGATGTGGGCTGGCCACGGCCCGTTCCCGAGCGTCGCCCGCGCTCCCCAAGAGGCCAGAACGTCGAACAGCTTCACGTCTGGCTGCGGCCACCAGGGCACCTGCCCGGTGCGTTGATCGGCAACTTGTCGATGGTCGCGTCGGCGTACTGGCAAACGCGCATGCAGCCGGCAATCACCTGGCACGCGACTCGTCTGCACCCGACCCACATGTAGTCGCGGTTGTGGAGTCCGGGTCATCGAAGCTCGGGATCGGCTCGGGGGACGGACGACCGAAGATCGCCCCGAAGTACCCCGCTTCGGACAGCGTCAGGTGCTTGACCAGCCGAGCAGATTGGTCCCTGTCTTGCTCACCGGGCGGCGCACGTCGTACTCGGAACGTCCGTCCCACTTGCCCAGGAGCGATGCCCTTGCCCACCTCAGCTACTCGTGCAAGTACTCCTCGGCAAGTCGTCGATTACGCGGCGAGGATGACACAGGATGCGCTTCGTCGACCTGCTGCGCAGGTCGAGGTCACATCCCCACCCTGGTGGACCCGTGACCGACAGATGGGCGAAGCGACTGGTCGATTAGGCGGCGCGGCGCATCAGTTCGTCCACTGCGATCCGCGCCGACGACGGGCAGCCTTTGGTGAATCCGTAGAAGGGCCCGAAGTCGCGGGTCGAGGCGAACCCGATCACGTGCAGGCCCGGCAACGACGTCTCGAACCCTTCGGTCAGGTCGGGGAAACCGTCGGTGGTGCTCACCTGGTGCGAGACGCTGCGCAGATAGGGAACCCGATCGAGATCCGCCTTGTAGCCGCAGGCGAAGATCACCTGGTCCGCGACCAGCGTCGTCCGGTCCGAGAGCCGCAGTCGTACAGCCTGATCATCAGAGGTAACGTCGACAACCGCGCAGTCGGGATGGCTCGTGACAACCTTCGGGGCCAGGCGTGGGACCAGCCAGGGTTCGAGAGTGAGACGGCCCGCACGCCAGAACTCGCCATTGATCCGCTGTCGTTCTTCTGCGGGCAGTCGCCGCCACCACCCCCGCTGCGCCAGGGTCTGCTCGACGTACGGGTTCACGAAAGCCCAACTGACCTTGGCGAACGCGGGAGTGGGATGCCGGTGTACGACGTGCACCTGCTCGGCGCCGTGGTCGGCCAGCAACGCCGCCCACTCGTAGGCGCTCTGCCGCCCTCCGATGATGACGACACGGGCGCCGGCGAGATTGTCGAAGCTGACAAGCTCGCTCGTGTGTGATCGCAGCGGCGCCGGCACGTCGGTGGCCCAGCGCGGGAAATTGGCGAAGTAGGAAACGCCCGGAGCGGCTACGACCTTCTCCGCGGTGATCGTCGAACCGTCCTCCATGGTTGCGACGAAGGCTCCGTTCTGTGTGGTCGGGTCTTTGACCAACCGTTCGTCGACCTCGAGCGACAACTGCTGACGGAACCATTCGGCGTAGTCGACGAAGACGGCGACCGGAATCGGGTCGAAATCCTCGGGCCGCATTCTCCGGTCCTCGAAGAAGGCCTCGAAGGTGTAGGCGCCTTCCGCGTCGAGGTGCCAGTCCGGACCCGACCGCAGGAACATCTCCGCCGGCATCTGCTCCTGCCAGAAGGCCATCGAACGGCCGACGATGTGGGTCTCGATCCCGTTGGCACGCGCACAGGCGGCGGCCGAGTAGGCGTAGGGCCCTGCACCGACGACCAGCAGATCTGTCCGCTTCGGCATGGATTCTCCCGAAGGCTGGGCTTGCCTCCACGCTAGCTCGCGTGGGCCGCACGCCGCGGTCCGCGCCCACCGACCGTGCTCGTAGCGTGGGAAGGGAATCCGGCGTCATCCCGAGGTCTCCGTCGTGCGTACCACCGGGCCGATCGAGCCCATGCTCGCCAAGAGCATCGAGCGGTTACCTCCACCACGGGCAGGCGGGTGGCGTTACGAACCGAAGTTCGACGGGTACCGTGCGCTGGCCACAATCGGGACCGACTCATCCGTGACGGTCCATTCCCGGCGTGGCACTCCCCTGGGCCCGGCGTTCCCGGAGATCGTCGGCGCGTTGTACGCCCACCTGCCCGCCGGCACCGTCGTGGACGGCGAGATCGTCTGCTGGCGCGGTGGCCGGCTGGACTTCGCGGCCCTTCAGCACCGCTACGCAGGACGCCGCCTGGCCGCCGAGCTCGCCACCACCCACGCGTGTCACCTGGTGGTGTTCGACGTACTGGAAACCGCTCGCGACGGTGACCTTCGCCGTCGGCCCCTCCGGGAACGCCGGGTGGTGCTGGAACGGCTGTTCGAGCGGGTTCCGGCCCGGTCGCCGCTCACGATCGCGCCGCACACGCGCGATCCGGACGTCGCGCAGGAGTGGTACGACACGATGGCCGTCGCCGGGGTCGAGGGACTGGTGATCAAACCCGCGGACGGCCTCTACGTGCCGGGAGCGCGGGAGTGGCTGAAGTACAAGGCCCGGCAGTCCACCGAGGCCATCGTCGGCGGGGTGACCGGAAACCTGCTTCGACCCGAGGCGCTGCTGCTGGGGAGGTACGCCTCCGACACCGGCATGCTCCACTACGCGGGGCGGACGACCCGGCTAACCGACGCCCAGGCCGGCGCAGTCGCCCCGCTGCTGGCCGCCCCAATCGACGGCCACCCGTGGCCGGCACGGCTGACCGTCAACTGGCGTTCGGCTCCGACCGACTACGTGCAGGTCGACCCGCTGGTCGTGGTGGAGATCAGCGCCGACACCGCCACCGACGCGGGCCGGCGCTGGCGGCACGCCGTACCCATGCTGCGTATTCGAGCGGACCTGCGACCAGGGGACGTTCCGACAGACCTCGACAACTGTTCGGATGGCTGAACTCGCTGGAGGACAGTGACGTACGCACGGGCGGTACCTTGTGCCCGTTGTGGATGTGCGCGGTCGCCTCCACCGAACTCCCGCGACACACTTGTGCCTCCTCGGACAGGAACGGGGTATGGAGCCCAGCACTTCGTCGCCGCGGGAGCGTGAACAACGCTTCCGCGAGATCTACGAGGCGACGTACGTCGACCTGCTTCGGTTCGTGCGCAGACGCGTACATCCGACCCACGCCGAGGATGTGGTCGGTGACGTCATGCTCGTCGCGTGGCGCCGTCTCGACGATGCCCCCACCGAGCTGCCGGCAGCGCGCGCCTGGCTCTTCGGCGTGGCTCGCAAGACTCTGCAGAACACCCGGCGCCGCGACGACAGGCACGATGCCGTCGCGACCCGTCTGGCCCAGATCTGGCACGGTCCCGGCGAGAAGGGCCATCACCCCGACCTGGTTGCTCACCGGGTCGACATTGCCGCCGCCTGGCCGCTCCTGAGCGCGTCACACCAAGAGGCGATCACACTCTCCGCCCTCGACGGGCTCACAGCGCCCGAGGCAGCCGCCGTGCTGGGCATCTCGTCCACCGCCTTCCGCCTGCGGGTGTCCCGCGCCCGGCGCGCCCTGCGGAGCCACGTCGGCTCCACCACCGCCGGCGACCGTCTGCCTGGCCACACCGCTTTCGACAGGGGACCACGATGAACAGCCAGATGATCACCGCCGCCCTGCGCGACCTCGACCCCGCGCCGGAGACTGTCCTGACCGAGGCGGAGCGCGAACGCTCCGACGCGACGTTGGCGCGCATCCTGGCCACCCCTGGCGATGCTGTCGTTCCGGTGGAGCCCGATCGGCCGCGCCGGCGCCGGAGTCGACTGCTGGTGCCGGTAGGTCTGGCCGGCGCTGCCGGCGCAGCGGGCGCCGCACTGCTGCTCGGCGGCGGCTCTGCCTACGCCTCGTGGACCCCGACGCCCGAGCCGCTCGCAGGAACGTCCGCGGCCTCGGCCGCCGTCACCTGCCGCGATGCCCTCGCGATGCCCATCGAGGCAGACAGAGCTCTGATCGCGGAGCGACGTGGCGAATGGACCTACGTGCTCATCGCCGGCCCCAAGGGCGAGGGAACCTGCCTGATGCCCAACGACCTCGTCGGGCAGCAGCGCTCCGGCCACGAGGGGAACTTCTTCGGGCAGGGCCCGGACGCCGGCGAGGCCCCGACGCTCCCTCGTGGCGGCATCGACGAAACCACGAGCATGCAGGGCGCAACCCACGAGGGGTGGTTCGACAAGGAGGGCTGGTTCACCTGGGTCCAGGGCTATGTGGGCAGCGAAGTCACCGGCGTCACCGTGCACACCCCCTCAGGGCTCGACGTCGAGGCCTCTGTCCACGGCGGCCGGTTTGCCGCCTGGTGGCCTGGCGGCGAGGTCAGCGCCGACAACCCGGAGTTGCACGGGGCGTGGACCTACACCGTGACCCTCGCCGACGGCAGCACGCGGCGTACCACCGGCTGACGTCAGCCCACCGGCCCGGCCACGCCGACGACGTTGCCCTCGGGGTCGCTGAACCGCCCGACGGCGAACCCACCGGACGTCGGCTCAGGGCCCAGCAGGCGCCTGCCACCCAGGCTCTCGGCCCTGCAGAGCGCGTCCTCGACGTCCGGCACCCCCACGTAGAACAGAACCCGGGGCTCGAAGCCGCTACCACCACCGACGCCGCCGTTGATGCCGGGCCCGTCGCCGGTGCTGCCGCCGTCCACGAAGTGGTAGTTGCCCGGCTGGGAGACCTGCTCCGTGGTCGCGTCACCGGTGCTGAACTCCCAGCCGAACAAGTCGGCGTAGTAGTCGCGTAGCGTCGCGGGGTCGGCCCCGATGATCTCGAAGTGCACTACCGGCATACCCATGGTCACGCCTCTTTCCTAGTCGTGTTCCGGTCGGGTTCTGGTCGTTCATCTCGAACGTCGGGGCCGGCGTCCGGATATCGACACTTCCTCGCCACCGATCCGGAGGCGTCGTAGGGCCGAGGTCCCTCCCTCCCCGCGACCGGCGGTCGCCTCGAACCTCTGTTCGATCCACAATGTGGCGGTGGGACAGCAGCGGAGATACGGCAAGCAGGCGGTCGACGGCTACGAAGTACCCACCGGGCAGCGTCGGCAGCAACTGGAGGGGGCGGTCGACGCCATCCACCAGCACGTACGCCAGACGCCGTACGGCGGGATCTACTCAGGCGACGGCACCTGGCGCGCACCGGTCGACGACAAGCTGCTGGCGCCCATGCTCGAGGGACCGGACCGGGTACGCCATGGCGAACGTGCCGACGGGGCGGACACCATCCTCGCCGCCCACCCCGCCGAGTCCCGGGAGGACGTCCAGGATCGGCTGTACCGGTCCCGCCACTTCGCCTCTCCCCGCATGCTCACCCGTCACCGCATCGCCGAGATCCTCTACGCCGGCATCGGCACCGGCCACCTCGAACCCGTCCCGGCCGCTCGCGTCGACGACACCGTTGACCTGATGCTCCACGCGATGGCTCGCGGACGGCTCCACACCAGGATGCTCGCCGCGCACGGCCACGGCCTGCGTCAGTGGCTCGGCCTCCCCGACGGTGAGTGGACCGACGCCGACGACGAGGCGGCGAAGAGGGGCCACGCGATGTGCGCGACGGCGGCCTTCTCGTGGCGGGGCGCCGAGTCCGCTTCCGGCCTCCGCCACGATCGACGCGGCGCCCGATCTCTTCCCACGAATATGTGATGTGGATCATACTCACCGCCATGAGGACGTTCGATCAGCACTCCACCGGCCGGGCGTGGGCGAGCGTCATCGTCCTCGTCGTACTCGTCGCCCTCCTCTTCTACGCCGCCTGGTACTACGCCGGCCGCGTCGGCATGTGACGTGCACGCCTCACGAAGAAGCCGGGCCCGTACGCCCCTCCACGGGAAGACGAACGAGCGCCTGTCAACTGACGCTTGACAGTGGTCGGGTGGTGTCGTACGGAAGTGGGCGCAAGCAGCGCCTGACAAGCTGAGGGTCAGCGCGGGTCGGCCAGCCGGCCGTGCTCCCAGTCCCACGTACGGCCGTCGAGGAGTTCGCGCGCGGCGTCGAGATGGCCCGCGTGAGCGGCCGTCTCGACCAGGACGTGGTCCAGCACCTCGAGGAAGTTGTTCAGGCGCCAGTCGCCGAACACGCCCTCGGGCCACCATGCCGGTGGGGTGTCCAGCGGCAGCTCGCGGACGGCGGCGATGGCCTCCGTGCACACCCGCCGGTACGTGTCGAGGACGCTCGCCGCCGAAACCGACGGCGGCACGTGGAAGTCGTCGTCCACGTCCGGCTCGGTGCGGACACCGGTCATCACCGCGACGAACCAGAACCGCGTCATGGCGGTCAGGTGCGAGACCATGCCGGCGCAGGACCAGCCCGACGGCAGGACCGGCCGGCGGAGGGAGTCCTCGGACAGGCCGTCGAGGATGCCCAGAATCCGGCGCTGCTGCGCGGCCAGGGAGAGCAACAGGGTGTCGGCGGTCATGACGGACAGTTGAACGGGCGCCTGAGCGGTCATCGGATCTTCTCCTCCGTACGGGGTCGGCCGGCAGGACGGGATGCCCTTGCCGCCCGAGACGTCGGAGCCGCGGCCGCCACCTCGACACCGCTCGCAGACTCTTTTCGCGGGGAACGACGCGGCCGGCGGTGTCGAGGACGCGTCGACGGCTCCGACGTCCCGGTCAGCAGGCAGGGTCGCGGCACCACCGCACCTGCCCGCATCGCAGAATCTCCCTACGACGGCACAGAGCCCGAAACGAGGACTTTCCGATGAAGTACGTGATCCTGATCCACTCCAACCCCGAGCCCTGGGGCCACCCGACCTCGCTCTACACCGCCGAAGGACGGGCGCTCTCGAAGGAGCACCACGAGCAGGGCGACCGCTCGTTCGAGGCCATGCTGGAGGAGATCTCGGCGTCCGGGGAGCTGGTGACCGCCGAGGCGCTGGCCGACCCCGCGTCGTCCACGGTGCACAGGTGGACCCCGGACGGGCCCCTGGTCACCGACGGCCCGTTCGCGGAGACCAAGGAACAGCTGGCCGGCTTCTTTCTGATCGACTGCGCGACCCGGCAGCGCGCGGAAGAGCTCGCCGCGCAGTTCGCCGGGCCCGGCAGTCACGTCGAACTCCGCCCGGCGATGTGGGCCGGCGGCGACGACCAGTGACCGACTTCGAGGACGTGTGGCGCGAGTGCGCGCCGCACGTCCTCGCCGCGCTGGTCCGCCGCTACGGCGACTTCGACACCGCCGAGGACGCGGTGCAGGAGGCGTTGCTCGCGGCGGCCCGGCAGTGGCCGGCCGACGGCATGCCGGACAACCCGAGGGGCTGGCTGGTCAGGGTCGCCTCCCGGCGGCTGGTCGACCACTGGCGGGCCGACCAGGCCCGGGCCGACCGGGAGGATCTGGTCGCCCGGCGCACCCCGGCGCGGGCGTTCGTCGCCCCGGCCGCCGACGCCCCGGCCGGCAGCGAACGGGACGATTCGTTGACGCTCCTGTTGTTGTGCTGCCACCCGGCCCTGCCCCGGCCGTCCCAGGTGTCGTTGACGTTGCGGGCGGTCGGCGGGCTGAGCACGGCGCAGATCGCCCGCGCGTTCCTGGTGCCCGAGGCCACCATGGCCCAGCGGATCAGCCGGGCGAAGGCCCGGCTACGGCAGGTCGGCGCGCGGTTCACCGTGCCCGCAGCCGACGAGCTGCCCGAGCGGGTGGCCGTGGTCGCCCACGTGCTGTACCTGATCTTCACCGAGGGGCACACCGCCACTTTCGGGACCAGCCTGACCGACACCTCCCTCGCGGAGGAGGCGATCCGGCTGACCCGTCAACTGCGCCGTCACCTGCCGGCGGCCGGCGAGGTGAGCGGGCTGCTGGCGCTGATGCTGCTCACCGACGCCCGTCGGGCCGCCCGTAGCCGCCCCGACGGTTCACTCGTGCCGCTGGCCGAGCAGGACCGCTCGCTGTGGGACCAGGATCTGATCGGCGAGGGAGTCCGGCTGGTGGAGGCGGCGCTGCCGAGCGGTCCGGTGGGTCCGTACCAACTACAGGCGGCGATCGCGGCCGTGCACGCTGAGGCACGGACCGCGGCCGAGACCGACTGGCCGCAGATCGAGGCGCTGTACGCCATGCTGCACGACCTCACACCCGGCCCGGTGGTCACGCTCAACCACGCCGTCGCGGTGGCGGAGGTGTCCGGTCCGGGCGCGGCCCTGCGGATGATCGAGCCGCTGCTCTCCGACCGGCGGCTGCGTCACCACCATCGCCTGCACGCCGTGCATGCTCACCTGCTGGAACTGGAGGGCCGGTACGACGAGGCCCGGGCCACCTACGTGCTCGCGGCCCGGCTGACCACCAGCATCCCGGAGCAGCGCTACCTCAACGCCCGGGCGGCCGGCCTTGGCGAGGCTCAGGGGCTCGAGGGCCCGTCCTAGCCGTGGCGGTCGGTCACTCCGGCCACGATCACCACGCCGACGGCGGCGAAGCCGACCTGGAAGGCGAGCTGGATCCAGTCGATACCCGCGGTCTGACTCACTCCCAGCAGACCGGCGACCCAGGTGCCGAGCAGCGCCGCGACAATTCCGATGGCGATCGTGAGCAGACAGCCCATCTTCTGTTTTCCCGGCACTACCAACCGGCCCAGAGCACCGATGACGGCGCCCACGATGACCGCGGTGATAATTCCGCTGATTACCATTGATATTTCCCTTTCGCCCCGACCTGCGTGACGACCTGGCGGGGTGAACGCGAGGTCGCCAGGCTACAGCCGGTGACGAGCGGGAACGAGCCGTCGGGGCGGGCCCGGGTGGCCCGGCCAGCAGCTCCGGTCGGACAGTCTCGATTGCCCGAAATCCCCTACCCGGCAGGCGTTCGACTGCCATGATCAGCGCATGAGCATCTACGGTCGTCGGCAGGGTGGGACACCCTGGGGGCTGGTTCTGCTCTTTCTGCTGGCCCTCAGCCTTACTGCCGGAGTCATGATTTATCGCGACGGGGTCGCCGCCGCCAACACAGTCGACAACACCACGCCTACCATCACACAACGCTAATTCTTCGTACCTCACTGATAGCGCAACCGAACTGCAACCCAGCGTCACATCCCGAACTCGTGCCGATATCACACCGATAACGAACTTCTGAGAACGCCGGCACGACTCGACCGTCAATTCACGTCGACACTTCGATGAACGTCAGGCCGTGCCGGTTCGCCGCGGGGCGCGCTCAGCGGGTGGCGCGCTCCGGAGGGCCGCTCCGGTGAAACGGCTGGCCTTCGGCCGGTCGGTGCGGCCATGCTGTGGCCTCATGGCATGGTTGCGCGAGATCGTCGTCGACTGCAGGCACGCACCTTCACTGGCGCGGTTCTGGGCGCAGGTCCTGGACGACTACGCCGTTCGGGCCTACGACGAGGAGGAGATCGAACGCCTGGCAGGTCTCGGGCTCACTCCCGAGACCGATCCGTCGGTCGCGCTGGACGGCCCGGGTCCGACGTTCTTCTTCACCGAGGTTCCCGAATCCAAGTCGGGCAAGAACAGGCTCCATGTCGACGTGGCTTCCACCGACCGGCGCACCGAGGTCGCCCGACTGGTCGCGCTGGGCGCCTCGGTACGCCAGGAGTACGACGGGCACACGGTGCTGGCCGACCCGGAGGACAACGAGTTCTGCGTCACCGACCGCACCGCGATCGGCTCGCCCGTCCACACTGACCGCCGGCCGGAGTGACGGCGCTCAGGCCGGTCCCGCTCCGCTGCCCTCCACGCGTTCGCGTACCACCCGGTGCTCGCCGTCGCCCTGCTCGGTGAAGTTGCGCGCCAACGGCACCGGCCGGGGCCGCAGGCTCCGGTCGAGCTGGCTCACCACCGACGCGAGCTGGGTGGCCGCCTGCTCCACGTCGTTGTGGGCGAGGTTTCGCTCGGTGGTGGTGACCGCGAGGACCAGCGCGGTGAGCGCGGTGGATCCGTCGAACGCCTGGATGGTGACCAGGTTGGAGTAGACGTCCTGGCCCTCGAACGGTCCCGACCCGTTGACGGCGCCGATGACCGCCATCGTCGACACCACCAGGATCGCCGTGGTGGCGCCGGCGAGCTGGAATCTCAGCGCCGCCCAGATCAGGAACGGGAAGACCAGGAACAGAAGTTCGGTGGTCGTACGGGTGGCGACGAGCATCACGACGATGGCTCCGGCCAGCACGGCGGCCGCCTCGAGGACGCGGAGGGGGCGCACGTCGCGCGGCACGTGCACCCGGCGCAGCACGAGCAGGAACGGCGTGACGACCAGGACGCCCATCGCGGAACTGATCCAGCTCAGCAGCAGGCGGGTCCAGAAGTTGCCGGGCTGTTCGAGCCCGGCCAGCACCTGGACGCCGATGGCGATCGTCGTGCTGACGATGGTGGCGGCCAGCGCGCCGTACACCACCAGGGAGGCGAGGTCCTTCATCCGGTCCAGCTCCAGCCGGAAGCCGGCGCGGCGCAGCAGCCGGTAGCCACACCACATGCCGACCGTCATCGCCAGCGCGGTCGCCACGGCCACCAGCGCAGGGCGGTCCAGCCCGAGGAGGTTGACCAGGAACGAACCGAGGGCGATGCCTGGGAGGACCCGGGTGCCGAAGATGAGCAGCGCGGCCAGTGAGACACCCGTCGGCGGCCACAGGAGCCGGGTGGGCCCGGCGCCGATGTGCTGCAGCAGCCCGACATTTCCGACCGCATAGTAAATCGCCGCCAGCCCGATGATCAGGGCAGCGGTGGTGGCGTATTCACGGTTTCGGAAATCACTCGTCACGGCACCTCATCGTACGCCCATCGGTCGTCGACAATTCGGCTCCTCCGGCGCGGGACCTCATGGTTGTCAGTCCGTATTCGGGGACAGACTTCCCCACTGCCGCACTTTTCCGTGGAAAGATTCCGTGCCACCCGACAATGCATGGGCTAGGTCGTTTTCGGCTGGGCCGGGTCCGGGTTTCCGCGCTCCGGACTCGCCGGCCGGTCGGCCCCCGGCTGCACCCGCAGCCGCCGGTCGAGCTGGTGGACGGCCGCGGCGAGCTGGACGGCGACCTCCTCCACGTGGGCACGCGCCTCGTTGCGGGCGGCGACGGTCACCGAGAGGACGAGTGCGGTCAGCGCCGCCACCGCGGCGAACGACTGCAGCGTGAGGATGTTGGACAGGTCGCTGTGGAACGCGAACGCACCCATTCCCCGCGAGGCCGCATAGAACGCCAGGGTGGTCGCCACCAGCGCGCATGCCGTCGCCGCCGCCAACTGGAAACGCCACGCCGCCCACACCACGAACGGGAACGTGAGAAACAGCAACTGCTCGTCGGCCCGCAAGGTCAGCACCAACAGGGTCACCATGGCCGCGAACAGCACCGTCGCCTCGAGCCAGCGTGCGGGCCGGAACACCTGGGGCCAGCGGAGGCGAAGCACCATCAGCAGGAACGGCGCGACCACGAGCACGCCGAGGGCGTCACCGATCCACTCGATCAACCAGATCGTGCCGAAGTCGGCCGTCAGCGCACCACTCGCCTGCAGGGAGCAGACCACCACGGTCGCGCCCACCACCGTCGGGGCGATTCCCCCGAGCACCACCAGGACGAGCACGTCGCGCAGTCTGGGCAACTCCGGCCGGAAGCCCGCCGCGTCCAGCAGCAGGTAGCCGAGCACGGACGTCAGGGTCGCGCCGATGGTGATCGCGGCTACCGCGGGCAGGGCTGCCTCCGGAGAGATCGCCATGGCCATGGCGCCGATGGTGATCCCGGGCCAGACCCGCGGGCCGAGCACGAGCAACGCGACCAGGCCCACCCCTGTCGGCGGCCACAGGGGGCTGGCGACACCGCCACCGAGTGGGCTGTGCACACCGAGCCAACTGCTCGCATAACAGGCGGCCGCGACCCCGAGAATGCGCACGAGCACACCGAACCGGCTGCGGTTGTGCAGGGCGAATTCCACGCGCTGATGGTACGTGTCGACACCCGCCCCGAACCACCACCCTTTTACGGTTTCCCGGTGACCCTTCTCCGGTCCGTAGAGAGAGGAATCGGAATGAATCGGCGGTAATTCGCGGTAATCGGCGGAACCGAGAGGATCGGCGGATCGACACCGGCACCCATGTCAACCCACCATTGCTCTGCCCGGTTTTCGGGCCCGTTCCGGCGGGGAGGGGGCGACCATGACCGGCAGGCCGGCAAGCACGTCGCCGACGGATCCGCCGCGGCTTCGTACGCTCGCCCGGACGCGCACCCCGCGGCGTACCGGGATCACCCTCGCGGCCGCGGCGGGCGCCTTGATCCTCTGCGCGGTTCTCACCTCCTGCGCCGACGACCGGCCCGCCGCACCCGGCCCGGGGCAGACGCCCACGTCGTCGGCGGCGACGAACGCACCTCGCGACGCCCGCCGTCACGAGCCGGCTGACGGCACGAAGTCCGCCGCAGGCGCCACCCCGGCCCATCGCGCCCACAGGGCCGGCCCCGGCTCGTCGGGCACGCTGCTGCCCAACCTCGTCGGCATGGGGCTGCAGTCGGCACAGGAAGCGGCCCGGGGCGCCGGGTTCGAGAACCTCACCTCCCACGACGCACTCGGCCGCGGGCGCCACCAGATCCTGGACCGGTCCTGGCGCGTCTGCGGCCAGGCGCCCGCACCGGGCCGGTGGGCCAAGGACTCCCCGATCGACCTTGGCGCCGTACGCCTGGAGGAACGCTGCCCGGCCGGCGACCAGGGCCGCCGGCCGATACGGGTGAGTACGACGATGGCGGACTTCCGCGGCCGTTCGCTCGCGGTGGCCCGTGCGGCCCTTCCGCCCGACACCGGCATCGA
Organism: Actinopolymorpha cephalotaxi; assembly: GCF_013408535.1. NCBI lineage: Bacteria > Bacillati > Actinomycetota > Actinomycetes > Propionibacteriales > Actinopolymorphaceae > Actinopolymorpha > Actinopolymorpha cephalotaxi. Next base: position 3,634,236 of record NZ_JACBZA010000001.1, read on the forward strand.
GGAGGTGGACGGCACCGGTGCGGGCCGGGCGGCGCTGCTGGAGAGCAACTGGCGGATCTGCGCGCAGTCGCCGGCCGCCGGCACCAGGCTGCACGGGCAGCCGGTCCGCTTCACGATGGTGAAGTTCACCGAGCACTGCCGCTGACCCCGACTCGGCCCCGCCCCTGACTTCGCACCGCCCCCTCCCCTGCCCGCCATCCCCCCGCATGGCCAGTTCGGCCAACTTTCCACCGCGTCGTACCGCCCCGGGAGTGCCCGGCGGACGGCGTACGGACGGGAACCGTCGCCTCCCGGGAGTCCGAGCGGCCGCGCGGATTCGGGCAGAAGAGATCCAAACCGGACAGCGCACCCGGTCGGTCCCGCACTCGTGCGCCGTACGGCCGCGAAGGTCAGGCCGGACTGAGCACTGTGACAGACCTTTGCCAGGTTCCGGGTCGGGTGTTACAAGGTATGGACCCTGCGTGATCGGAAGCGGCAGCGACCCCGCGAAGGACCAGACGACACCAGGCGACCGCCGCCCGGACCCTCGGCTCAGCCTGACACCCGCACCGCGAGGTAGGACCCACTGACGAGGGAGCGCGCCGTGCCACGCCAACGACCCCAGTTTCGGCGACCCAGCAACTGGCGTACCCGACGTGCCGCGTCCGCGCGGGAGCGGCTGCGGGCCGAGCTGGACGAGCAGCGGATGCGCGAGGACGCGGCGGTGCGCACCGAGGGAGTCGAGCAACGCGTCCAGAAGCTCGGGTTCGTCCTGCGCGCCACGATGCCGCGCGCGGTGGCACCGCTGGACTTCGAGGCCCAGAAGGAGCGGGTTCGGTTCCTCGACCTCGGGGCGGACGCCGTACCCGCACCGGTACCCACCTGGGCCGACTTCGCTCCCCGGACCGGGCGGCTGCGCCGGTTGCTCACCAAGGAGTCCCGCCGGCAGGTGGCGCTGGCGGCGGCGGAGCAGGCGTACACCTCCGCGCTGGAGCGCTACCGCGAGCAGGAGGCCGCTCGCCTGGCCCGGATCGAGGAACGCGCCAGAGCACACCACGAAGCCAGCGCACCCGACCGGCGGCGGGTTCTCGCCCACAACGCCGGCATCGACCGCTTCCGCGACCGGGTACTCACCGGCGACCCGGAGGCGGTCTGCGACTACTACGCCAGGATCTTCGCGCCGTTCGCGTCCCGCCCGGCCGGCTTCCCGCGCGGTCACCGGTTCGGCTACGTGCCCGAGTCGCGGCTGCTGCTGGTGGAGTGGCGGCTTCCCGGCGTCGACGTGGTGCCTCGCGAACGGGAGTTCCGCTACAACCCGTCCACGAAGTCGGTCGGAGTGCACCGGTGGCGTCCGATCTCGGAGGTACGCAAGGTGTACGACGCTGTCTGTGCGCAGTTGGCGATCCGGGCCGTGCACGTCGCCCTGTCCGCCGACCCGGGCGACCTGGTGCAGACCGTGGTCTTCAACGGCGTGGTCGCCCCCGGCGCCGACCGCGGCCCCGGGCACCCGCCCGAGCGGTCGCCAGAGAAGGCGACAGAGAAGGCGGCAGAGCGGGCGCCGGAGAAGGCGCCGGCCAGGGCGGAGAAGGCTGCGAAGAGGTCCGCGGATCCGAAGGAGCCGAAGGAGCCGGTCTGCCTGATCAGCCTGAGCGCGTCCCGCCGGCAGTTCGCGCGCCTTTCCCTGGACGACCTGGACGATCCGCTGGGCGAGGTCCGTGGCCGGTTCGGCGCGCGGGTGTCGGACTTCCCGGACGAGCTCAGCGCCGTCTCCCCGGTCCTGCCGTACGAACTGGCCGACCCACACCTCGTCGTCGCCTCGACCAAGGGACCGAACCTGCTGGCCGCGCCACCGGAGGAGTTCGAGCGGTTGATGGAGCGGCTGCTGGAGCGGATGGGCTACCAGCTCACGCAGCTCTCCCAGGACTCCGGCAGCTACCTGGCCCGGCGTACCACCGGGGGGCGCACCGAACAGGCCGTCGTCCACGTGCGCCGGCGCGGCGGAAGGATCGACACCGCGGAGGTACGCGCACTGGGATCGGCCGTACGCCGTCACCACGCCGCCGAGGGCCTGCTGCTCACCACGGCCGGGCTGGAACCCCAGGCCTACGACTACGCGCACGGCCGGCCGCTGCGCCTGTACGCCGGGCGGAGTCTGCTGGCTTTGAGCCGACGTCACGGGCTGTCCGCCCGGATGGACCCGCCCGCCAGGTCCGCGAGCCCGACCGCGACCCCGAGCCCGAGCCCGACCGCGAACGGCACCGCGACCGCGAACGGCTCGGCCACCCCGTCCCCCGGCTCCAACGGCGCCGGGGCGGGATCCTCGCAACATCCCACTCCCCGGACCGGACGGCGCACCACCGGGCACGCGCACCCCTCACCGGCCTCCGGCCCGCCCGGCTCCCCCGGCTCCCCCGGGTCGTCCGACTAGTTCGACTAGTCCGTCGACTCGGCCGACTCCGGCGGCGGGCGGCGGCCGAACGCCTCGTCCACCTCGTCGGACTCCAGCCCGGCGGCGCGCATCAGGTCATGCGCGGCCGAACGGATCTGCGCCACCATCACGTTGCCGGAGAAGCCGGTCCCGACCGAGGCGGTGGCGAGCTCGACCGCGTCCACCAGCCCGCGTTGCGTGGCCCGGGTGTCCGCACCCTTGGCCAGTTCGTTGCGCAGCGTGCGGGTCGTCTCGGCCAGCCGGCGGATCGCCACCGGCAGGCCCGGGTCGACCTGCTCGTTCTGCTGGATCGCCACCACCGCCCGGCGGGCCAGCACCCGAACGTTGCGTACGGCGTGGTCGAGGTGATCGACCGCGTCGACGTACTGCATCAGATGACCGCGGGTACGCCAACGCACCGGGGCGATGCGGGCGATCTCGCTGCCGGCACCCACGGCGTCCCGCAACTCCTCGATCGGCCCCTCGATCCTGCGGGCGCGGCGAAGCGTCTCCAGGGCACGTTCGGCATCCCGGTCGGTCAGCACCGCGGCGATCTCGCCCAGGACGTCGGCGAGCTCGTCGAGCACGCTGTTGGCGGCCCGGCGGGCCAGCAGGATGGGATTCATCGGCAGCAGCAGCGCGTTGACGAGCAGACCGACCGTGCCGCCGACGAGCGCGTCGACGAACCGCGCCGTCGGGGCGGACGAGGTGGCGGCCGCGCTCGCGGGTACCAGGGCGACGATCAGGATGGCCGACGCCGCACCCTGGTTGACCAGGACGGGCCCGCCGCCGGCGAGCACCGCGGTGCACATGGCGAGGAACACGACCAGGGCGATCTGCCACCCACCCCGGCCGATCACCCCGATGAGGAGTTCGGCGACGAGCACGCCGAGCGCGACCCCGACCACGAGCTCGAACGCGCGGCGCAGCCGCTGCCCGAGCGCCACGCCGAGGGACAGGACCGCCGCGATCGGGGCGAAGAACGGCTGCTGGTGCCCGATCAGCTTGGTGGCGATGACCCACGCGATGCCGGCCGCGGCGGCCGACTGGATGATCGGCACGAGGGCCCGGCGTAGCCGTCCCGCACGGGCACGCACCGACTCCCGCGAACGGTGCGCCACCTCGCCGACGATCGTCTCGCCGCGCCGGACGATCCGCTCACCTGGTCGCCGGCCGGAGCGGCCCCGCTGATCGCCGGACGGGTCGGGCCGGCCGTGCTGATCGGGCTGGTCCGGTTGGTCGGGCATCGCGGCGGCCGGTTGCGCGAGGCGGTCAGAGGTAGAGGCCGGTGGAGTCGTCCTCGAGGCGTTCGGAGGCGACGGCGTGGATGTCGCGCTCCCGCAGCAGGACGTACGCCTCGGCCCGGACCTCGATCTCCGCGCGCTCCTCCGGATCGAACAGCACCCGGTCACCGACCACGATCGTGCGCACGTGCGGGCCGATCGCCACCACCCGCGCCCAGGCAAGCCGCTTGCCCATCTGGGCGGTGGCCGGGATCACGATGCCCGCCGAGGACCGGCGCTCGCCGCTGTCGGAGTCCATCGAGACGAGGACCCGGTCGTGGAGCATGCGGATGGGCAGTTTCTCGGCCTGCAGCCGCGCGGCGTGGGAGTCAGTCACGTCATGAGAGGTTACGGCGCCGCCCCCGCAGACGCCACGGGGGACGGCACCGGAGCCATGGTCACCACGGGATCGTCGAGCCATCCGGCCCTGGTCGGCGGGTGGCCGGCAGTCGATGGACGGGTGATCGCCAGGTGGTCGTCAGGTGGCCGTGACCGGATCAGCCACGCTTGCGAACGACGTAGCGGAGCAGGGTCAGCGCCCCCACCGCGCCGGCCACGCCGCCGCCGATCGTGAGCAGCCGCTCGGTGCGCGGGCTCCCGTCGGGGTTGACGACGAAGCTCTTGGCCTTGGCCGTGACCCGGGCGGCCAGCGCCTTGGGCTGCACCCGTGAGCTCAGCAGGTCGACGGTGTTGGCCAGGGAGTCGCGGGTCGCCGCGAGGTCGGCCTCGATCTGCGCCGCGGTGCGTGGGCCCGAATGGGCACGGTGGGTGCCGTTGCTGACAGCCCGCTGGTCAGGAAGCGCCGGTCTGGTCGAATCGCTCACTGGTGGTCCTTTCCGATCACGTCGGCCCCGCGGTGGTTCCACCTGCAGATCTCCGAACACCTACCGGAGATCATGCCAGTCTTCCAGATGGCTACCCCGCTCGCGCGACGTTGGCACGTACCGGGTCGAACCCGAACGGAAGCTCCAGCCGGTGCGCGGCCATCAGGTCCGCGTCGGCGAGCAGGTCGACCGTCGCCCCGTCGGCGACGATCGTGCCCTCGTCCAGGATCACCGCGCGGTCGCACAACTGCAGCGCGTACGGCAGGTCGTGGGTGACCATGAGCACCGTGACGTCCAGGCCGGTGAGGATCTCGGCGAGCTCGCGGCGGCTGGCCGGGTCGAGGTTGCTGGACGGCTCGTCCAGGACGAGCACCGACGGCCGCATCGCCAGCACCGTCGCCACCGCCACCCGGCGCCGCTGCCCGAACGACAGGTGGTGCGGCGGACGATCGGCGTGGTCACCCATCCCCACCGCGGCCAGCGCCTCCTCCACCCGGGTGGCGAGTTCCGCGCCGCGCAGGCCGAGGTTGGCCGGGCCGAACGCCACGTCGTCGCGCACCGTGGGCATGAACAACTGGTCGTCGGGATCCTGGAACACCACGCCCACCCGGCGGCGTACCTCGGTCAGCGTCGGCCTGCCGACGAGCAGCCCGTCGACGTGCACCGAACCCCGCCCGGCCTCGAGGATGCCGTTCAGGTGGTGCACCAGCGTCGTCTTGCCCGCGCCGTTGGGCCCGAGCATGGCGACCCGCTCGCCGGCGTGCACGGTGAGGTCGACGCCGTACAACGCCTGGTGACCGTCGGGATAGGCGAACGCCAGCCCACTGACCGCCAGCACCGGCCGGGTGGCCGGGTGGGTCGCCGGCCGCGTGGCCCGGGGTGTCGTCGTCACGAGGTCCACCATGCACCAACAGCCAGGAGGAGCGCGCACAGCGGTAGGGCAGCCACCGCGGCCCAGGCCGCCGGTGGGGTGCGGTCCTCGGACAGGACCGGCAGGGAGCCGGCGTACCCCCGCGACAGCATCGCCAGGTGGACCCGCTCGCCGCGTTCGTAGGAACGGATGAACAGCGTGCCCGCCGACCGGGCCAGGACCGGCCAGGACCGAAGCCCCCGGGGCTCGAAGCCGCGGGCAGCCCGGGCGATCCGCATCCGGCCCAGCTGACCGGTGATCACGTCGAGGTAGCCCACCATGAACGTCGCGATCTGGACCAGCTGGTTGGGCAGCCGCAGCCGCTGCAGGCCGGCCAGCAGGTCGCGCTGGTCGGTGGTGGCGGCCAGCAGGATCGAGCCGACGACGCCGAGGGTCGCCTTGGCGAGGACGTTCCACGCCGACCACAGGCCGGACTGGGACAGCGCCAGCCCCGCCACGTCCACCCGCGGCCCCTGGGCGATGAACGGCAGGAGTACGGCGAACACGATCACCGGCGTCTCCACCACGACCCGCCGGGCCAGGAAACCGAGCGGCACCCGGCCGACGGCGGCGACGGCGAGCAGCAGGACGGCGTAGCCGGCGAACGCCCAGAACGCGGTACGCGGCGTGGCCACCACGACGAGGACGAACGTCACCAGCGCGAGCAGCTTGCAGTGCGCGGGCAACCGGTGCACCGGCGAGTGGCCGTGCAGGTGCAGCAGGTGGGTGTGGCCCGAGGCCACGTCAGCGCCTCCCGTCGGATGCGGCGCGCCGGTCGCGGCGGCGGACGGCCAGCGCGACTCCGGTGCCCAGGGCCAGCACGATGGCCACGCCGGCCACCCCAGCCACCGCGGTGGAGACCCGGCCGTCGGTGATGCCGCGGACGCCGTAGTCGGCGAACGGCGAGTGCCGGGTCGGGCTGTCCTTCGCGGTGGAGGCGAAGCCGTGGTCCTCGGCGACCTTGTTCAGCCCGTCCGGGCTGGCCGAGGCGTAGTAGCTGACCCCGCCGGCGAGGGCGAGCACGACGAGCAGACCCACCAGCGCGACCACTCGGGTGCGGGGCCGCCGCCTGCCGACGGACCGGTCGCCGTCCTTCTCGTCGTGCCGGCTGTCGTGCCGGCTGTCGTGCTGGCTGTCGGGTGTGCTCATGCCGGCCGGTCCCCCTTCGTGACGAGCGGGCGCGGCTCCCGCACCGTGAGCTCACGGGCCGCGAGCAGCGGGCGAGCGCCGTGCACCAGGTCGGGGCGGACGGCGATGACGCTGCCGACCGTGAGCGCGGTGATCGCCGCCTCACCGAGCCCGATCAGCACGTGCCAGCCGACCATGGCGGCGAAGACGGCCTTGAGCGAGATGTCGGCGGTGCCGCCGACCGCGTACAGGCCGACGAAGCACAACGCGGCCACCGGCACCGAGACCAGCGCGGCGACGAACGCCGCGGGTGCCGCCGAGGCCGGGCGGCGCGGCAGGAACCGCAGCGTGAGCCGGAACAGCGCCCAGCCGACGACCACGGTGACGATGCCCATCAGCGTGATGTTGGTGCCGAGAGCGGTGATGCCGCCGTCGGCGAAGAAGAGCCCCTGGACGAGCAGGACCACGGTCATGCACAGAACCGCCGTCCACGGCCCGACGAGTATCGCGGCCAGCGCCCCGCCGAGCAGGTGCCCGCTGGTGCCGGCGCCGACCGGGAAGTTGAGCATCTGGACCGCGAACACGAACGCGGCGACCAGCCCGGTGAGCGGCGCGGTCTTGTCGTCCAGCTCGTGCCGGGCACGGCGGAGGGAGACCGCCACCGCGGTCGCGGCGACGGCGCCGGTGGCGATCGACGTCGGCGCGTCCAGAAATCCGTCGGGCACGTGCACCGGGATCCTCCTCTCGGCTGGGGGATGATGAGGCAACCTGCCGCCCCTTGAGTTGCGCCTCGCATTCTTACATGCGAATGATTTGCAACTAGCGTCGGCAGGTCCGTCCGTACGCCGACCAGGAGGACCTGTGGCACCCGCTCCCCGACTCAACCCCGGCGACACCGCACCCAACTTCACCCTCGACGACGCCGACGGCAAGCCGGTCACGCTGTCGGACCTGCGCGGCCAGAAGGTGATCGTGTACGCCTACCCCGCCGCGATGACCCCCGGCTGCACCACCCAGGCCTGCGACTTCCGCGACTCCCTGCAGTCGCTGGCAGCCGCCGGCTACACCGTGCTCGGCATCTCCCCGGACGCCCCGGCCAAGCTGGCGAAGTTCGTGGCCAAGGAGGGCCTGACGTTCCCGCTGTTGTCCGATCCGGACAAGACCATGCTGCAGGCGTGGGGAGCCTACGGCGAGAAGCAGTCCTACGGCCGCACCATCACCGGCGTGATCCGCTCGACCTTCGTCGTCGACGAGGAGGGCCGGATCGAGATCGCGCAGTACGCCGTCAAGGCGACCGGTCACGTCGCCCGGCTGCGACGCGAACTCGGAGTGTGAGGCCTACCCGGTCCACCCGGGGCCGGCCCGTAGACTGGGCCGCCGCGGGTGGGCCGGCAGGCGAGAGTGGCGGAATTGGCAGACGCGCCGGACTTAGGATCCGGTGCCTTTGGGCGTGAGGGTTCGAGTCCCTTCTCTCGCACCAGCAGGCATGGTTTCTCCCGCGAACGCTTCCCCGACGTCCCGGTCCCCGTCGCACTGCCACACCCGCCTGCCCCGTCGCATCCCGTCGCATCCGTCGCATCCCGTCGAGTACGCCGTGCGTACCCGGCCCTGGCCCGCGTGGAGAAGCCCCCGTGAAGCTCTCGATCCTCGTCCCTGTCTACAACGAGGTGGCGACGTTCGATCTGGTCCGCAAGCGGATCCTCGACGTCGACTACCCCTGTGACGTCGAGGTCGTCGTCGTCGACGACGGCAGCACCGACGGCACCGCCGACCTGCTCGCCGCGGTGGACGACCCCCGGGTGGTGGTCCACCGTCACGAGGTGAACCGCGGCAAGGGCGCGGCCATCGCGACCGCGGCGGCGATCGCCTCCGGGACACACCTGACCATCTGCGACGCCGACCTGGAGTACGACCCGAACGACATCCCGAGCCTCCTGCGCCCGGTCGTCGACGGGGAGGCCGAGGTGGTCTACGGCACCCGCACCTTCAGCAGTCACACGTCGTTCTCGTTCTGGTTCGTGCTCGGCAACCGGGCCGTGACGACGTTCGCGAACATGTTGTTCAACTGCTACATCCGCGACCTGGAGACCTGCTTCAAGCTGATGCCGCTGGAGCTCTACCGTCGGCTCGGGGTTCGCTCCGCGGGCTTCGGCATGGAGGCCGAGGTGACCGGCAAACTGCTGCGCGCCGGCTACCGGCCCTACGAGGTGCCGATCTCCTACACCGCGCGCAGCCGCGCCGAGGGCAAGAAGCTCACCTGGCGGGACGGTGTCGAGGCGCTGTGGATCCTGCTCCGCATCCGCGCGGGTGCCGACCGCACGGGGCGCGTCCGCACCGGCTCGCCGGGTGACTCCCCTACCGGCTGAACAACTTCGCAGGCTGGATACCCGCGCCGGCCGGACTACGCGCCGGCCGGGTCGGGCAGGTGGACCGCCAGCAGCGGGACCAGCTCGCGCAGCGCCCGGCCGCGGTGGCTCACCGCGTCCTTCTCCTCCCCCGACATCTGCGCGAACGTGCGGGTGCCGCCCTCGGGCACGAACAGCGGGTCGTAGCCGAACCCGCCGTCGGCGCGTGGCTCGGTGGCGACGGTGCCGGCGACCCGGCCCTCGACCACGTGCTCCTGGCCGCCGGGCAGGACCAGCGCCACACAGGCGACGAACGCCGCGCCCCGGCGCTGGGCGGGCACGTCGGCCAGCTGCGCCAGCAGCAACGCGTTGTTGCGGGCGTCGTCCTTGTCCACGCCCGACCACCGGGCCGAGAGCACGCCCGGCATGCCGTTGAGCGCGTCGACGCACAGGCCGCTGTCGTCGGCGACCGCGGGCAACCCCGAATGGGCGAACGCGGCGCGGGCCTTCAGCAACGCGTTGCCGGCGAAGGTGGGCTCGGTCTCGGCGGGCTCGTCGTAGGAGGCCACGTCGTCCAGGCTGAGCACCTCGACGTCGGGTAGCTGGAGGCTCAGGATCCGGTCGAGCTCGGCCAGCTTCTTGCGGTTGTGCGTGGCCAGCACGATCTGCCGCCGGGTGCCGTTGCCCATGGCGGTTCCGGTCGCCGTCACCGCCGCCTCACCGCGCCGACCCGCCGGGCAGATCGAAGGCGAGCGCCTCCGACTGGGCTCGGGTGAGCTCGGCGCACCCGATGGCCGACAGCTCCAGCAGTCCGTCGAGCAGCTTGCGGTCGAACGGCTCCCGCTCGGCCGTGCCCTGCACCTCGACGTAGCGCCCGTCACCGGTCATCACGACGTTCATGTCGGTGTCGGCGCGGACGTCCTCCTCGTAACACAGGTCGAGCATCGGCACACCACCCACGACACCCACCGACACCGCGCTCACCGAGTCGATCAGCGCCTGCCCCTTCAGCGCGCCCTTGCGCTCCAGGTGCCGCACCGCGTCGACCAGGGCGACGTAGGCCCCGGTGATCGCCGCGGTGCGGGTACCGCCGTCGGCCTGCAGCACGTCGCAGTCGAGCACGATGGTGTTCTCGCCCAGGGCGGCGTGGTCGATCACGGCCCGCAGGGAACGCCCGACCAGGCGGGAGATCTCCATCGTGCGGCCGCCGATCTTGCCCTTGACCGACTCACGCGCGCTGCGGGTGTTGGTCGCGCGGGGCAGCATGGCGTATTCGGCCGTGACCCAGCCCTCGCCGGAGTCGCGCCGCCAGCGGGGCACGCCCTCGGTGACGCTGGCCGCGCACAGGACCCGGGTGCGCCCGAACTCGACCAGGACCGACCCCTCGGCGTGGTCGAGCCAGCCCCGGGTGATCGAGACCGGTCGCAACTGCTCGGCGGAACGGCCGTCAACTCTCGTCATGCTCGTCATGGGCCAGACCCTACCGACCCGGGCCGACAGTCTTCGCGGGCCGCGACGCGCACGCTCCCGATGTCGCCCGGGCGCCGCCCGGGACGCAGCTCGGATGTCCGCCTCAGATGTCGTACACCGCGCCTGGCCTGGCCAGCTCCAGCGGGCCTGCGTAGGCGGCGCGGGCGTCGGTGAGCATCCGCTGCCCGTCGTACCACGGCGGGACGTGGGTCAGCACCAGCCGTCCCGCACCGGCCGCCTGGGCGTGCTCCCCCGCCTGCCGCCCGGTGAGGTGCAGGTCGGGCGGATTGTCCGCACCGTGCAGGAACGTCGCCTCGCTGAGCAGGAGGTCTGCGCCCGCGGCCAGCTCCGCGACCTCGGGACTCGGCCCGGTGTCGCCGGTGTAGACCAGCGACCGGCCGTCGTGGTCCAGCCGCACGGCGTACGCCTCGACCGGGTGCCGCGCCGGGGCCACCGACACCACGAACGGTCCGATCTTGGTCGGCTCGACGTCCACCCAGGCACGGAAGTCGAAGACGTCCCGCATCCCCGGGTCCAGCGGCAGGCCGTACATCACCGCCAGCCGGTCGGCGGTGCCGTACGGCCCGTAGACCGGCACCCGGCCGCGGCGGCCGCGCGGGTGGTAGCGGCAGGCGACGTAGTAGGAACACAGGTCGACGCAGTGGTCGGGATGCAGGTGCGTCACCCCCACGGCGTCCACGTCGTAGTCGGGGACGTACCGCTGCAGGGCACCGAACGCGCCGTTGCCCAGGTCCAGGACGAGCCGGAACGTACGCCCCTCGTGCGGCGCCTCCACGAGGTAACCGGACGCGGGCGAGCCCGGCCCGGGAAACGAACCCGAACACCCCAGAACGGTGAGCCTCACGCCATCTCCTCCACGAACGTGATCTCCGGTCCCAGGAACCGCCCCCCGATCTGCATGAAGGCGTCCGGGTCGCCGGTGGTCAGGAATCGGTGCCGCGGCGGCGCCAGCTCCGGGCTGCGTTCGCCGCCGCTGCGGACCAGCTTCGCGAAGACGTCCTTCGCGGTCTCCTCCGCGCTGGACACCAGCGTGACCTCCGGTCCCATGACGTAGGAGATCACGCCCGTGAGCAGGGGGTAGTGCGTGCAGCCCAGGACGAGAGTGTCGATTCCGGCCTTGGTCAGCGGGTCGAGGTAGTCGTGCGCCACGGCCAGCAGCTCCGGGCCGGCGGTGAGGCCGCGTTCGACGAACTCCACGAACCGCGGGCAGGCCTGGGTGTGCAGGGTGATGTGCGGCGCCGCCGCGAACGCGTCGTCGTACGCCAGCGACGTCGCGGTCGCCCGGGTGCAGATCACCCCCACCTGGCCGGACCTGGTGGCGGCCACCGCCCTCCGGGCCGCCGGGAAGATCACCTCGACGACGGGTACGGAGTAGCGCTCGCGGGCGTCGCGGAGCACGGCGGCGCTGGCGGAGTTGCAGGCGATGACGAGCAGCTTGACGCCCTGGTCGACCAGATGGTCCAGGCACTCCAGGGCGTATTTGCGTACGTCGGCGATGCTCTTCTGGCCGTAGGGGTACCGCGCGGTGTCGGCGAGATAGAGAACGGGTTCGTGCGGGAGCTGGTCGAGCAGGGCGCGGGCCACGGTGAGCCCACCGAACCCGGAGTCGAAGATCCCGATCGGCGCATCTGACACGGCCGTCAGCCTACGGGGCGAACCCGACAGGCGTTCGAAGAGTGACCGGAGGTGTGACGTGAGTACCCGGCTGCGTAGGCGGACGTGTACGCAGACGTGTCCGGAGACGGAAACGAAGATCGGCACGGGTGTGTCCGGCACCGGGGTGCGGCTCGCCCCCCGCGAGCGCGCACCCTGGCGCCGGACACCCCCGACAGCACCCCACCATCGGCGACACCGAGCACCGTCGCGCCGACCGGGCCGGACCCCCCTCCGGACCTGCCGACGCGCGCTCCACCCCTGGCCTCCTGTGCTCGGCGCCCCCCGAGTTTCCCCGTGGTCGCCGTCCCGGGCGCGTCATGTGGCAGACCCCCGAGGCCGATGGGTGGTTGCAGCCGGATTCAGGCAGTTTCACCTTTTTCCGGCCCGAACGCCGTACAGAGCGCGGCCCGGCGTGAGCTGGAGCGCAGGACACGCTGCTCTAGGCCCACAGCTGGCTGTCCAGCGACTCCTCGGCGGCGTCCAGGGTGCCCTCGTAGGCGCCGGTGGAGAGGTACTTCCAGCCCCCGTCGGCGATGATCACCACGATGTCGGCGCTCCGGCCGGCCTTGACCGCCTGGTGCGCCTGGGCGATCGCCGCGTGGAGTACGGCACCGGTGGAGATGCCGGCGAAGATCCCCTCCGCGTCCAGCAGCTCACGCACCCGGCGTACCGCGTCCCGCGGCCCGACCGAGAAGCGGGAGTCGATCAGCTTCGCGTCGTACAGCTCCGGCACGAAGCCCTCGTCGATGTTGCGCAGGCCGTAGACCAGCTCGCCGTAGCGCGGCTCGGCGGCGACCACGGTGACGTCGGGCTTGTGCTCGTGGAAGAACCGGCCGACACCCATCAGGGTCCCCGTGGTGCCGAGACCGGCCACCACGTGGGTGACGCTCGGCAGGTCGGCGAGGATCTCCGGCGCGGTCCCCTCGTAGTGGGCGAGGGCGTTGGCGGGGTTGCCGTACTGGTAGAGCATCACCCAGTCGGGGTGGTCCTCCGACAGCGCCTTGGCCACGCGTACGGCCTCGTTCGATCCGCCTGCCGCCGGGGAGGAGACGATCTCCGCGCCCCACATCCGCAGCAGCTGGCGCCGCTCCTCGGAGGTGTTCTCCGGCATCACGCAGACCAGGCGGTAGCCCTTGAGCTTGGCCGCCATCGCCAGCGAGATTCCGGTGTTTCCGGAGGTGGGTTCGAGCAGCGTCGCGCCGGGGCGGATCAGGCCGTCCTTCTCCGCCGCCTCGATCATCTTCAGGGCGGCGCGGTCCTTCACCGAACCAGTGGGGTTGCGGTCCTCGAGCTTCGCCCACAGGCGAACCTCGGGGCTCGGCGACAGGCGCGGCAGCCCCACGAGCGGGGTCTGCCCCACCGAATCCAGCAGTGACGCGAAACGCATCCCGGCTCCCGTCCGTTCAGCCGCCGGCGACCGCGGGCAGCACGGTGACGACATCCCCGTCGGACACGGGGGCGTTCAGCCCGCCCTGGAAGCGGACGTCCTCGTCGTTGACGTAGACGTTGACGAACTTGCGCAGGTCGTCGTTCTGGACCAGCCGGTCCTTCAGCCCGGAGTGACGTGCCTCCAGGTCGTCGAACAGCTCGCTCAGGGTCGCGCCGGCGCCCTCCACGGTCTTCGACCCGCCGGTGTGCGGGCGCAGGATCGTCGGGATGCGAACCTCGATAGCCATCGGTACGTGCTCCTTCGGTCGTGTCTCGTCGCGAGGGTCTGGCTGATCTGTCGGGCTGCTGCTCTCAACACGCGCGCCGGCGCGGAGATTCCTCGGAGCTCCGAAAGGGGTCCGGGGGATCCGAGGAGGATCCGAGGAGATCCACACGGGATCAGAGGAGAGGACGTGCGGGCAGGCTCAGGCGGGCGAACAGTCGTAGACCAGCGCCGGCGCCGAGTGGGCGAGCAGGAAGAGCTCCACGCCGCTCAGCTTACGGGCCTGCCGGTGGGGCGGAGCCGCCCGGTTTCGCCCAGCACCGGCATCCGGGGCGAGGTGTCCTGAACCGGACCCGGAACCGGGGGCGCGGTCAGGCGGTGCGGCCGGGCTCGGGGTCACGGTCGTACGCCGGGACCACCCGGACCTCCTCCTCGGTGACCTTGCCGTCCACGATCCGGTACGACCGGAACTCCACCGGGCCCTCGTCCGACCCGCACTCCCGGGTCGACACCAGCACGTAGTGCGCCTGCGGCTCCGAGGCGTAGCCGATGTCCGTACGGGACGGATAGGCCTCGGTGGCGGTGTGCGAGTGGTAGATCACCACCGGTTCCTCGTCCCGGTCGTCCATGTCCCGCCAGACCCGGAACTGCTCCTGCGGGTCGAACTGGAAGAACGTCGGGGAGCGCTCGGCGTTGATCATCGCCACGTAGCGCTCGGGCCGGTCCGAACCGATCGGTCCGGCGACGACGCCACAGGCCTCGTCGGGGTGGTCGGCACGCGCATGGGCGACGATCGCGTCGCGGGTCTCCTGGTCGATCGTGAGCACGGGCCCGAGCCTACCGAGTGGTCACTGCACCGTTCCGGTCACCACAGGGCCGGTCACACAGGGCCGGTCACCACAGGGCCGGTCACACAGGGCCGGTCACCACAGGGCCGGTCACCACAGGGCGGAGACCAGGGACTCCTGCAGCCAGCCCAGCCAGACGTACACGCCGTACACCTGCCGGCGGCGGTCCTCCTCGGGCAGCGACGCCCAGCGGTCCTCGTCGTCCTCCTCCACCCCGAGCCGGGTGCCGAGGGCGAGCCGCAGGTCGGTGAGGGTACGCAGCCAGCACTGCGCCTCCTCGGCGTTCAGCGAGACCGTCACCTGGTCGGAGAACTCCGGGTCGCCCAGCGACTCGAGCACGGTCTCGGCGCTCTTCACCTTGCCGTCGCGCAGGCCGAACTCGGTGAACCGCCGGAAGTCGCCGGCCGCCTCCTCGTCGTCCGCGTAGGCGGTGGGGAACAGCCGCGCGAGCACCTCGTCCTCGGGCGGCTCGGTCGATCCGAGGTGCCCGACCAGTGCCGCGAGGGAGTCCTCGGGTGGCGGGGCCGAGATCGGCGTCTCGCTGCGTACCAGCTCGACCAGCTCACCGATCAGCCCGCGGACGAGCTGCACCTCCTCGGCCGCGAGGGTCGCGGTGATCACCCCGCGCCGGGACCGGAAGCCACTGGTCATACGTCGCCGCTCTTTCCGTCGCCGCCTCTGCCGCCTCTGCCACCCTTGCCGCTCTTCTCCAGCGTGGCCCACAGACCGTAGGAGTGCATGGCCTCGACGTCGCGTTCCATCTCCTCGCGCGAACCGCTGGACACGATGGCCTTCCCCCGCTTGTGGACGTCCATCATGAGCTTCTCGGCCTTCTTGCGCGGGTAGCTGAAGTAGGTCTGGAAGACGTAGGTGACGTACGACATGAGGTTGATCGGGTCGTTCCAGACGATCGTGATCCACGGCGTGTCCGGAAGGACGACGTCGTCGGTCTCGGGGCGCTCGAGCTCCACAGGTGCGGTACCGCTCACAGGTCCCATCGTGGCATCCGGCGGCCGGACCGTTCGGCACGCACCCCCCGAAAATCGTGCAGTCCGCCACCGAAGGAGCGGCGGGTCTAGGCTTCGGGCCATGGACGCGGCGCCCGAGGCCTTTCCTCCCGCAGTGCCCACCGGGTCCGACACCGGGTCCGACACCGGGCCGACCACCGCACTGCTGACCGACCAGTACGAACTCACCATGCTGCGCGCCGCGCTCGCCGACGGCACCGCGCACCGGCGGGCGGTGTTCGAGGTGTTCGCCCGCCGGCTGCCGCACGGGCGGCGGTACGGCGTGGTCGCGGGCACCGGCCGGCTACTGGACGCACTGGAGCGGTTCCGCTTCGACGAGGAGACGGTCGTCTTCCTGCGCAGGCGGGGCATCGTGGACGACCTCACCGCCGACTGGCTGCGCGACTATCGCTTCCGGGGCGACATCTGGGGCTACGCCGAGGGCGAGTGCTACTTCCCCGGATCGCCGATCCTGGTGGTCGAGGGGACCTTCGCCGAGGCGGTCCTGCTGGAGACGCTCGTACTCTCCGTCTACAACCACGACAGCGCGATCGCCTCGGCGGCGTCCCGGATGACCGCCGCCGCCGGGAGCCGCCCGATCGTGGAGATGGGATCCCGGCGCACTCACGAGCGCGCGGCCGTGGCGTCGGCCCGGGCGGCCTACGTCGCGGGGTTCGCCAGCACCTCCAACCTCGCCGCCGGCCGCTGCTACGACCTGCCGACCGGTGGCACCAGCGCGCACGCGTTCACCCTGCTGCACGACTCCGAGGAGGAGGCGTTCGCCGCGCAGGTCGCCGCACTCGGCGTGGACACCACGCTGCTGGTGGACACCTTCGGCGTACGGGAGGCGGTGCGGACCGCGGTCGAGGTGGCCGGTCCCGGGCTGGGCGCGGTCCGGATCGACTCCGGTGACCTCGCCGTCCTCGCCCACGACGTACGCGCCGAACTCGACGCGCTCGGCGCCACCAACACCCGCATCCTGGTCAGCGGCGACCTGGACGAGTACGCCATCGCCGGCCTGGTCGCCGCCCCCGTCGACCGGTACGGCGTCGGCACAGCCCTGGTCGTCGGCAGTGGGCACCCCACCGCCGAACTCGTCTACAAGCTGGTCGCCCGCTCCGTCGGCCCCGAGCCCGACTCGCCGATGGAGGGCGTGGCAAAGCTGTCCACGGGGAAGCCCACCCACAAGGGACGCAAGTGGGCACACCGCCGGCTGGAGGACGGGACCGCCGTCGCCGAGGTGGTGTGCACGCACCCCGAGTGCACGGTCGACGGCGGCCGCCCGCTGCTGGTCCCGCTGGTCACCGAGGGGAAGATCGTCGGCCGGGAGCCGATCGCCGCGGCCCGCGAGCGCCACCTGCGGTCCCGGGCGGAGCTGCCGCCGACCGCGCTGAAGCTGTCGCGGGGGGAGCCGGTGCTGCCGACGACGTACGACGACGCCGAGCACGCGGGGCACGCCGAGCACAGGGAGCACTCCGAGCACCCGGGGCCGACCGGGGACACCAGCCGCCAAGGAGGAACACGATGAGCCATGCGCTGATCGTCGTGGACGTGCAGAACGACTTCTGTGAGGGCGGCAGTCTCGGCGTGAAGGGCGGCGCCGAGATCGCCTTCAAGCTGGGCGAGATCCTGCACACCTGGCAGCAGGCCGACCAGCGGGACAAGGCCTACGACTACGTCGTGGCCGTTCGCGACCACCACGTCGACCCGGGCCCGCACTTCTCCGCCCAGCCCGACTACCGCGACTCCTGGCCGCCGCACTGTGTCGCCGGCACCGACGGCGCGGGCTTCCACCCCAACCTCGACCCGCAGCCCTTCGACGCGGTCTTCGACAAGGGCGAGCACGGCGCGGCGTACTCCGGCTTCGAGGGCAAGGCCAAGAACGGCGTGATGCTGGCCGACTGGCTGCGCGACCACGACGTCACCGAGGTGGACATCGCCGGGCTGACCACCGAGTACTGCGTACGGCTGACCGCGCTCGACGCGACCAAGCAGGGCATCAGCGCGCGCGTGCTGCTGGACCTCACCGCCGGGCTGACCGCCGAGATGACCCGGGCCGCCGTGGAGGAGATGCGCGCCGCGGGGTGTGAGCTGGTGGGCGCCCCGATCGTCCGCGAGTAGCCTCGCGCCTCAGATCCGGACCCTGGCCTGCTCGGCGTCCGTGAGCTCCTCCAGCCGGGCGCGCAGCCGGTCCGGCGTGAGCGGCAGTTCGCGCACCCGGATGCCCACCGCGTCGTCGACCGCGTTGGCCAGCGCCGCGGGAGTGGGCGGGGTGGACGCCTCGCCCGCGCCGAGGGGCGGAAGGCCGGGCCGGTCGAGGAGCACGACCTCCAGCGCGGGCACGTCGGCGAACCGCAGCACCGGGTACGTCGTCCAGTCCAGGCTCTCCACCCCGTCGGCGCCGTGGCGTACCTGCTCGTACAACGCGCGGCTCAGGCCCTGCAGCACGCCGCCCTCCAGCTGGTTGCGCAGCCCGTCGGGGTTGACCACCACGCCGGCGTCGCAGGCGACCACGACCCGGCGGACCGCGACCATCCCGGTGGCGGCGTCCACGTCGACCTCGGCCACCTGGGCGACGTAGGCCTTGCTGCCCTTGTACCTCGTCACCGCCACGCCCTGGCCGCACCCGTTCTGACCGCCCTGACCAGTCGGCCCGACCCGCTCCCGCCAGCCGGCGTGCGCGGCGGCCGCCTCCAGCACCGCCCGGGCCCGCTCGTCGCGCAGGTGGGCGAGCCGGAACGCGACCGGGTCCGCGCCGGCGGCCTCGGCCAGCTCGTCCATGAACGACTCGATGGCGAAGGTGTTGAAGTAGCCGCCGAGGGAACGCAACGCCGACGTACGCAGCGGCCCGGGGGCGTACTCGCCCACGATGTCGCGGGCGCCGAGCTCGTACAGCGGTTCGGCACTGCGCACCCCGCCCTCGCCGCCACCCGACCACGGCCGCGGGCCGGCGTTCGCGCGCAGCCAGGACACCACCAGCCGGTCGCCGGTGCCGTGCGGGCGCGCGGTGTGCGCGTCGGTGCGGATGCGGTGCCGCCAGGCGGTGACGCGGCCGTCGGCGTCCAGGCTCGCCGCCAGGTCGGCCGACATCGGCGGGCCGTACGGCTCCCAGCCGAACTCGTCCTGCACGGCGTACTGGAACCGCACCGGCCGGCCGGGCACGGCACGGGCCGCGGCCACCGCGAACCCGGCCGCGTCGTCGGCGCCGTTGTGCCCGTAACACCCGGGGCCGTCCACGTGCCGGACGGTCAGCGCGTCCTCGGGCAGGCCGAACGCGGCGGCGAGCTCGCGGCGCAGCGGATAGACGCCCTGGCTGTGCGTCCACACCGTGGTGCGGACGGTGCGGTCAGGGTGGTCGGTGGGGTCAGTGCGCTCAGGCTCGACCAGGGCGACCGCGCTCGACGGGGCGACGGAGGCGTGCGCCTCGTACGGCTTGGCGTAGGAGGCCCGGACCACTCGCCCCGAAGCCAGCGCCTGTTCGGCTCCGGGCTCCTCGACGACCGGCGTGCGCACGGGTGCTTCGGTCCGGGCCGCCGGTCCGGTGCCGGGGTGGTCGTACTCCCAGCGGGTGGTCCGGGCGATCCGGCGTACCGCCCGGACCGCGACCTCCTCCCGGGTGGCCACCACGAGCAGCAGCCGGCCGTCGTGCAGGACCGCCTCCACCCCGGGCAGGTCCCTCGCGGCCGAGAGGTCGACGGCGACCGGCCGGGCGTCCTCGCGCGGCGGCAGAAGTGCCCGGGCGTACAGCATGCCGGGCAGAGCGAGGTCGTGGACGTACGCGGGCGCACCGGTCAGCTTGGCCGGCAGGTCGCTGCGCGGCGCCGCCTCCCCCACCGGTCCGCTCGCCCACCGCGGCTGGTCGTCCGGCCGGATCGGGCCTGTCGGCGGATCGTCGCCCTCGGCCGCCAGCCGGCGGTACGCCACGGCGGCCCGGGCCAGCGCCGTTCCGCCGGCCTCCAGGGAGTTGCTGCCCGCGGTGTAGCCCTCGTCGGGCGTGCCGTCGGTGGCCGCCGAGCGGACGACGAGGCGATCCAGCGGTACGCCGAGTTCGGCCGCGACGATCTGGGCCAGTGCGGTGCGTACACCCTGTCCCAGCTCGGCCCGGCCACTGCGGACCTCGATCCGTCCGTCGGGCAGGGGGCGCAGCCAGTCCTCGACGTTCGGCGCAGTCGCCAGCGCACCGGGCAGCGGCTCGGTGCGCGCAGCCGGCGGTTCGGTTGGGCGGCCGGGCTCGGCGGGAACCTCCTCCGCCGGGTCGGCGCGGACGTCGGCCGCCACCTCCGGCGCGCCCCGGCCGTCCGCCCCGTCGTCCACCCGGACCGGTGGTGGGGACGAGGACTGCTCGTGGCCGGCGAGTTCGCGGATCGTACGCAGGATCCGGTGATGCGTGCCGCACCGGCACAGGTGCTCGGCCAGCGCGGCCTGGATCTGGCCCTCCGTGCGGTGTGGCGAGGAACCACCGGACGTCGACGGCTCGCCGCCGGGCGTCGCGCCGTCGAGCAGGGCGGCGGTGGACATGATGATGCCGTTCAGGCAGTAGCCACACTGGGCGGCCTGCCGGTCGAGGAACGCCTGCTGGATCGGGTGCGGGCGGTCGGGAGTACCCAGTCCCTCCGGGGTGGTGACCCGCCGGCCGGCCACCGCGGACAGCGGAAGCTGGCAGGAACGTTCGGCACGTCCGTCGACCAGAACCACACACGCACCGCACTCCCCGATCGCGCAGCCCTGCCGGACGCCGCGCAGCCCGAGGTCGTTGCGCAACACGGTGACCAGCGGGATGTCCGGATCCAGGTCGAGGTCGGTGGTCGTGTCGTTGACGACGGTCGAGATCTGGCCGGCACTGGTCACGGGCGGGTCCTTCCCTACGTCATGCGCGTTCGCACGGCAGCGGAACGGCTCCATCCTGTCCGTCCCGTACGGCGAACACCAGGCGCAGATCAGTCATGGAGCCAACCGCACCGGGCAGGCAATGGCCCCGCTTTCCCGGACCGTCCGAGGACAGCGGCCAAACCCTCCGCCCTCGATCGCCCCGTTCCGTCGACGCAGGATAGTGATGCCACCAGCGGCTAGGCTGCGGCCTCGTGCCGACCCAGTGAGCGCGGTCCGCGGTGTACTCGTAGGTCCGAGTGAGGATGATCGGAGACCACGGTGGTGGAGTTCAGATGGGCAAAGGCTTCCTGGGGCCAGCGTCCCGACGTGCAACACATGTGGGAGCAGCGTCTGGAGAGCAACGACAAGTTCGAGCTTGAAGGGATGATCACGCTCGGCGGCTTCTCTCCCTACCTCTACCTGGTGGACCAGTACGTGCGTCGACTCACCCGTGAGAAGGGAGAGGAGTGGAGCCTCCGGGACTTGGAGGCCTACAAACGACCCCGGCCGGACGACCCTGTAGGACGTCCTGCGGACGGTCACCGCAAGGTCAACCTGGACGCGACCGGGGCGACCGAGGATGAGACAGCCGCTTTGAGTATCCGGCCATGGGACGGCTACGAGTGGTCCACCATCCGGGACTGCTTCGACGACAGGGTAGATCCGCTCTACGCAGCCCTGACCTGCCTGTCCATAGACCGCAGGTGGATGGACACCTTCAAAGCGACGAGGTAGCCGACCGACAGATGATCTCAAGCGCTGCAACCTCAACGAGAGCCGAAGACGACCTGCCAGACCAGCCGACAGTGCCGTAGCTCGACCGACCCACCTTGGTCGGCCAGCAGCGCTGTCAACGACTCCTTGACATCGGCGTACGAGACGCCGGAATTGCTTACCAGCTTGCGGTACAGCTGCTCTGGGTCGTCGAAGGTCTCGGCGACGTCCAGCCACCAGCAGCCGGTCAGGGCCGCGCGCGACGCCGCCGGGTTGGTGCCGTCGCCCGATGCCGGGTCGAGCGCGCGGGTCACCCAGGAGCGAACCGTCGCGTAGTCGAAGACCTGCCCGATCCGCAGTGGTTCGGGCAGCCGGGAGTTCCACGGCGGTACGGCACCGGCAGCCCCGGTGGGATGGATGCCCAGTGCCACCGCGCCCGGTCGCGCCAGCCGCAGCGCCCAGGGCAACCAGCGTTCGAGCACCGGCCCGCGGCGGCACACGAACAGGTCGACCGGGTCCTCCGGCAGATCGAGCTCCGCATCCGGCTCGGCGGCGAGCGTACGGAACTCCGCGTTCGCGATCCCGCGTTCGGCGGCCAGCTCACGAGCCAGCGCGACGACGCCCGGGTCGCGGTCGACACCGACGACCCGCCGGGCGGCGGAGGCCAGCCTGCAGCTGTACGCGCCGTGGCCGCATCCGACGTCCAGCACGGTGGCGTCCGGCCGAAGATGGGCGTGCACGAGGGCGTCGAAGAACGTCTCACCGTTGCCGGCACCCACCCGCGAACGCCAGGGATGGGTGAAGCCGTGTGCCGCCGGCCGGTCGTCGCGTTCCCACTCCGCCAGATCGGCCGGGTAGCCGGCCAGGAACCCCGCCGGACGAGCGGGCGGGGAAGAAGCCGCTCCAGGCCGGGCCGTCACCGGCCCAGCTGCCGGCGCTCCCGGATCCGGGCCAGCCGCCGCCGCTGCGACGGGTCGAGCATGAGGTAACCGGCGACCGGAGCGCCGACCACCGCCAGCACGATCAGCAGGGCCGCCCACCAGGGCAGCAGAAGCCAGCCCACGAAGGCCACGCCCACTCCCCCGATGATCCACCACGCGCGATTCGACATCTCGTCCCCTTCACCCCGTTGTCCGCCCGCCCGGAGCACGCCATACGAGGCGGCCACCGGCTCCCGCACAGTCTTGCCGTCACAGTCATTGTCCGCCAACCCCCACCGGACCGGCGACCTCGCCGCGGCATCGCACCCACCGGTCCGCTCACGCTCCGGTGAGCAAAAACCACGTGCCGGACATCAGTGCGCAATGCGATCCTTCCTCCCATCGTTTCCCCCGGCATCTCCGACGATTCCGTCGGCCAGTCCGACACCGCCCACCGGCGATCCGCCCGGCGGGCGGCACTCGGCGTTCTCGTCCGGGCGTTCCCCGGCTGGACCGGCCTGATGGCCGCGCTGGCCGTCCTGGGTGGGGCGCTGCCGTCGGTGTTCGCGCTGCTGGTCGGCCGGCTGGTCGACCTGCTGCCGGCCGCCGTGCGCGGTGGGTTCTCCTCAGCCGACGGGCGCCGGATCATCACCACCCTGGTCCTGGTCGGCGGTCTCCTCCTCGCCCAGGAGGTCGTCCGGATGGTGCGTGAGCTGGTCTCCAACGAGCTGTACCGCAGGTTCGACGAGTACCTCCTGAGCCGGGTGATGGCCACCACCCTCGGCGTACCCCGGTTGGATCTTTTCGAGGATCCGGTGCTGGCCGCGGCCACCGACCGGGCGGTGCGGATCGCCCGTTTCGGACCGGGCGAGCTTGTCAGCGGGCTGTCCACGAAGTGGTCCGGCCAGGCGCAGGGCCTGGCCGCGGCCGCCGTCGCCGCCTACGTCTGGCCGGTCGCCGCCGTGGTGCTCGCCCCCTTGTGGATCGTCCTCGGCCACCACCTGCGGGCCGACTCCTACCGTGCGAACCCGTTCTGGGTGGAGCCGCTGCGGCGGGCCGGCTACCTCAAGCGGCTGGCGATGATGCCGGAGTGGGCGAAGGAGCTCCGGATCTTCGGCCTCGCCGAGTGGCTGGTGCACCGCTTCGGCGCGGAGTGGCAGCAGGTGATGGAGGAGCTGTGGCGTACCCGACGGGTCGGTTACCGCGTGTCGGGCACGCTGTTCGGCCTGGCCCTGCTGGCCAACGCCGTGGTCGTCGTCCTCGCCGCCCGCTCCGCCCTGGACGGCGGGCTGGCGGCCGGGTCGCTCGCCGTACTGGTGCAGTCGATGCTCGGCATGTCCCAGCTCGCCTCCCAGCAGGGCGACGTGTGGATCGACAACGGCGCCATACCGGTGCCCGACGTCCTCGCCCACGAACGCCTGGCGGCCACCCGCGTGCCCGCGACGGTGCCCACCCGCACCGCGCGCGGCCTGCCCACCCGGGAGATCAGCTTCGAAGCGGTGCACTTCGGCTACCCGGGCCGGGAACGCCCGGTGTTCACCGACCTCGACCTCACCATCGAGGCGGGCCGCTCGCTGGCCGTCGTGGGGCTGAACGGCGCCGGCAAGACGACGTTGACAAAGTTGCTCACCGGGTTGTCCGTGCCCCAGGCCGGCCGGATCCGGGTGGACGGGGCCGACCTGGCCGAGTTGGACCCGGTCTCGTGGCGGCGTTCGGTGGCGGCGATCTTCCAGGACTTCGTGCACTACCCGCTGCCCGCACGGGACAACATCGGCTTCGGCGCGGTGGAGACCCTCACCGATCCCGACGTGACAGCCGTGGACGCCCGGATCCGCGCGGCGGCACGACGGGCCGGCGCGGAGCAGATCCTCGACGGCCTGCCCGCAGGGCTGGACAGCTACCTGTCCCGGCGGCACACCGGCGGCGTCGACCTGTCCGGCGGGCAGTGGCAGCGGATCGCGCTGGCCCGGGCGATGGCCGCGGTGAGCGCCGGTGCCCGGGTACTGGTGCTGGACGAGCCGACGGCGCACCTCGACGTGCGGGCGGAGGCCGATCTGTACGACCGGTTCCTCGACCTCACCTCCGGCCTCACCGCGATCGTGATCAGCCACCGGTTCTCGACCGTACGCCGTGCCGACCGGATCGTGGTGCTGGACGGCGGGCGCATCGTGGAGGACGGCAACCACGACGAACTCCTGGCCGCTGACGGTCGTTACGCCGCGTTGTTCCGTACGCAGGCACTCCGCTACACCGACGGGGCGCAGCACACCAACGAGAAGACGGCGGCCGGCGATGCCTGACCCCGACGAGCCCGACGAGCCCACCGGCGACCTCGCCGCTCCCCCGGCCGGTCGACTTCGCACCGCCCGGGTGATGCTCGGCCTGGCGTGGGCGGCCGACCCGCGAAGATCCGTCCTCGCGTTCGGCCTGTTCACCCTGCAGGCCCTGGTGGCGGCGCTGTTCGGCTGGTGGCTCAAGCTGCTGCTCGACGGCATCACCGCGCACGACGTCGCGCGTACGGTCCTCGCCGCGCTCGCGCTCACCGGCTCCGTCGTCGGCGGCGCGGCCCTGGACTACGCCGGCACGCGGGTCCGGATGGCGCTCAACGAACGCGCCCACCACCTGGTCGAACGCCGGCTCGCACTCACCGTGGCACGCACTCCCACCCTGGAGATCCACGAGACGCCCGCGCACCTCACCCAGCTGGAGATCCTCGTCGACGACAGCTGGGAGTTCGGCGAGGCGATCCCGTCGCTGGTCAACGCGGCCAACGCCGCGGTCCGGGTGGTGACGACGGCGATCCTGCTGGTGAGCGTGCATCCGCTGCTGCTCGCGCTTCCGCTGTTCGGCCTGCCGATGTTGTTGCTGAGCCGGCACACCAGCGGGTTGTTCAACCTCGGCAACGAGCTCGCCGCCGAGCCCGCCCGCCGCGCGAACGACCTGTGGGAGCTGGCCACCGCCAGCGGATCCGCCAAGGAAACAAGGCTGTTCCGGCTGGGTGACCGGATCCTCGCCGGGTTCCACGCCGAGCACCGGAAGGTCCAGGCCATCCACCGGCGGCTGCAGGTCAGGGGGCAGCTGATCGGACTCGGCGCCCAGCTCGCGTTCCTGGTGGGCTACTTCGGGTCGATCGTGTTCGTCGTCGACCAGGCGGTGCGCGCGCACAACAGCGTCGGCGACGTACTCCTCACCGCCGTGCTCGCCGGACAGGTGCTCGGCCTGGTCGGCAACTCCGCGGAGATCGTCCAGTGGACGGCCCGGACGCTCACCGCGGCCAGCAGATTCGTCTACCTCGAGGACATCGCCCACCGTGCTCGGCGGTCCGTCGACGCGACCGTGCCGTTGCCGTCGCGGCTCACCTCCGGCATTCACCTTCGCGGGCTGAGTTACCGCTATCCGCACCGCGACACCGACGTCCTCCACGACCTCGACCTGCACCTGCCGGCCGGCTCGACCGTCGCGGTGGTCGGGGACAACGGCGCGGGCAAGACCACGTTGGTCAAGCTGCTCGCCGGGCTCTACGTGCCGACGGCGGGCCGGATCGAGGTGGACGGCGCGGACCTCGCCACCCTCGACCCCGAACGCTGGCGGCTGCGGGTGTCGGCGGCGTTCCAGGACCACGCGCGCTGGGAGTTCTCCGTACGCGAGACCGTCGGGATCGGCGACCTGACCGCGGTGGACGACGGCGCGGCGGTGGCGGCCGCGCTGGATCGGGCCGGCGCCGGCGACCTGCCCGCCACCCTGCCGGCCGGACCGGCCACCCAGCTCGGCGCCCAGTGGCCGGGCGGAGTCGACCTGTCCGGCGGGCAGTGGCAGAAGCTCGCCGTCGGCCGGGGCATGATGCGCCAGGCGCCGCTGCTGTTGCTGCTGGACGAGCCCACCGCCGCGCTGGACGCCGAGACCGAACACCGGCTGTACGAGCGCTGGAC
The DNA here is from genome assembly GCF_013408535.1 of Actinopolymorpha cephalotaxi. Taxonomy (NCBI): domain Bacteria; kingdom Bacillati; phylum Actinomycetota; class Actinomycetes; order Propionibacteriales; family Actinopolymorphaceae; genus Actinopolymorpha; species Actinopolymorpha cephalotaxi. The sequence goes on from NZ_JACBZA010000001.1 coordinate 3,660,218, forward strand.
CGTCGCCGCCCGTGAGCTGCGAAGGTCGACCGGTGCGGTGACCGTGCTGGTGTCACACCGGTTCTCGACCGTACGGATGGCCGACCTGATCGTGGTCCTCGACCGGGGCCGGATCGTGGAGTCCGGAACGCACGCGGAGCTGGTGGCCCGCCGCGGGTTGTATGCGGAGCTGTTCGAGCTGCAGGCCGCCTCCTACCGCTGAACGGCCGGGCAGGCCGACTCCTCCGGCCGGACCGGCCGCTTCCTACCGCTGAGCGGCCGGCCCGGCGGACTGCTCCAGCCGGCGCAGCAGGTGCGCCCTGGCCCGGTCGTCGGAACGCCCGCCTCGCGCGGCCAGCCCGGCGGCGATCTCCTCGCGGTGCTCCGCCTCCTTGTTGCCCGCGTACTTGAACTTCGCGCGTACCCCGGTGACGGTGAGCTCCAGCACCCGCAGTCCGGACAGCAGCCGCCGGTCGGCCTCGGTGGGAACGGGTACGCGGCCCGACCCGGGCTCGAAGTGGTCCAGCTGCCGGTTGAGGGCGGTCGCCTTCTCCTCCGGGTCGTCGACGACGCGTACGTCGCAGGCCAGTTGGACCGTGGCGTAGAACGACGTCGGTACGCCGTGTTCGACCGGCGTTCCCGGCGGGGCCTGCCAGCGGGCGGGCGAGTACACGTAGTCGTCGACCACGGTCAGCACGGCGCGCGGGTGCTCGGCCAGCGGTGCCCACACAGGGTTGGGCCGGGCCAGGTGCAGCCAGACCGTCCGGTCTCCGTCGAAGAGGAAGTGGGTAGGTACGACCACGGGCAGGTCGCGGTCACGGCCGCCGGCGACCAGCTGACCGAAGTCGTGCTCGGCCAGGAAGCCGCGCCACTCGTCCTCGTCCGCCTCGTCCCACGGGTGGATCAGCATTGCGGGATCACCTCCGGATGTTCGGTCGCGGTCAGGTCGTCGCGGCCGAGGTCATGTCGTCGCGGTCGGGTCGACCGGGCGTCCGGCGGGACGCAGCCGGGCGGACAGCCGTTCGCGTACGTCCGGCCAGTCGTCGTCGGTCATCGCGAACTGCACGGTGTCGCGCCAGCTCCCGTCCCGGCGCAACCTGTGCTTGCGCAACACTCCTTCGCGCCGGGCGCCGAGCCGGGCGATCGCGGCCTGGGAGCGGTCGTTGCGGATGTCGGTGTGCCAGACCACCCGCACCGCGCCGAGGTCGTCGAACGCCCGGCGCAGCAGCAGCAGCTTCGCCTCGGTGTTGACGCCGGTACGCCACCAGCGCCGGCCGAGCCAGGTGTGGCCGATGGCGACCGTGCGCAGGTCGGGGTCGATCTCGTAGTACGACGTGGTGCCCGCCACCTCACCCGTCACCGCGTCGAGCTGGGTCCACGGAAGGAGCACCCGCTTGTCCCGTTGCGCGAGGACCGCGCGGACGAACGCCTCGCCCTCCTCGCGGTTCCTCGGCACCCGGGTGATCCGCAGGTGCTGGAAGACCTGGTCGTCGGCGGCGGCCGCGAGCCCCTCGGCGTGGGCGAGGGACATCGGCTCCAGCCGTACGTGGTCGCCGGACAACACGGGCGCCTCGTACCACCGGTCGGCGGGCGCGGGCGTGGTCTCGTGGGTGGATTCGGCGGCGGAGGTCTCGACCATCGCGGGGCTCCCGTGGGACGTGTCGGTGTTCGTACTTCCGCTGCTGGGCGGCCGGATCCGTGGAACGCGTTCCCCGGGGCTCGGCACTTGCCAGCAGGTTTGTTTTAGTACAAACTTAGGATTGTGTCCTCACGATATGGCATCGTCGGCGCGACGTCGAGCGCAATTGCCGCCAGCGTGGAGTCCGGGGTCCGCTCCGGCGACCTGACCCCGGGGACCAGGCTGCCCGCCGTCCGCGTGCTGGCACAGGAACTGGACGTGAGCCCGGGCACCGTCGCCGCGGCCTACCGCACGCTGCGCCAGCGGGGCGTGATCGAGACCGACGGCCGGCGCGGTACGCGAGTCCGCCCGGTTCCCGCCGTCGCCAGCCGGTCCCGGACCCGGCTTCCCGTGCCCGCGGGCGCCCGGAACCTCTCCGTCGGCGGGCCCGACCCGGCGCTGCTGCCGTCGCTGCGTTCGCCCCTGCGGCGGATCCCGGCCGGCCCGGTGACCTACGGCTCGGGTTCGGGCGTGCGGCCCGAGCTCGCCGAACTGGCCCGGCGCAGGCTGGTCGCCGACGGGGTGCCCGCCGACGACCTCACCATCACCAGTGGCTGCCTGGCCGCCGTCGAACGCGTCCTCGACGCGCACCTGTCCCCCGGCGACCCGGTGGCGGTGGAGGACCCCGGATGGGCGAACCTGTTCGACCTGCTGGCCGCGATGGGGCTACCGGTCGTGCCCGTGCCGGTCGACGACGACGGCCCCGACCCCGACGGCGTGGAGCAGGCGCTGCGGCGTGGCGCCCGGGCGCTGGTGGTCACCAGCAGGGCGCAGAACCCGTTCGGCTCCCAGGTGAGTGAGCGCAGAGCGGCCCGGCTGCGCGGGATTCTGGACCGGCACCGCGAGGTGCTGGTCGTCGAGGACGACCACGCCGCCGAACTCGCCGCCGAGCCGCTTCGGCCGCTGGCCGGCGCGACGGCGCACTGGGCGATGGTGCGGTCGGTCTCCAAGCCGTACGGGCCCGACCTGCGCTGCGCCGTCCTCGCCGGGGACAGCGAGACGATCGGCCGGGTCGAGGGCCGCCAGGCGGTGGTGATGCGATGGGTGTCGACGATCCTGCAGAACCTCGTCGTCGCCCTGTGGGAGGACGAGTCGGTCGCCGAACAGGTGACGCGCGCCGGTGCGCTCTACGACGAACGCAGGGACGCCCTGGTCGCCGCGCTCACCCGGCGCGGGGTCGCCGCACACGGCCGCTCGGGCCTGAACGTGTGGGTTCCCGTCGAGGACGAGACCGGTGTCTGTGCGCGGCTGCTGGAGGAGGGGTGGGTGGTGGCCCCGGGCGCGGGCTTCCGGGTGCGAAGTCGGCCCGGCGTACGGATCACCGTCGCCGGGCTGCCGGTCGAGGACGCCGACCGGCTGGCCGACGCGATCGTCGCGGCCACCCGGCCCGCCCGCGGGACCTACGCCGTGTAGGACGTACGCCGTGCAGGACCTACGCCGTCCAGGTCGTACGGAGGTCAGCGGTGCAGCTGGTTCCGGTTGCGCAGCCGGTGCAGGCGGCGCCGCTGGGAGTCGTCCAGCATGAGGTATCCGACGACCGGTGCGGCGACCACCGCGACTATCAGCAGGGCAGCCAGCCAGTTGGGCAGCAGCCACCAACCGAGGAGGGCGACGAGGACGCCGCCGATGACGTACTTGGTGCGGTTCGACATGTGCTCATCCTCTGCCCTGAACCGCCCGCGGGCTCTCCGGCATCACCCTGGGATCTCCCGGAGGGCCCGCGTGGTTCGGGCGCGATTGGGCCCGGTTTACGGCTGAATGATCACCGGTGTCCCGTTGGCCACCAGCTGCCAGTCACGGGAGAAGAAGACCGTCGGGTCGATCTCACCGGCCGCGGTCACCCAGTTGATCAGCAGCTGCCGGATCTCCACCTGGGCGTTGTAGAGCACCTCGGCGGTCTTCACGCCCGGGAAGTTGCCGCCGCCGGACTGGCGGTAGTTGTTGACGGCGAGCGCGAACTCCTGGTCGGCGGCCACCGGCGCGCCGGCGTAGCTGAGCCCGGTGATCCGCTCACCGACGGGCTTGGCGATGTCGATGTCGTACGTCAACGGCGCGTCCAGCCCGGCCACGACGTCGTAGTTGTAGTCGGGCGTGCCCTTGGGCGAGGTCGGCGTCGGCGCGTTCGTCACGTCGTCGGGCGCGAACGGGCCCACGCCGTCGACCTGCTTGAAGTAGGCCGCGGACTGCTCGAGGTAGGCCTTCAGCTGGGCGCCGGTGAAGCGCACCGCGAGCAGGGTGTTGTCGAAGATGTAGAGGCCCGCGACGTCGCGCACCGACACCTGACCGGCCGGGATCTCCGCGTCCTTGTTGAACGGCGCGGCGATCGACAGCACCGGCAGGTCGGCCGCGGCGGAGCCCGCGAGCGCCTTCTTGACCGCGTCCGCCTGGACGTAGTTGACGAAGTCCAGCGCCGGAGTGTCCTCGTACCGCGCGGTCGACGCCGACATCGCCACCTTGGACGTGCCGATCGGCGAGTTGACGTAGGTGATCACGTCGTCGTGGTCGGCCTTGAGCAGCGCCACGATCTCGTCGTCCTCGGGGACGGTGTTGGAGTTGAGCACCTGCGAACCACGGCCCACCACCTGCCAGCCGCGCTGCGCGGACCAGCGCAGGTCGAGCTCGATCAGGCTCAGCCGGCGTCCCCAGTAGGAGGGCTCGGTGAGGACGACCTGCGCCCCGGTCTCCTTGTTGGTGACGAACCGCTCCGGGATCTCCACGTGGGCGTGCCCGACCAGGATGGCGTCGATGCCGGGCACCTGCTCGGCCACGAGGGTGGAGGCGTTCTCCGGCCAGGGCAGGGCGTCGCCGTAGGAGGAGGATGTGTCGGCGCCGGAGTGCGCGGACACGATCACGACGTCACAGCCGGCCCGGCGCATCTTCGGCACCCAGACCTTCGCCTGCTCGACCAGGCCGGGGAACGTCATCCGGCCCTCGACGTTGGCCTTGTCCCAGATCGCGATGCCGGGGTTGGTGAGGCCGAGGATGCCGACCCGCACCGGGCGCATGCCCCGGAACCGCACCAGCTTGATGACGTACGGCTGGAACGCCGGCCGGCCGGTGCTCGCGTTCAGCGCGTTGGCGCCGAGCAGCGGGAAGTCGAGCTGCTCCTCGAACGTGCGCAGCAGCGGGATGCCGTAGTTGAACTCGTGGTTGCCGAGCGCCGCGGCGTCGTAGCCGATGGCGTTCATCGCCGCGGCCATCGGGTGGACGCGGGTCTTCGAGATCGGCTCGATGCGCGCGTAGTAGTAGGCCAGCGGGGTGCCCTGGATGGTGTCGCCCGCGTCGATCAGCAGGGTGTTGCCGCGGCCGCGCTTCTCGCGGACGGCGTTGACCAGGCTGGACACCTTGGCCAGGCCGATGTCGTCGGGGTTGGTGTCGCTGCCGAACTCGTGGTCGGCGTAGTAGTCCCAGTTGAAGACGTTGCCGTGCAGGTCGGTCGTGCCCATCACGGTGAGCCGGTGGCTGCCGTCGGCCGGACGGGCGGCGTCGACGCCGTCGGCCCATGCGGGCCCGGCCCGGAATCCCGCGGCGGCCAGGACGGCGGCGGCACCGCCGGCGAGGACGCCGCGTCGGCCGACGAGAGTGCGCTCTGCGTGGGTGTGCTGGGGCACGAGGTCTCCTTCGCGAGGTGCGGCCGGCGGGCTGACGGGTGTGGTCGCCGGGCGACGCGGGACTGTCTTCGTGGTGGTCCCGAGGTGGCGAAACGTAGCGTACGCGAGAGTTCGGACAAGCCGTACGAATGCGCGACGAACGGCGCATGCACGGGAGGTTCTCCGGCGTGGGGCCGCCAGGCAGGACGCGCCGCTCGGCGCTCAGTCCGGGCGCCGGGCGCGGGCGACCAGATCCGGCCCGTGCCCGGGAAGGCCGCGCTGCAGCAGGCGGAACGGCAGGGTGGCGTACTCCGTGACCGCGCCGTACAACGGCGACCTCGGTTGCAGGAGGCGTCCGCTCTCGTTGGCGTGTTCGGCCATCGACACCATCTGCCGCTGCCGGCGGCGGCCGACCTGGTTGCGTGCCGCCTCCAGGGCGTAACCCAGCGGGCCGCCGAACTGGCGCACCTCCACCCGCTCCAGGCCGACCTCGCGCAGGATCCGTGCCAGGTCGCCGGGTTCGTAGCGGCGGAAGTGCCCGGCCGTGGCGTCCGCGGGGCCGTACCGGTGCTGGAACGCCGGGGTGCTCAGCAGCAGCCAGCCGCCCGGGCGGAGCCGGCCGGCCCACTCGGCCAGCGCCTTCTCGTCGTGTTCGAGGTGCTCGATCACCTCGAACGCGCACACCAGGTCGAACTCCTCGCCGTCCCGCAGGGCCGACAGGTCGCCGTTGCGGACCTCACCGCGCCCGCCCGCCTCCGCGAGCCGGGCCCGGGCGACCGCGCACGAGTCCGGGTCGGGCTCCAGGCCGAGGTAGTCGTACCGCTGCGCGAGCCGGGCGCCGAAAGCTCCCTGTCCACAGCCGACCTCCAGCACCGACGCGGACCGGGAACCGGACTCGGACTCGGACGGCAGCATCCGGGAGACGAGATCCCAGCGCAGCCAGGCGTTCGGGCTGAGCGGAGGAAGAACGGCAGTAGCCACGGGCGCCGGGGAGGACCGCGGTACGCGGACGCGGCCGGACGCGGGAACCGGCGCGACCAGGCGGTCGAGCAGCGGCCGGACGACCTCCTCGGGAGCGAAGTGCTCGCGGGCGACCCGGCCGGCCGCGGCCCGCAACGCGGCGACCCTCTGCGGGTCGCGCCGCAGGCGGCGCAGCGCCGTCGCCAGCGCGGTCGCGCTCCCGGGCGGGACGTACACGACGGCGTCACCGAACGCCCGCCGCTGCGGCGCCGTGTCCGAGGTCACCACCACACAGCCGGCGGCCGCGCCCTGGAAGACCTTGTTGGGAACGACCCGCAGCGCCTTGGGCCCGGTGCCGAAGATGCCGAGACACACGTCGTGCTCGGCGACGAGCTTCGGCAGCTCCGCCGGCGGCACCCAGCCCAGCCAGCGCACCCGCGGGTCGCCCGCCGCGGCCGCCCTGGTGCGATCGAGGTCCTGCCCGTGGCCGATCATCGTGACCTCGATCGGCTCGCTGGCCAGCAGCCCGATCGCGGTGCCGATCAGCGGCGCGCCCTGAAGTGGCGTGAAGACGCCGAAGAACACCACCCGCAGGGGTTCCGCACGGCGTGCCCCCACCGCCGTCGCCGCACGGAGGTCGTCCCGGCGGCCGTTCAGGCCGTACTGCCCGGGCCGCCCGTTCGTCGCGGGAGCGTCGGCGATCGGGCCCCCACTACCGGGGGTTCGGGCCGCGGCGAACCACTCCTCCCCCACGCCCACCGGCACCACGACCGCCCGGTGCCGCCGGCGCGAGGGCACCAGCTCCCGGTGTTCCTCGGTGTCGACGACGATCACGTCCGCGCAGGACAACGCCGCCCGGTCGAGCGCTCGGAGCAGGGTCAGCTTGACGCCGCCGGTCTCGCCGCGGTCGCGGGCGGTGTCGGCGGCGAAGACGAGATGGTCGAGCACGATCGTCGTACGCCGGAACAACACCCGGGCCAGCAGCACGTCGAAGTGGCCGAGGTAGCCCACCAGCACCACGTCCGGGGGTGGAAGCTCACGGGCACCCGCCACCAGGTGGCGCCAGGCGCTCAGGACGCGGACGGCCAGCGAGGCCACCAGCCACGGGCGGCGAAGGATCTCCACCCGGCCGGCGGTGTCGATGCCCAGGGGCGCGTTGCACTCGGCGACCTCTGCCCCGTGCCGGCGCAGGCCTTCGGCGAGGATGCCGACGCGCGGATGACTACGTGTGTCGTACGTCCCGAACATCACCACCCGCACGGAGAACGACACTAACAGTGAGTACGCCGTGCCGTACGCTTCCGTCCGTGTTCTCGCTCCGTGTCGTCACTACGTCAGCACTCCGGGTGATCAACGGCAGGGCGGTGCGCCTGGGTTTCGCGGCGATCGCGGTGACCTTCGGCGTCCTCGCCGTCGCCACCCGGTGGGCCGAGGTCACCTCCGCGCTGGGCCGGCTGCACCCGCTGCTGGTGCTCGCCGCGCTGGCGCCGGCGATCCTCGCCCTGACCTGCGCGATGGTGATGTGGCGGCTGCTGCTGGCCGGGCTGGGCTCGCGGCTGCCGGCCCGGGTGGCCGCGCGGGTGCTGTTCGTCAGCCAGCTCGGCAAGCACCTGCCGGGTTCGGTGTGGCCGATGCTCGCGCAGATGGAGCTCGGCCGCGACCACGGCGTCCCACGGCGCCGGACCGCCACGGCGTTCGTCCTCACGATGCTGTTCAGCCTCACCACCGGTCTGCTGGTCGCCACCGGGACGCTGCCGTTCGCGGCCGGTGCGCAGACCCGGGACTACCGGTGGGCGTTCCTGCTCACTCCTCTCCTCCTCGCCCTGCTGCACCCGCGGGTCCTCGATCCGCTGCTCACCCGCCTGCTGAAACTCGTGCGCCGGCCCGCGATGGAGCGCCCGCTCACCGGACGTACGACGGCGCTGGTGGCGGCGACCGGCGTGGTCCAGTGGTTGCTGAACGGCCTGCACGCGTGGATCCTCGCCGTCGGGCTCGGCGCCGACCCGGTGGCGGCAGTTCCGCTGGCGGTGGGCGGCTTCGCCCTCGCCTGGTGCGTGGGGTTCCTGGTGGTGGTCACCCCGGCCGGGCTCGGCGTGCGCGAGGCGGTCCTGGTCGCGACGCTCGCACCCGTGCTGGCCCCGGCCGACGCGCTCGTCCTCGCGCTGGTGTCCCGGGTGCTGCTGACCGCTTCCGACCTCATCCTCGCCGGCGCGAGCGTGACGTCGATGCGGGGTTCGCGGCACCACCGGACGACCCGCGAACCGGTCAGCTGACGGAGTCGTCAACCGGCGATTGACACCCGGGGGTGATGTCAATCGCCGCCTGACAGCGCCTCGGCAGCGACTCAGGTGGCGCGGCGGCCGGCCCAGGTCCAGGCGTACACGCCGTCGTCGCTGGCGATGCCGGCCTCGCCGAGCTCCAGCGGGCGGAAGGTGTCGACCATGACCGCGAGCTCGTCGAAGTACTCCGCACCCAGCGCCGCCTCGATCGCGCTCGGCTGCGGCCCGTGGGCGTACCCGCCGGGATGCAGGGAGATCGAGCCCAGCCCGATCCCGGAACCCTTGCGCGCCTCGTAGTCGCCGCCGCAGTAGAACATCACCTCGTCGCTGTCGACGTTGGAGTGGTAGTAGGGCACCGGGATCGCCAGCGGGTGGTAGTCGACCTTGCGGGGGCAGAAGTTGCAGACCACGAAGTTGGTGCCCTCGAAGACCTGGTGCACCGGAGGCGGCTGGTGGACCCGGCCGGTGATCGGCTCGAAGTCGGAGACGTTGAACGTGTAGGGGTACAGACAGCCGTCCCAGCCCACCACGTCGAACGGGTGGGTGGCGTAGACCATCCGGGTGCCGACGATGCCCGCGGGCCCCTGGCCGCGGTGCTTCACCAGGACCTCGACGTCCTCGCCCTCGCGGACGTACGGCTCCTCGGGTCCGTGCAGGTCGCGTTCGCAGTAGGGCGAGTGCTCCAGGAACTGGCCGTAGCGCGAGAGGTACCGCTTGGGCGGGGAGATGTGGGAGTTGGCCTCGATGCAGTACGCCTGCAGCGGGGTGTCGCCGGTCGGGATCCACCGGTGCGTGGTCGCCCGCGGCAGCAGGACATAGTCGCCTGGCCGGGCCTCGAGCACGCCGAACACCGTCTCCACCCGAGCCGTTCCGGACTCGACGTACACGCACTCGTCGCCGATCGCGTTGCGGTAGTACGGCGACTCCTCACCGGCCCAGACGTAGGACAGCCGGACGTCGGCGTTGCCCAGCAGCAGCCGGCGGCCGGTTACGGCGTCCTGGGACTTCCAGTCCAGGTCGGCGAACAACCCGTGCAGCTTCAGGTGCCGCGGCGTCAGCGGGTGGTTGGCTTTGGTGGCGAGGTCGGGCAGCTCCCACACCCGGGAGTCGACGATGGCCGACGGCACGCCCGCGTGGTAGAGCAGCGACGAGTCGGAGGTGAAGCCCTCCTCACCCATCAGCTCCTCGCGGTAGAGGCCGCCGTCGGGCCGCCGGAACTGCGTGTGCCGCTTGGGCGGGACCTCGCCAACCCTGCGGTAGTAGGTCATCGTCGGGCTCCTTCCGGCCGGGCCGCCGCGGCTGGTGGCGCGCTTTGGCCTGGCGTTCCCACAGGTTTGTGCCCCGACCTTAGGCCGATCACTCCCGGGTGTCGCGCCCCGATTCCTCCGGCGGGCCGGTGGCCGTGGCCGGATTTGTGCCCGACGGCGCGGTCTCGGCCGCCACCCGCGCCCGCAGTGTCTCGCGTACCTCCGCCAGGTCGCGCGGGGACGTCCGCGACGCCAGCCAGTACATCGCCCCGGTGGGTACGAAGAACAGCTGGAACACCGCCAGCCCGACCGCGTAGTTCAGCGGCGGCGGGAAGCCCACGGCCAGCGCCCGGAAGCTCACCCCGACCAGTCCGTTGCCGAGCGCCCGGCCGACGCCGTTGACGAGGTTGCCCGCGCTGTAGACGGTGCCGCGGTGCTCGGGCGGGTTGACGTCGGCCAGCAGCGCGAACCAGTTCGGTGAGTTGGCGGAGGTCAGCGCGAGGGCGAGCAGCGCCATCGCGAAGCTGACCGTCACCGTCGGCTCGGTGACCACGCTGGCGAGCACCGCCGCGACGACCGTGCCCGTACCGGCGGTGTCGGAGACGTCGAGGTGCAGCGGTAGGAAGAACAGCACGACGTAGAACGGGATGCCGCCGAGGATGCCGACGGCGGCGACCATCGCCCGCCCGCGCGGGGTCCGCCGCTGCAGCCGGTCGCCGACCAGGCCGCCGACGATGGAGAGCACACCGCCGAGCTGGAAGAGAGTGGCGAACAGGCTGCCGATGACGATGGAGATCTCCTCGGAGTGCCCGGCCGCCTGCGCCTTGGCCTGGAACAGCCGCGGCAGCCACACCAGCGATCCGAAGACGAACTGCGCGGTGAAGCCCTGCATCACCAGCCACACGTTGGTCCGCCGGGCGAGGATGCCGGGCAGGTCGGCCCGGCTGATCCGGTGGCCGTAGTCGCCCCCCTCGGCGAAGATCGCCGCGAGCTCCGGCTCGCTCTGGCCGCGCCGGACGTCGTACGTGAAGAGGTACGCCACCGCCGCGACCAGCCCGACGACGGTGAGCACGAGGAACGGCCGGCGCCAGTCCGCGGCCCCGAGTACCCCGGCGAGCAGGGTGCCGACCAGGGTGCCGAGGCCCTGTGACAGCCCCCAGAAGCTCATCACCAGGCCGCGGCGTCTGGGCGCGATCAGGTCGCTGACCACGGAGAAGCCGACCGAGGCGACCGCGCCGAGGCCGACGGCGGCGACCATCTGGGCGACGAAGAACTCCGCGTAGTTGCCGGCCAGCGCGGTGCCACTGGTCCCGGCCGCCCACACCAGCGTGCCGATCATCAGCATCGGTTTTCGGCGGGTCCGGTCCCCGGCGTACGCCCAGGCCACGGCGGCGATCGCGGCCACCAGGAAGCTCACCGCGGTGACCAGGCCGACCGCGCTCTCCCGCACCTCCAGGTCCCGGGCGATCGGGCTGTAGAGCGGCGGCACCAGGACGGCGGCCACGTTGTCGACGGAGGCGAGCACGATGAAGACGACCACGCTGTAGAGGCGGTGCGTCCTGCCTCCACGCCAGCCGGAGGTTCGCACCGTACTCGTGGTCACGGGCACATCAAACCAGGAAGCGCCCGCGGGACCGCTTTCCCCTGTACGAGTCAGCCGTCCCGGTTCGGCGGATGGCCTAAAGTGCGAGGGGATGACTACTCCGCGCAGCCGGACCGTCCCGCCGTCGTGTGCCGGGCTGATCGACGACGCCGCGGTGTTCCCGCCCGCGAGTGAGCCGCTCGCCGCCGCGCTGGCCGCCAACCTCGCCCGGCGCGAGGAGTGGTACGCCGGGCTGGTCGGGCCGTTCCTGTGCCCCGACGCGACCCTGCCGGAGCTGCTCGCCGCGCTGGACGACGGTCCGCCGCTCGCGGAGCCGCTGTCGCTGGGGCTGGTGGTCGGCGGCGGCGCCGGCGCGATCGAACCCGCCCTCCGCTGGGCCGGCCGCACCGACCGGGCCCGGGTGGTCTCGGTGGAGGTGGCGCTGCGGGACGAGTCTTTGCACACGGCAGGCCTGGCCCGCAACGTCGCCCGGATGGACCGCGCGCTGGCCGCCGCCGACCTTCCCGACGAGGTGGCGGTCGCGGTCGAGGTGCCCCGCGCCGGTGGCGGGGACGGTGGCTGGGACGGCGCTCTGGACGCCCTCGACGCGCTCGCGGAGTACGGCCACCGGGCGAAGTTCCGCACCGGCGGCGTGGATGCCGAGACGTTCCCCGGCGAGGTGGCACTGGCCCGGGCAGTCCTCGCCTGCCTGGACCGCGAGCTTCCGTTCAAGTGCACGGCCGGGCTGCACCACGCGGTCCGCGGCTCCGCGGGCGGCGCCGAGCACCACGGCTTCCTCAACGTCCTGCTCGCCACCCGGTTCGCCCTGGACGGGGCGGACGAGCCGGCGCTGGTCGAGGCGCTGTCGGACCGGGACGCCGACCACGTGGCCGGCCAGGTGCGCGCGCTGGAGGACCGGGCGGCGGCCTCGGCCCGGCGGTGGTTCACCTCGTTCGGGTCGTGCAGCGTGTCCGATCCCCTGGCCGACCTGCTGCGCCTGCGGGTCCTGCAGGATTGACCCGTGGCCACGACGAGTTGGGTGCCGGTCCCCGCGGGTTCGCCGTTCACGGTGCACAACCTGCCGTACGGCGTCTTCTCCCTCCCCGACGAGGATCCGCGGGTGGGCGTGGCCATCGGCAACCACGTTCTCGACCTCGCACCGCTCGCGGCCAGCGAGTACGCCGACTTCGCCGGGGTGTTCACCGCCCCGACGCTGAACCCCTTCATGGCGCTGGGCGCCCGGGCCTGGCACGCCGTCCGGCACTGGGTGACCGAACGCCTGACCGACGAGGCGTTCCGCTCCCTGGTCGAACCCGAACTCGTCCCGGCGGACCAGGTGCGGCTGCACCTGCCGTTCGAGGTCGCGGACTACGTCGACTTCTACGCCTCCGAACACCACGCCACCCGCCTCGGCCGGCTGCTCCGCCCGAACGAGCCGCCGCTGACCCCCAACTGGCACCACCTGCCGATCGGCTACCACGGCCGGGCCGGCACGGTCGCGGTCTCCGGAACGCCGGTGACGCGGCCGTGCGGGCAGCATCTGGCCCCGGGCGAGACGTCTCCGTCGTTCGGCCCGTCGACCCGACTCGACCTGGAGGCGGAGGTGGGTTTCGTGGTGGGCACCCCCACCGTCGCGGGGCAGCGGGTGAGTGTGGACGAGGTACGCGAGTACGTCTTCGGCGTGGTCCTGGTCAACGACTGGTCGGCGCGCGACCTGCAGGCGTGGGAGGCCCGGCCGCTCGGGCCGTTCCTCGGCAAGTCGTTCCGGACCTCCGTCTCGCCGTGGGTGGTCCCGCTGGCCGCGCTGGACGCCGCGACGGTGGCGCCGCCGGCCCAGGACCCCGCGCCGCTGCCGCACCTGCGCGGTACGAACGACTTCGGGCTCGACCTCGACCTCGAGGTGTCGATCAACGACCAGGTGGTCGCCCGCCCCCGCTACGCCGACATGTACTGGACGCCGGCGCAGATGCTCGCCCACCTCACCTCCAACGGCGCGACACTGCGCACCGGCGACCTGCTCGCCTCCGGCACGGTGTCCGGGCCGGGTGAGGGCGAGTACGGCTGCCTGATGGAGGCCTCGGCCGGGGGCACGCGACCGCTCACGCTGGCGGACGGCTCCACGCGCACGTTCCTGCGAGACGATGACGTGGTGACCATCCGGGCCACCGCACCGGCGCCGGGTGGCGGCCGGCTGGGACTGGGAGAGGTGACCGGGCAGGTCCGTCCGGCCACCCCGTAGCCCCGCAAGCCGCGCATGCCGCGCCCGTACTCAGTGCAGCGTGACGAAGAAGCCCACGGCGGCGGCGGTGACCACCGCCGCGACCACCCGTGCCAGCGGAGCCCGAAGGCCCAGCGGCGCCTCGAACCTCCGCGTCACCGCGACCACCGCGACCAGCACCACCGCCATCACCGGAAGCCATGCCAGCCTGGCGAGCACCCACGACAGCTGGTCCGGTGAGGTGGTCAGTCCCGGCACCGCGCCGATCGCCGACTTCCCGGCCAGGGACACCAGCACCATCGGCACCTGGTGCCAGCAGAAGATGGTCATCGCGGCCAGGTTCACCGCGGCGACGCCCGCCCACAGACCGGGCCGGCGCATCAGCCGGGTGACCGGGCCGTGCAGCAGCAGGGCCGCGCCGGACTGGAACGCCGCCAGTGCGGGCACCAGCAACGACGGCGGGTGCGCGTTGGAGCGGGCCGCACCCGGCACCCCGACCATGCTGGCCGGGTAGTGGAACACCAACAGCAGCAGGGCGAACAGGCTCGCGCCGCCCACCAGCAGCAGCCAGGCGACCGGCCGCCCGAGCCGACCGCGTGACCAGGAGACGCCGAGCTGGTACGCGAACAGCCAGCCCGGCACCAGGTTCACCATCCCGATCCAGCCGGGCATCGCGTCGCTCCACGGGCCGTACCTCGCCAGGTCACCGGCGGCCACGAACGCCAGCAGCGGCAGCGCCGCCCATCCGCCCCACCGCCGGTCGGCCGCCACGGCGTACCCCGTGAGCATCGTCAGCAACGCGTAGACGGCGACGAACCAGAACGGCTGGACCAGCAGGACGACCCACGTACGCAGGGTTCCCTCGGGTACTCCGACCGCGCCGAGGACGGCCAGGCAACCGGCCGACAGCGCGGTCGCGGCGAGCACCGGCCGGGTCAGCCGCGCGAACCGGCGGCGCAGCCAGCCAGCGTACGGCTCGCCGCGTTCGGAGGACCGGGCCAGGCTCGACACCGCGGAGTGCCCGCCGACCAGGAAGAACAGCCCCAGCATCTGCAGCACCCAACTGGCCGGCGCCAGCGCGCCCAGGTCGCGCAGCGGGCTGGCGATCCGCAGCGTGCCGTCGGGCTGGGCGACCAGCGCGCCGACCAGCCAGTGGCCGGTCACCACGCCGAGCGTGGCCAGGGCGCGGTAGGCGTCCAGCGCCCGGTCGCGGGTCGCGGGCGTACGGGCGGCCACGGTCTCGACGAACGCCTGCCACGGCCCGCTGCGCGTGCGGCGAACCGGAGCCGGTGCGGGGACCGGAATCGTGGTGGGCGTCAGGGCGGTCATCGGGTCACCTCGCCGGTCCGGCCGCGGACGATGCGGGCGATGTTGGCCAGCGACTCGGTTCCGCGAGTGAAGTAGTCGGCGTGCCCGCGAGCGGTGCCGACGCCGAACGTGCGGGCACCGAAGCCCGGGGCGGTGGGGTCCGCGTCGTGGCCGAAGCCACCCACCCGCAGCGGCGGAGCGAACCGGATCGGGTCGCCCGGCGCCCGCGCTGCCCACACCCGCGCGGTGGTGCGCAGACCGGCCCGGCTGCCCGCGTCCATTCCGGGGCTGCCCACGACCACGATGTCGTCGACGTGCACCGCGGGTGCGGCCCGGCCGATCACCACCGACCCGTAGCTGTGGCCGACCAGGGTGATCCGGGTGCCCGGGGACACCCGGCGCGCCAGGTCCTCCCGCAGGAAGCGGATCAGGTCCCGGGCGCCGGCCTCCGCGCGTTCGGAGCGGGCGGAGGCGACGTCGACGCCTTCGGGGGTGTCGTAACCCAGCCAGACGACCACGGCCGAGCCGGTGCCGGGCGACTGCCGGTACAGCTCGGCCAGCAGAGCCCGGCCCGCTCCGCGAGGCGTGGGCCGGGCACCGCCGGTGAGGTAGTTGCCCAGCCGGTGGCCGGCGCCGGGGACGAGGACGGCCACCTGGTCGGCGGTGGCCAGATCGCCGAGCACCTCGACGACCCGGCCGTCGCCGCGCGGGTCGTAGGCGAGGAACCGGTGACCGTCGACGGTGCGGGCGGCGTACTGCAACGGCGGGAGGGCCGTGTGGGTGTCAGTGGCGGCGACGGCACTTCCCGCGGGTGTGAGGCCCAGCAGGACGGTCGCGGCGAGCAGTGGAGGCAGCAGAGTTCGCACGTCAGTGACGCTACGAAGAGTCGCCGCCGGTCACGATGTGGCAGATACCCCTTGTGGTGGTGGAGTTTCGGCACCGTCAAGGTGGGGTTGCCCCCACCCTGACAGGGGTTCCCCCGGCCCGTCCCCCACCTCGCCGACACGGTGCCTCGTGGCCCGCTGCCCGCCGCTCTCTCAGCCAATCGGTGGAGGAAATCGGTGGAGGAAAGTGTGCCGGTGCGGCACAGGTCTCGCCCGATCGGCAGATGATCCCGTCCGACGGGAGGGCCGAGGCTGGTACGGCAGCCGACAGGAAAGCGGACTCCCAGGAGGAACGACATGTCCGGATGGAAAGCTCGGGCCGCGGCGCTGGCGGCCCTCGCGGCGGCGGGGACGCTGGTCGCACCGTGCGTCGCGCAGGCCCGGCCGGTTCCCGGCCACCCACCTGCCGAACGAACGGTGCGGTCCACACCCTCGGCGGTGGCCGGTGTCGGGGAACTGATCCTCGACGAGCCCAACACCGTGGGCCATCCGGTGTGGTTCGCGATCGCGGCGACGGGGACCGACGGGTCCCCCAGGGGCCGGCTCTGGTTCCGTCACCTGCTCCCGAACGGCACGGTGGCAGCCGACGGGGTGCAAGGACATCGACGCCGATTTCCCGGGGACCCCTCGTTACCCGGTTGTCGCCGGCGGCTACACCGTCCGCGCCGGTTCCTGAACCGCACCGCGTGCAAACACCCGCACCTGAAAGACGTACGTCCCGCTGTCAAGGGCACGTTGACAGCGGGACGTACGACAGGGTCGGCGGGTCGGCGGGTTCAGTCGAGGATGTTCTCGTGCAGCCGGGGTACGTCGGCGAGCAGCCGCTGGGTGTACTCGTGCCGCGGGTTGAAGATGACCTCGTCGGTGGGACCCTGCTCGACGACCTGGCCCTGGCTCATCACCAGCACCCGGTCGCTCACGTAGCACGCCTGGCCGATGTCGTGGGTGATGAACAGGATCGTCATGTCGTAGTCGCGGCGCAGGTCGGCGAGGACGTTCAGGATGTTCGCCCGCAGCGACGCGTCCAGCATCGAGGTGGCCTCGTCGGCGACCAGGATACGGGGCTGCAACATCAGCGCCCGCGCGATCATCACCCGCTGCCGCTGGCCACCGGACAGTTGGTGCGGCCACTTGTCGAGCACGTCCGCGGACAGCCCCACGTGGTCCAGCGCCTGGGCCATCAGCGTCTCGCCCCGCTCGGCCGACCCGGCGGCGGCGAGCCGCAGCGACCGGTTGAGCAGCCGACGTACGGTGAAGAACTGGTTGAACGAGCTGAACGGGTCCTGGAAGACCGCCTGCACGTCCCGCCAGTACGCCTGCAGGTCGCGCCCCTTCAGTGAGGTCACGTCCCGGCCGGACAGGTGCAGCGTCCCCGACGTCGGGTCCAGCAGCCGCAGCACCAGCCGGGCCAGCGTCGACTTCCCGCTGCCGCTCTCCCCCACGATGGACACCACCTCCTGGCGTCCCAGCGTGAACGACACGTCGTCGACGGCCCGGACGGCCTTCTCGCCGTGGCCGAAGACGCGGGACAGCGACTTCGCCTCGACCAGCGGCCCGGCGCCGTTCTGGGGCTGTTCGCTCATCGACCCACCTCCACGGTCTGGCCGGGGTGCTGTTCGGCCCACCAGCACAGCGAGTGCCGGCGCTCGTCACCGACCTGCGGGGGTTCCTCCGTACGGCAGATGTCCATCACCAGCGGGCATCGGGGATGGAACCGGCACGCGGCCGGCGGGCGCGCCAGGCTCGGCGGCGCGCCGGGAATGCCGCGCACCCTCGTCTGCCGCATGTGCGGCTCGGGCACCAGCACCGACGACAGCAGCGACGCGCTGTAGGGGTGGCGGGGCCGGTTGATGAGCTCGGTCGCGGGGCTGACCTCGGCGATCTTCCCGGCGTACATCACTGCGATCCGGTCGGCGATCGTGTTCAGCACCGGCAGGTCGTGGGTGATGAAGATGACGCCGCCGATGATGTCCTGCTTCAACATCTCCCGCAGCATCTCGATCAGGATCCGCTGGGAGGACACGTCCAGCGCCGACGTCGGCTCGTCGGCGATCAGCAACCGCGGGTTCAACAGGGTGGAGATCACCGTGACGACCCGCTGCTTCATCCCGCCGCTGAGCTGGTGGGGGTAGTAGTCGAGGACGCGGGCGGGCAGGTCGAGTTGTTCCAGTCGCTGCCGCGCCCGTTCGATCGCGGTGTCCCGCCGAACGCCCGGCTGGTGGGCCCGGATCACGTCGTAGGCGAAGTCCCGGATCCGCACCGTCGGGCTGAGGGAGTTCATCGCGCCCTGTGGCAGCAGCGAGACCACCTCACCCCGCCACGACCGCGGCGGCCTGCGGTCCGGGCCGAGGTCGAGCTGCCTGCCGTCGACCTCCAGCGAACCGCTCAGCACGTACAGCGGCGGCCGGACGGTCAGCGACAGGATCGCGCCGAGGGTGCTCTTGCCGCAGCCGGACTCACCGGCCACCCCGAGCACCTCGCCCTTGCGCACCTCGACCGACACGTCGTCGACCGCGACCACCTGGCCGCCCTCGACGTTGTACGCGGCCCGCAGCCGCTCGGCCCGCAGCAGGGCGCCGGTGCTGGTCGTGGTGGTCGTCACCCCGGTCATGCGCTACCCGACCTTTCGCTCGTACGGTCCGGACCGGAGCCGACGGTGCGTTCGCCCGCACCGGGTTCGGGCAGGGGGTCACCCGCCGCCCCGACGTCCAGGGTCTCGGCCGCGATGGTGCCGCTGGTGACCAGGGACACCGCCGCTCCGGCGCCGGCGCCGGCGGCCGCACCGCGCTGCCTGCGGCCACGCCG
Source organism: Actinopolymorpha cephalotaxi (assembly GCF_013408535.1). Lineage (NCBI taxonomy): Bacteria > Bacillati > Actinomycetota > Actinomycetes > Propionibacteriales > Actinopolymorphaceae > Actinopolymorpha > Actinopolymorpha cephalotaxi. The sequence goes on from NZ_JACBZA010000001.1 coordinate 3,678,748, forward strand.
CAGCCGCGGGTTGAACACCTCGTCCAGGCTGGACTGCAACATCAGCAGGGCGAACGCGATCAGCGTCAACAGGATCGTCGGCGGCAGGAACGCCCACCAGGCGCCGTTCAGCAACGACTCACCGACCAGTGCCCAGTTGAGCATGATGCCGAGCGAGACGCTCCCACTCGGGCCGAGGCCCAGGAGGGACAGGCCGGCCTCGGCGAGGATCGCGCCGGACACCTGCAGCACGAACGCCATCGCGATGTAGGACATGAGGTACGGCAGGACGTCCCAGATCAGGATGTCGAACGTACGAGCACCGGACAGCCTGGCCACGTCGAGGTGTTCGCGCGTACGCACACTGCTCGCCTGCGCACGCACCGCCCGTGCCGTCCAGGGCCAGCTGGTGATGGCGATGACCACCGCCATCGCCACGATCGAACGGAAGTCGATCGCGACCGACAACAGGATGAGGACGACGATCGCGGGGATGGCCAGGGCGACGTTGGTGACGCCCATCAGCGCCTCCTCCACCACCCCGCCGTGGTAGCCCGCGAGCAGGCCCACGACGACGCCGATGAGCGTGGCCACCAGCCCCGCCACCAAGCCGATGATCAGCGAGGTCCGGGTGCCGAGCATCAGGTTGGTGAAGACGTCGTGGCCGAGGTCGTCGGTGCCGAGCCAGGCGGTGCCCGACGGCGGGTCGTACAGTCCGCCGACGTCCTTGCCGGGGTTCGCGCCGAAGACGAGCGGCCCCAGGACCGCGAACGCCACGACGAGGGCGAAGACCACCGCCGAGACCCAGAACCGTGGGGTGAAGCGTGCCATCCGCATCAGCGCTCACCTGCCTGCGACGCCCGGATCCGCGGGTCGACGAACCCGTAGGCGATCTCGACGAGGAAGTTCGACAACAACACCGCCACCAGGATGATCAGGGTGATCGCCTGGATGACCGGATAGTCGTTCTGCCCGATCGCGGCGAACAGCAGCGAGCCGATCCCGGGGTAGGAGAACACGATCTCGGTGATGAGGGCGCCGCCCACCAGGGTGCCGATGGACAGGGCGAGGCCGGTCACCTGCGGCAGCATCGCGTTGCGGAAGATGTAGCGCACGATCCGCTTGTCCGGCAGGCCGAGTCCCCGGCCGTAGTTCACGTAGTCGGAGTTCAGCTCGTAGATCGCCATCGACCGCATGCCGACGGCCTGCCCACCGACGAAGATCAGCACCAGCGACAGGAACGGCAGCCAGTAGTGCCGCATCACGTCGACCATGAACGTCACACTCAGCTCCGGCGAACTGCCCGGCTCGTAGCCCCCACCGGGTGGCAGCAGCGGTAACGCCACCGCGCACAGGTAGAGCAGCAGGATCGCCAGGCAGTAGTACGGCATGCTGGACAGGAACAGCGAACTCAGGAAGGCGCCCCGGTCGAACCATCCGCCCTTGAACGCCGCCAGCGCGCCGAGTGCGTTGCCGACCAGCCAGCCGATCAGGATGGCCGGCAACTGCAGGCCGATCGTCCACGGCAGCGCCTGGCTGATCAGTCCGTCGACGTGGGCGGGGTACTGCGCGAACGACGTGCCCAGGTCGAAGTGGGCGAGGTTGCCCAGATAGGTGAAGAACTGCGCCAGCATCGACTGGTCGAGGCCGAACTCCTTGACGTAGTGCTCGTGGATCCGCTGCAGCGAGTCAGCCTGCGTTCCCGAACGCCCGAGCTGGGCGACGATCGCGTCCACCGGGTTTCCGGGAACGAGCCGCGGGAGCAGGAAGTTCAGCACCAGCGCGACCAGCAGCGCGCCGAGATACCACAGCGATTTGCCGACGAGGTACTTGCGTAGCCGCATTCACTTCCCTCACGTTCCGCCGACGGTGTGCCGGCCCGGACGCCGCGTGCACGTCGTGCATGCGGCGTCCGGGCCAGAGGGGGTTCAGCTCTCCGACGCGTGCTTGATCTTGAACAGCCAGGACACTCCTGCGCCCTGGAACATCGGCGGAGCGTAGGCGTTCTTCTCGTTCGGGAAGTTCTTCCAGTTGGTCTCGTTGAACTCGTAGAACTCCAGCGGGCGGTACATCAACGGGATCATCGGCGCGTTCTTCATGAAGATCTCGTCGAGCTTTCCGTACGCCGCCTTGGCGGTCGCGTCGTCGGTGGCCCCGGCCGCCTGGTCGAGCAGTCCGGCGACCGTGGGGTCCTTGAACCGGCCGTAGTTCCAGAACGCCGGCTGGCCGAGCTTGGCGACACCACGCTCGTCGAGCACGTCACGGAACCGCTGCCACGGCGTCGCCGCGCTGGTGGAGGCCACACCCCAGCAGGCCAGGTCGAAGTCGCCCGCCTGGACCGAGGTGGTCACGTTGGGCGCCTGCGGGAACTTCGTGGTGATGTCGATGCCGGCCGCCTTGGCGTTTCCGGCCATGATGCGCAGCGCGCTCTGCCAGTCGCTCCAGCCGGTGGGCGTCTGCGCCGTCCACGGGCCGAGCCGGGTGCCGTCGGGCAGGACGTAGATGCCGTCCGACCCCTTCTTGGCCTTGAGTTCGCCCTCGAGAATCTTCTTGGACTGTTCGGGGTCGTACTTCCAGCCGTTGGTCGCCACCGCCTGCTTGTCGAAGTACTTCGACTCACCACCGGTGGGCAGGATGACACTGGAGCTCGCCGGCTGCGAATACCTCGACATGGCCTTGTCGGCGATGTCCTGGTAGTTGATGGCGAACGCCAGCGCCCGGCGCACCGCGGGATTGTCCAGGCCCTTCTTGGTGGTGTTGATGACAAGCATCGGGATACCACCGGGCACGTGGTAGGGCTCCTTCTTGTACCACGTGGACACCGCGAGTTTCTTGTCCTCCCACATCTTCCAGATCTGCGGGGTGAACTGCTGCATGACGTCGACACCGCCGCGCTGGAAGCGCAGGTCGCCGTCCTGGTTGCCCTTGAAGATGGGGTGCACGATGTACTTCGGCTTCGGCGCGCCGCCGAACGCGGTCTTGCCCCAGTAGCTGTCCTGGCGGGTGAGGCTGATCTGCTGCTGGTTGTAGGAGTCCACCTTGTAGGGCCCGGAGCCGACCGGCTTGGTGTTCTCGAACTGCCCCATCGGCTTGCCCTGCTTCTCCAGGGGCTCCCACACGTGCTTGGGAAGGATGTACGTCGACGCCAGGCTGTTCTTCACCATCGCGGGGTTGAACGGCTTCTTGCCGACGGTGACCTTGACCGTCTGCGGGTCGCTCGCCTCGATCTTGTCGACGTAGTCCCAGAACGACGCGTAGGAAAGCTCGCTGTGCCGCTTCGCCAGCTCGAAGGTGAACACCACGTCGTCGGCGGTGAGCGGTTTCCCGTCCTGCCACTTGGTTCCGTCCTGCAGCGGAACGACGATCGTGGTGTCGTCAGGCGTTTGCAGCTCTTTGCCCAACCCTGGTTCGAGTTTTCCGTTCAGCAGGTTGAACCGCACCAGCGTCTCGTAGACGAGCTGCATGTTGTTCTGCCCGCACGGCCAACCGGTGTTCTGCCCCAGCGGGTTGAACTGGGTGGGCGGTCCCCACTGGAAGCCGGCGATGAAAAGCGTCTCGCCCTGCTTTCCGGACCGGCCACCGCCCTTTCCTCCCCCGCCACCGCCGCCGGCGCCGCTTCCGCCCTGACCACAACCGGCCAACGTGCCGCCGACTCCCACAGCCGCGGCTGCCATCGCGGCGTTGAACAAGAACTGCCGGCGCGACGAGCGCCCGGCACCGAATTCAGACATCGCTTGAATCCCTTCCCGCACGGGAAAACCGGGTCCCTCGCGCAGTCAGCGGGTGACGTGTGCCCAGCAGGCTACGGCCAAGCGGGTACCGGCACCAGATGGAAACGGCAACGAAATGGTTCTGTTGCGTTCGCGGGAAAGACTCAGCAGCGCTGTCTTCGACCGGTATCGGATACAAATAGCGACCAGTCAATCGCAATTTGTGGACAATGGCCGATGGCGGCCGGGTTTCACTTCGAAAAGTGAACGCAGAAAGCGTTTCGATAAATCGCCACCCGACCGGCCGCCGCTCAGGCGCTGAGCACCTTTCCGGGGTTGAGAATTCCGGCCGGGTCGAAGAGCCGTTTCAGGTCGCGGTGCACGCGCTCCCCGACCGGCCCGAGCTCACGGGCCAGCCAGTCGCGCTTCAGCACTCCGATGCCGTGCTCGCCGGTCACCGTGCCGCCCATCTCCAGGCCGATCCGCATGATCTCGTCGAACGCCCAGTTGGCGCGGCGCACCTGGTCGGCGTCGGACTCGTCGAAGATCACGCTGGGGTGCAGGTTGCCGTCACCGGCATGGCCCACGGTGGCGATGGTGAGGTCGGCCTCGGCGGCCACCTTCTCCACCCGGTGGATGTAGTCGGCCAGCCGGGTCAGCGGAACGCACACGTCGTCGGTCAGCCCGGTGCCCAGCGCCTCCAGGGCGTAGTGGGAGTTGCGGCGCGCGGCCAGTAGCAGCTCCCCCTCCGCCAGGTCGTCCGCCTCCACCACGTCGAAGCCGCCGGCCTCGGTGAAGATCGCGGAGATGGCGCCGATGTCGGCCACGGCCCGGTCGGGGTCGGCGTCGGACTGCGCGATCAGCATCGCGGCGGCGTTGTCGGGCATACCCATGTTGAGGTGGTCGTTACAGGCCCGCAGCGACGTCTGGTCCATGAACTCCAGCAGGCTCGGCACCAGCCCCGCGGCGACCACCCGGGCCACCGCGTCACCGGCCTGCGCGACCGTGGGGAACAGGCCCGCCACGGTGCGGGGCTCCCGCCCGGTCGGCCGCAGCGCCAGCGTCACCTCGGTGACGACGCCGAGCGTGCCCTCCGAGCCCACGAACAGCCGGGTGAGGTCGTAGCCCGCCACGCCCTTGGCGGTCCGGCGTCCGGTGCGCAGCACCTCGCCGTCGGCGAGCACCACCTCCAGGCCGCGGACGAAGTCGGCGGTGACGCCGTACTTCACACAGCACAGCCCGCCGGCGTTGGTGGCCACGTTGCCGCCGAGGGTGGAGATCTCCCAGCTGGACGGGTCGGGCGGGTAGAACAGCCCGTGTTCGGCGACCGCCGCCGACAGGGTGGAGTTGAGAACGCCGGGCTCGACCACCGCGATCCGGTTCGGCGCGTCGATCTCGCGGATCGCGGCCATCTTCTCCAACGACAACACCACGCAGCCGTCGATCGCGTTGGCACCGCCGGACAGCCCGGTGCGCGACCCCTGGGGCACGACCGGGACGCCGAGACGGGACGCGACCCGCAGGACGTGCTGCACGTGCTCGGTGGACCGTGCGAGCACGACGGCCGCGGGTGTGCCGTACGGGCAGAACGTCGCCATGTCGTGCTGGTAGGACGTCAGCCGGTCCGGGTCGGTGACCACCGCCTCGCCGGGAAGCTCGGCCCGCAGGGCGGTGATCAGGTCATCAGAGGTTTCCGCCATGCCCCTACGGTAGGCCGAGCGGTCACAGGTTGCCGCGCCGCTCCTGCTCGCGTTCGATCGCCTCGAACAGCGCCTTGAAGTTGCCCTTGCCGAACCCGAGCGACCCGTGGCGTTCGATCAGCTCGTAGAACACCGTCGGCCGGTCACCCAGCGGCGAGCAGAAGATCTGCAGGAGGTAGCCGTCCTCGTCCCGGTCGACGAGGATGCCGCGCCGCTTGAGCTCCTCCACGGGCACCCGTACCTCGCCGATGCGGGCGCGCAGCTCGGGGTCCTCGTAGTAGGAGTCCGGTGTGGACAGGAACTCCACGCCGTTGGCGCGCAGGATGTCCACCGCCTGGAGGATGTCGTTGGTGGCCAGGGCGATGTGCTGGCAGCCGGCCCCGGCGTAGAACTCGAGGTACTCGTCGATCTGGCTCTTCCGCTTGCCCACCGCCGGCTCGTTCAGCGGGAACTTCACCCGGTGGTTGCCGTTGGCGACGACCTTGCTCATCAGCGCCGAGTAGTCGGTGGCGATGTCGTCGCCGACGAACTCGGCCATGTTCACGAAGCCCATCACCCGGTTGTAGAACGCGACCCACTCGTCCATCCGGCCGAGCTCGACGTTGCCGACGCAGTGGTCGACCGCCTGGAAGATCCGGCGCGGATGCCCCTGCGGCCGGGCCACGGTGGTCTGCCGGGCGACGTAGCCGGGAAGGTAGGGGCCGGTGTAGCCGGAGCGGTCCACCAGGCTGTGCCGGGTCTCGCCGTAGGTCGCGATGGCCGCCCGGCGCACCGTCCCGTGCTCGTCGGTCTCGTCGTAGGGCTCCACCAGGATCGTGGCCCCTTGGGCGCGGGCGTGCGCGACGCACTTGTCCACGTCCGGGACTTCCAGTGCGAGGTCGACGACACCGTCCCCGTGGGCGCGGTGGTGGTCGAGCACCGGGCTGTCGGGTGCCGCCCCGCCCTCGAGCACGAACCGGGCCGAGCCGGACTTCAGCACGTACGACTTCCGGTCGCGCATCCCGGTCTCCGGCCCCGCGTAGGCGACCAGCTCCATCCCGAACGCCAGTTGGTAGTACGCCGCGGCCTGGGTCGCGTTGCCGACCCAGAAGACCACCGCGTCCATGCCGGTGACCGGGAACGGGTCCTTCGTCGCGTCGTAGTCGACCAGCCCGACAAGCTGGCGGAGCTGGTCGAACCGGAGGTCGGCCGCCTGCTCCTCGGGGGTCAGCGTGGTGTTCGGCTGCATGTCGGTCTCCTCGGTCGTCCCACCGCTTTGCCGGAGCGTCGCCCAATCCGACAGTCTGTGCAACAGCTCGCCGACATGCTGTACAGGATGCCCAGCAGACTGGCAGAGTTCACCGGCAGAGTGCCCAGTTTGCTCAGGGCTTTGGACGTACACGTGCCGGAGGTCACCCGTGGGCCCGTCGCCGCAGCCACCCACCCACTCATCCACCCCGCCGGCCACCCCGTCGTCAGGCCCGGGACCCGGCTCGCCGGCCGCGCCGTCAGCACCGGTGGACGAGCTGGACGCCCGGATCGTCCGGTTGTTCGCGGCCGAGCCGAGGATCGGCGTGCTGGAGGCCTCGCGCCGGCTCGGGGTGGCCCGCGGCACCGTTCAGGCGCGCCTGGACCGGCTCGCGCGCACCGGCGTCGTCCGCGGCTGGGGACCGGAGGTGGAGCCGGCCGCCCTGGGGTACGGCGTGACGGCGTTCGCCTCGCTGGAGCTGCGCCAGGGCGCCGGCCACGAGGCGGTGGCCCGGCACCTCGCCGGCATCCCGGAGGTGCTCGAGGCGCACACGATCACCGGGCCCGCCGACATGCTGGCCCGGCTGGTGGCGCGGTCCAACGCCGACCTGCAGCGGGTGATCGACGAGGTGCTCGCGTTCGACGGCATCGTGCGGATCTCGACGGTAATCGCGCTGGCGACACAGGTGCGGCCCCGAGTGGTGCCGCTGCTGTCCCGGGCCGCCGAGGGCGCCCCGGGCTGAGTACTCGGCCCGGGCCGGCGGAACTCAGGACCGCTTGACCGCCCAGTCCCGGACCGTGTCGATGCGGGCCTGGAGCTGTTCGGCGGTGGCCTGCACCGCCAGCGGGCCGCCGCACACCCGGCGCAGCTCGGCGTGCACGGCGCCGTGCGGCTGGCCGGTCCGGTGGTGCCAGGCGGCGACCAGGCCGTTGAGCTCCCGGCGCAGCACCCCCAGCCGCTGGTACGTCGCACCGTCCGGTGCTCCGGAGCCGCCCGCGGACTCCTCCGCGACCGGCGGCGGCACCGAACCGACAGCCCCGGACGAGGACGCCGAGGAAGCCGAGCCGGCCCTGGTCGCCGACGTCGGCGCGTCGGAGTCGTTGCCCGTACGCCGCCGGCGCAGCAGCTCACGCATCTGGTCGGGTTCGAGCAGGCCGGGGATGCCGAGGAACTCCGTCTCGTCCTCGCCCAGCTCACCGCCGAACTCGTTGCCGTCGTACACCAGCCGGTCGAACGCCGCCTCCGACCCGATCGCCTGGTAGCGCTGGTCCTCGAGCATGTCGGCGCCGGTCTCGCCGCGGGCCGCCTCGGCCAGCAGGTCCTCCTCCGCGGCGAAGATGTCGTCCTCGTCCTTGACCGCCCGGCCCAGCGCGTGGTCGCGCAGAACCTCCATCTCCGCGGCGTACTGCAGCAGGATCGGCACCGTCGGCAGGAACAGCGACGCGGTCTCGCCCCGCCGCCGGGCCCGGACGAAACGTCCCACCGCCTGGGCGAAGAACAACGGCGTCTGGGTGGCGGTGGCGTACACCCCGACCGCCAGCCGGGGCACGTCGACGCCCTCGCTCACCATCCGGACGGCGACCATCCAGCGGCTGTCGTTCTCGGCGAACTGCCCGATCCGCTTGCTCGCCGTGGATTCGTCGGACAGGACGACGGTGGGCTTCTCACCGGAGACCTGGCCGAGGATCTTGGCGTACGCGCGGGCGGTCTCCTGGTCGGTGGCGATCACCAGGCCACCGGCGTCGGGTACGTGCCGGCGCACCTCGGTGAGCCGGGTGTCCGCGGCCCGCAGGACGGTCTGGATCCAGTCGCCGGCCGGGTCCAGCGCGGTCCGCCACGCCTGGGCCGCCAGGTCCTTGGTGAGCGGGGTGCCGAGTCGTACGTGCATCTCGTCGCCGGCGCTGGTGCGCCAGCGCATGTCACCGGAGTACGCCAGGAACAGCACCGGCCGGACCACGCCGTCGGCCAGGGCGCGGCCGTAGCCGTAGCCGTAGTCGGCCTCGCTGCGCGGGACGCCCTCGGTGTCCGGTGCGTAGGTGACGAACGGGATGGGGTTGGTGTCGCTGCGAAACGGCGTACCGGTGAGCGACAGGCGCCGGGTGGCCGGCTCGAACGCCTCGCGGACCGACTCCCCCCAGGTGAGCGCGTCGCCCGCGTGGTGGATCTCGTCCAGGATCACCATCGTCTTGAACCGCTCGCAGCGCACCCGCAGCGCCTGGGTCGCCGCCGCCACCCCGGCGTAGGTGACCACGACACCGTGGAAGTCCCGGCTGGTGCGCCCGCCGCGACCGGCGAACGCCGGGTCCAGGGCGATGTCGCCGCGGGCGGCCGCGTCGGCCCACTGGCGCTTGAGGTGGTCGGTCGGGGTGACCACGATGACCTTCTCCACGACCCGCCGGGCGAGCAGGTCCGCGGCGATCGTGAGGGCGAACGCCGTCTTGCCCGCTCCCGGGGTCGCGACCGCGAGGTAGTCACGCGGATGGCGGGCGTTGTAGGCGTCGAACGCCTCCTGCTGCCAGGCGCGCAGCCGGCCCCAGGGTCCGACGGTGCTGGCGGCTCCGGCGCCGGCCACTCCGGGGTTTCCGGTGCCGGGGGCTACGTGACGGGTGTCGGTCGTCGAGGCGGGCGTGCTCACATCTTCCCTTCCGCATGGACGAACTCCGACCCGCGACATTAGCTTGATCGCCGGTCGTTTCGGGTCAGGCCCACACGCATCGGGACAACGGCCCAGGTGATAGGACGAACGGCGTGTCGCGACAGCCCGATCGTCCCGGTTTCGACGGGTAGGGCGGCCTTCTCCCGTTATCGAACGGTCACCGAACCGTGAGCGTGTCTCCCACCCAGGCTTGACCAATCCGTAACCATCGGCAAACTCCAAGTGGGGAATATCGACCGCAGCGCCAGGTGCCGGTACGCCTCGTCATCGGGGCGCGCGCCGGCACCGTCGGCAGGGTCGGACAGGGTCGAACGGGGTCGAAGAGGAGCAGCGATGGTCGATGGCGGCGGGTCCACTCCGGACGGTCGGCAGGTTCCGATTCCCCAGCGAGGCCTGGTGGAAACCGCCCGCAGGTTCGTCGGCCAGGTGGCCTCCCGGGTGCCCGGCCTGGACGCCGACCTCGGGCAGCGCAACGCCTGGGAGGCGGTGTGCGCAGATCTCCAGCGCCGCCAGCAGTGGAACGACGTCGTCGAACTCGCCGTGAACGCCGGTCGGGCGAGGCGCCGGCACACGCCGCCCCCGCAACGCTCGGCTCCCCAGTCGGCCGGCACGCCGTCCTCCGCCCGGGCAGCCACCCGCGCGCCCGACCAGCCGTAGCGACGGAGCGTCCGTCGTAGCGACGGAGCGTCGTAGCGCCGGGAGGCGGGCGCACCGGTCATCCGGTGAAGCCCGACAACCGTCGACCGGCATTGACCTGCCGGCAACCAGCACGCAACACGGCCCGCGCATCCTCATGGGGAGAACACCCCGGATCCGCGTCCGGCGGCCGCCCGCCGGCCGGAGCAGCGAGGAGCCAGCATGAGCAGCCGGGCACCGTCCCCCGATTCGGTCGCGGCGTACGCGCAGCCCGGTCCGCCTCCCCTGGTGCGGGGAGCACGGTCGGTGGTGGTCCGGCTCGCCGCACTGCTCGCGGCCGACGCCGGCATCGCCAGACGGAACGCCTGGGAGGCGGTCTGCGCCGACCGGGAACGCCGTCGCCAGTGGTCCGAAGCCAGCTGAGAACAGCAGGCGTAGACCACCCAGCCGGTCGCGGACGGGTCAGCGGATCAGTCGTTGCCCTCGCCGTCACCGCCGCCGGGCGGGAGACCTTCCCAGATCTCCTTGCACTCCGGGCAGACGGGGAACCTCTCCGGGTCGCGGCTGGGCACCCAGACCTTGCCGCACAGCGCGATCACGGCCGTGCCCGTGACCATGGCCTCGACAAGCTTCTCCTTGGGGACGTAATGGGAGAACCGCTCGTGATCGCCGTCGTCGCCGTGGGAGGGCACCGTGCGGGTGTCCTCGACGGTCTGCGCACCGGGGCTGAGTTGCGTACTCACTCGGCGAAGTCTAGACGTTCACCCACCCCGGGCACACGGCCCGGCGGCCGGTCAGTTCAGGGACGGGTCCTCGGGGAACGTCGCCACCAGGGCGAGCTCGTCCGGTTGCCGGCGCAGCACCCGCCGCCACAGCCCTTCGGGGTCGGTGGTGAACGCATCGCCCGGCTCGGCGTCCACGACGTACCACCCGCCCTCCTTGACCTCGGTCTCCAGCTGACCGGGTGACCATCCCGCGTACCCGGCGAACATCCGCATGCTGCGAACCCCGCCGGCCAGCAGCTCCGGAGGGGTGTCCAGGTCGACCAGGCCGAGGTGCCCGTGCAGCCGCCGCCACCCGAGGGGCTCGGCCTCGCCGTCGGCGGGCACCTCCGCCAGCGCCAGCGCGGAGTCGGTGGCCACCGGACCGCCGTGGAAGAGCACGTCCGGCGGGCAGACCAGGTCGTTCCATTGGGCGAGTACGGAGGTGACGGGCAGCTCGCTGGGCCGGTTGACCAGCACCCCGAGCGCGCCGTCGTGGTCGTGGTCGAGGACCAGGACGACACCACGGGCAAAGTTGGAGTCGGTCAGCGCGGGCGTCGCGACCAGCAACTGCCCGGTGTAGTAGTCCCCGCTCATGTCCTCATGATCCCGCGTCCGGTGCCGTCGTACGAGCGTCTCCGCCGTCCCGGGCCGACAGATCCTCCCCGGCAGCCCGATCCTTCCTGACTGCGAAGTGGCGGCCGGCGGCGGCGAGGGCCAGGCCGGCCGTGACCCCGGCCAGATCGGCGAGTACGTCGAACGGGTCGCCCTCCCGGTGAGCCATCAGGGTGCCCTGGACGATCTCGCTGCTAACCGCGTGCAGGGCGAGGATCCCGGCCAGCCAGCGCACCGGAACGCCCACCATGGCGCCGGTGAACGCCACCGAGGCAAAGGTCGCGAAATGCGCCACCTTGTCGGCATAGGCGAACGTCAGGTCCGGGCCGGGCTCGCTGGGTGCGTACAGCCCGTACAGGTTGAGCACACACGCCAGCGCGAACGCCACCCACCACGCCGCGCCGGCCACCCCCGTGAGCCGGCGCATCAGCGGCCGGAGGCGGCCACCGCGTCGCGCACCGCGGCCGCGACCGCACCGTGCACGTCCGGATGGAAGACGCTCGGGATCACGTAGTTGGCGTTGAGCTGTTCCTCGGTGACGACGTTGGCGATCGCGTGCGCGGCGGCCAGCAACATGCTCTCGTCGACGTGGTGGCTCTGGGCGTCGAGCAGGCCGCGGAAGACGCCGGGGAACGCCAGCACGTTGTTGATCTGGTTGGGGTAGTCGCTGCGGCCGGTGGCCACGACGCTGGCGTGCTCGCGCGCCTCCGCCGGGTCGACCTCCGGGTCGGGGTTGGCCAGCGCGAACACGATCGCGCCCTTGTTCATCGTCGCGACGTCGGCTCCGGCCAGGACGTTGGGGGCGGAGACACCGACGAACACGTCGGCCCCGACGACCGCGCCGTGCAGGTCGCCCACGTAGTGCGCATGGTTGGTCTGCTCGGCGATCCAGCGCAGCTCCGGCGACAGGCCCTCGCGGTCGGCGTGTATCACGCCCTCGATGTCGGCGACCAGCACGTCCTTGGCGCCGGCGGCCAGCAGCAGCCGCAGGATGGCGCTCCCGGCAGCGCCCGCGCCGGACATCACGATCCGGACGTGCGCGAGGTCCTTGCCGACGATCCGCAGGGCGTTGGTCAGCGCGGCCAGGACGACGATCGCGGTGCCGTGCTGGTCGTCGTGGAACACCGGGATGTCGAGGAGCTCGCGCAGCCGGCGTTCGACCTCGAAGCAGCGCGGGGCGGAGATGTCCTCCAGGTTGATCCCGGCGAACCCGGGCGCGATGCTGCGGACGACCTCGACGATCGTGTCGACGTCCTGGGTGTCCAGGCACAGCGGCCAGGCGTCGATGCCGGCGAACCGCTTGAACAGCGCCGCCTTGCCCTCCATCACCGGCAGCGCGGCGTGCGGGCCGATGTTGCCCAGGCCGAGCACCGCGGAACCGTCGCTGACCACGGCGACGGAGTTGCGCTTGATCGTGAGCCGGCGGGCGTCTTCGGGGTTGGCCGCGATCGCCATCGACACCCGGGCCACGCCGGGGGTGTAGATCATCGACAGGTCGTCGCGGTTGCGGATCGGGTGCTTGGCCTGCATCTCGATCTTGCCGCCGAGGTGCATGAGGAAGGTGCGGTCGGACACCTTGTGGATCGCGACGCCGGCGACCTCGCGCAGCACCTCGACCAGCCGGTCGGCGTGCGCGGTGTCGGTGGCGGCGCAGGTGACGTCGATCTGCAGCCGTTCGTGCCCGGAGGCGGTGACATCGAGGGCGGTGATGGTGCCGCCGGCGTGCTCGACTGCGGCCGTGAGCTCACTGACCGCCCGGCCGCCGGCGGGCACCTCGAGCCGCACGGTGATGGAGTACGAAGCACTCGGCACCGAAGTCACGTCCGCTCCTCATGATCACGAAATGCCATCCGGACGTCACTGTCCAGATATGGCCGATCGTCTTACCTTAGGCCCGGATGGCGGCCGGGCACACGGCGAGGGCGGTTCGGTTCCAGGGCAGAACCTAGGCGTCGCGTTTGTGGAACAGCGCCGTCGCCGCGCCGAGTACGAGAGCGACCCAGGCGGTGAACGTGAGGCTGCTGACCAGGCGGGTCGGCAGGTCGGAGTTCCGCGGCCTGTCGGCGCCGAGGTCGCTCACGGTCTGGGACATGGCGTTCCCGGCCGTGAACGGCAGATAGTGCACGTACTCCCGGACGGACTCCAGCGCGGGGATCATGGTGAGCGCGGTGAGCAGCGGCTCCACCACCAGCGGGACGACGAAGATCAGCACCATCGCCGCCGGCAGGCTGCGCAGCAGGCCGCCCAGGCCGAGGCCGAGCAGCCCCCACAGCACGACGAAGCCGAGGTAGCCGCCCAGTGCCGGGCCGACCGGCGCGTCGAACAGCGGCAGCGACTGGCCCGACAGCACCCGGGCCACTCCCCAGTTCAGGCCCACGCTGACCACGGCCACCACCAGCGACCAGCCGATCAGCACCGCGGCCTTGGCCAGGACCAGCGAACCACGCCGGGGCACCGCGGTGAGCGTGGGCAGGATCGTCCCGTGGCGGTACTCGTGACCGAACGCGAAGACCCCGATGATCCCCATGAAGACCGCCGTGAAGGGCAGCGGGCTGAACGCCGACCCGCCGGTGAGGATCACTCCGGCCATCTGGTCGCTGATCGGGTTCTCCCGTGAGAAGTACCCGATCAGGCCGGCGACGGCGGCGCTCAGCACCAGGGCGAGCGCGGTGAGCCAGTAGGTGGAGCGGATGGTGCGGATCCGGATCCACTCGAACCGCAGGGCGTCGATCATCGAGACTCTCCCGAGGACGAGGTGACGGACGAGGGAGCGGAGGCGGCGGGCTGCCCGCGGCGGGCGGCGGCCACGTCCTCGGCGGTCGCCTGGCCGAGTTGGGCGACGTACTCCTCCGAACCGCCGGTCGCCTCCAGGAAGGCCTCCTCCAGCGTGGCGGTCCGGGTGGTGAGCTCGTGCAGGACCACGCCGGCGGAGAACGCGAGCTCGCCCACCTTGGCCTGGTCCAGGCCGTTGACCACCAGGCTGCCGTCGCCCTGGGGCTCGGCCCACACCTGTTGCGCGCGCAGCGCCTCGGTCAGCCGGTCGGCCTGCGGCGTGCGGACGAGCACGGCGGTGTGGGAGGCCTTGCGTACGAAGTCCTGGACCTCGCCGGAGGCGATCAGCCGGCCGCGGCCGATCACCACCAGCCGGTCGGCCATCAGCCCCATCTCGGCCAGCAGGTGGCTGGAGACGAACACCGTGCGCCCGGTGGAGGCGAAGGACTTCAGGAAGTTGCGCAGCCAGGTGATGCCCTGCGGGTCCAGGCCGTTGGCCGGCTCGTCCAGGATCAGCGTGTGCGGGTCGCCGAGCAGCGCGCTGGCCAGGCCGAGGCGCTGCCCCATCCCGAGGGAGAACGTCTTCGGCCTGTGGCCCGCGACGTCGGTCAGCCCGACGTGGTCGAGGACGACGTCGACCCGCTGCCGGGGAATGCCGTTGGCGGCCGCCAGCATCGTCAGGTGGTTGCGGGCGGTCCGGGTCGGGTGGAACGCCTTCGCCTCCAGCACCGCGCCGACGTGCCGCATCGGGTGGGTGATCCGGGAGTACGGCTGCCCGTCGAAGCGCGTCTGCCCGCCGCCGTGGTCCAGGCCGAGCATCAGCCGCATGGTGGTGGACTTACCCGCTCCGTTGGGGCCGAGGAAGCCGGTCACCACGCCGGGCTCGACGCTGAACGACAGGTCGTCCACCGCGCGTTTGCCGCCGTAGATCTTGGTGAGGTTCCTCGCCTCGATCCGTCCCACGGATGCCTCCCGACACCTTGGTTGCCAATCCTGGCCTGCTGGCCGTCCCCCACCGTAGGCGGTGGCCAACCCGGCGACGTGGCCCGGCGGGTGGAGTTTGCCCGGCCCGGTGTCCGACCTGAGGATGAGGCGGCCTCCTCAGGTTCGGCCCAAGGGGATGGCGGTGGGTGGCGCCCGGCGCGTACGGTTGCCGGCATGGGCGTACCCGGGCGGCGATTTCGCCGCCCCGGCCGGCACCGCGGTGCCGTCGGGGTGGAGTGCCGGGTATGCCCGGGTGCCGCGTTCTGATCATCTGAGGACCTGAACGCGAACCACCTGGGCGCCGTCGGCGGCGTTCTCCTCGGTGGATCCGCAGCGAGCCGGTCGGGGTGTGCGAGTCCCTTCACCCCGTCCCACCCATCGCGCACGATCCTTCGAGGAGTACTCCGATGTCTTCGATGTCTGCTGTCCTCACGCCCGCGCAGCTGCGGGCCTGTCTCTCGATCCGCGACCTGTCCGACCCGGCCCAGGGCCCGCACGCCCTGCAGCTCGTGGTCGGCGACCTGGCCGCCGCCCTGGGTTCGGCCTGGGACGCCGAGGTCCGCGTCGTCCGGTCCTCTCCCGTCGTCTCCCTCGCCGACAACTACGACCACCTGGGGTACGCCGCCGACGCCGTGACGCGCGAGGCGCACTACACCCGCTACGTCGACGCCGAGCACGTGCTGCGCAGCCACAGCAGCGCGTCGATCCCCGGAGCGCTGCGCCGGCTCGCCGCCGGGGTCACTGCCGAGGCCGGGACCTCACCCACCGACGTGCTGCTGGTCTGCCCCGGCATGTGTTACCGGCGGGACAGCATCGACTGGCAGCACACGGGTACGCCGCACCAGCTCGACCTGTGGCGGGTACGCCGGCACCGGCCCTGCACCGAGGAGGACCTCACCGAGCAGATCGGGCTGGTGGTGGAGACGGCGCTGCCGGGCAGCCGCTGGCGTACCGAACCGAAGGTGCACCCCTACACCGAGCACGGCCGCCAGATCGACGTGTGGTGGCAGGGCCGCTGGGTGGAGATCGGCGAGTGCGGCCTGGCCGCGCCCGGAGTGCTGGCCGGCGCCGGGTTGCCCGTACCCACCTGGACCGGCCTGGCGATGGGGCTCGGCCTGGACCGGCTGCTGATGCTCGGCAAGGGCATCCCCGACATCCGGCTGCTGCGCTCGGCCGATCCCCGGGTGGCCGCGCAGATGCTGGATCGTACGGAGTACCGGCCGGTCTCCCACCAGCCTCCGGTACGCCGCGACCTGTCCGTCGTGGTGGACGCCGGCGTGGACACCTCGGCCGAACTGCTCGGCGACCGGGTGCGCGCGGCTCTGGGAACAGACGCCGACGTCGTGGAGACCGTCGAGGTGCTGTCGGAGACGTCGTACGACGACCTGCCCGCGGCAGCGCGGACCCGGCTGGGGATCGCCCCGGGCCAGCGGAACGTGCTGGTCCGGCTGGTGGTGCGGGCACTGGACTGCACGCTCACCGACGCCGACGCCAACCGGCTGCGGGACCAGGTCTACGCCGAACTGCACCAGGGCGCCGTCTCCCAGTGGGCGGAGGCAGGGCGGTAACGAGCGGGGCGTCTGTCAGTCGCCGTCTGTCAGCCGTCGATGTCAGCCGTCGATGTTGGCCGGGCCGTGGGCGCGGGCGGCGGTTTCGCCGCCGGTCCGCGTCCCGGCCCGCTCACCGCCCTGCTTGCCGTCCTCCTCGCCGTCGGACTTGCCACCGGCGGCGCCGCGCAGCAGCCCGGCGGCGACGAAGATGAGCGCCACGAAGGCGAGCGGGATGACCAGCGCCCACTCCAGCCCGACCCGGTGGGCGACGGCGCCGATCGCGACCGGGCCGAGCACCGCGCCCAGGTAGCCCGCCGACACCACCGGGCCGAGGACCGACACGCGGTTCTTCGTTCCCGTGTTGCCGGCGGCACTGAACACCACCGGCACCGCCGGCCCGATCCCGAACCCGGCGACGGCGAAGCCCACCAGCGCCACCGCCGGCCCGGGCGCGAGCAGGAAGATGACGTACCCCAGCGCACCCAGCGCGGCGCCGGCGCGCGCCACCACCACCGGGCCGTACTTCGCGCCCACCCGGTCCGCGATCAGCCGGGACGCCGTCATCGCACCGGAGAACACCGACAGCCCGAGCGCCGCGAGCCCGACGGAGGCACCGAGGCTCTCGTTCAGGTAGACCGCGCTCCAGTCGGCGATCGCCCCCTCGCCGAGGAACGACCCGAACCCCATCGCCGCCATCATCACCACCACGACGACGCGGACCGGGGGCCGCCGCCCGCCGGGCACCTCCACGTGGTGGCCGGTGACCGCCGCCTCCTGTTCGGGGCGCAGCAGACGGGCGAGGAACGGCGCGCTGGCCACCGCGCACACCACCCCGGCCACGATGAAGTGCACCCGGACGTCCACGCCCTCCCGCGCCACCAGCGCGGCGATCGCCGAACCCGCCATCGAGCCGAGACTCCACAGGCCGTGGAAGCCGGACATGATCGGCCGGCCGTACAACCGCTCGACCGCCACGGCGTGCGCGTTCATCGCGACGTCCAGCATCCCGCCGATCAGGCCCAGCACGGCCAGCGCGGCGGTCAGCGTCACCAGGTCGGTGGCGAACGCGGGGCCGACCAGCGCGACGGCCTGCACCGGCACGAGGATGCGCATCGCCAGGCCGGTGCGGCCCGCCCGCTCCATCCGGCCGGTCAGTCTCGTGCCCACCAGCAGGCCGACCGCGAGGCCGCCGAGGGCGATGCCGAGGGCGCCGTTGTCGAGGTGGAGAGCCTGCTTGATGGACGGGATCCGGGGGGCCCAGGTGGCGAAGACGGCCGCGTGGACGAGGAACGTCACGGCCACCGCGAGGCGGGCCCGGCGTACCTCCGGCGGCGGTGCGGGTGCGCGCATCACCCGTCGACCCTACGGGGTGGGTCCCCCTCTCCCACCCAGGCCGTACGGATTGCAGGCCGTACGGACGTGAGCCCTTCGTGCGCTGCTCGAGCTACTTGAGCAGGCGAATCGACCAGGGGTAGCGCCAGCGGTTGCCGCACAGCGCCGACATCCCCGCGATGCCCGACAGCAGGAGCCAGGCCAGGACCAGCGGGGCGAGGGCTATGGCGGCGAGCCCGAAGGTGATGCTGCTCAGGATCCCGAGCGCGATGCACGCGCCGAGGAAGCTGAGCTGGAAGTTGGTCGCCTCGATGGCCTGTTCGCGCACGAACGCCGAGCGCTGGCCCGCGGTCGCGGTGATGACGAGGGGTACGACGAACAGCGTGGGTACGCCCGCCCAGTGGGCGAGCAGCGCCATTGAGCGGTCCGACCCGCTCGGCGCCGCACCCGGGCGCCCGGTCGGCGCGTGCGGTGCCCGCGGCGCGCTCGGTGTGCTCGACGGGCTCGAGGCCGGCAGCGGAAGCCCGCGCAGTGCGTGGGCGAGTTCGGCGCGGTCCACGGCAGCCAGCGCGCCGCCCACCCGCAGGTCGAGTTCGGAGTGGTCGATCCGGCCCTCGGCGTAGGCCGCCTGCAGCATCTCCACGGCCCGGTCGCGTTCGGCGTCGCCGATCCGCAGCGATCCCGTCGGCGACGTGTGCGGCGGAGAGCCGTACTGCGAAGAGCCGTACTGCGGTGAGCCCTGCGGCGAGGAGAGGCCTGTTCCAGCGTTCATGGGGTCGATGATTGCCCTGCGCGGGGCATCGCCCATCGGGGTAAGTCCCTGACCGCTCCCCCAACCGACCCTGGGCTACTCGGGTGGACGCGAGTGTGGTCCCGGTGTGACCGCACCGTCGCGGCCAAGCGCGATCCGCACCAGGTTGCGCAGGGACTCGGTGCCGGGCATGAGGTAGCCGCCGTGGCCGCGGGCGCCGGTGGTGGCGAAGACCTTGGCGCCGAACGCCGGGCTCACCGGGCTCGGGCCGTGGCCGTAGTCGCCGACGCGTACGAACGGGACGTACCGGATCGGGTCGCCGGCGGCGAGTCCGGCCCAGACCCGGGCGGTGTGCGACAGGCCGGACGCGGTGCGGTGGCGCACCCCCGGGCTGCCGAACACCGCGATGTCGTCCACCTGACGGGGCAGGTCGCTGAGGCCGCAGACCACGGAGCCGTAGCTGTGGCAGAAGAGCCCGACCGGGGCTGAGGTGTACGCCGACAGGCCGGCAAGGAACCGCTGCAGCCGGGCCGCGCCGACGCGGGCCAGGCTGCCCTGCATCGCGGCCGCGCCGGCGTCGACCGGGGTGGCGTATCCGGCCCACGCGATCACCGCCAACCGGGTGCCGGGTTCCTGGCGTTCGGCCTCCGCACGCATCGCGCGGGCGCCGGCGGCGATTCCGCCCGGCTCGTCCAGGTGGTACAGGTCCGCACCCGCACCGGGCACCAGCACGGCCACCCGGTCCGCGGTCGCGAGGTCACCGAACACCTCGACGGCGAGGCCGCGTTCGCGGGGGTCGAGCGCGAGGATCTGCCGGTCGCGCAGGTCCAGCACGCCCCGCCAGACACCGGACCTGGCGACCTCGTGCCGGTTCGCGGCGTACCGCAGGGCAGGTGGTGCGCCGTCCATGTTGCCGACCACCGCGGGATAACGCGTGGCCAGTCCCTTCCGCTCGGCGGTGGGGAGCCCGGCGAAGTACGCGGCGACCGAGGCCGGCGACGTGCCGGTGAGACTGGGCAGTGGTCGTCCGCCGAAGGAGGCCTGCTGCCAGGCCGCCGTGCCCGGAAGATCGGGTCGGGTGTTGGTCGCGCCGGCCGGGGTGATGGCGGGTCCGGCGCCGGTCAGCGCCGTCAGCGCGGCCAGGGTTGCGAGCACGATCCGCCGGGATCGAACCATCCGCTGGTCGTTCCTTCCATTCCGACGTCACCGACGTGCCAGCCGCCGAGTGGGACCGCACAGTTGCGGAACGGAGCGAACGGTGGCATACCTCGCCCCCGTCGCCGCGCCAGCCGCGACGCCTCCCCAGAGTAGGCGAGCCGGCTGGGAAGACTTTCCAGGGTCCTGCGGCGCGTCCCTTACCGGACGACTCATGCCCGCCGAAGCCGCACGTCATCCCGGATGTTCCTACTGTCCGTGCTGTCCGGACCTGGCCCGCCGCAGGTTTACCGGTGGTCCCGGTCCGCACCGACCGTGATCAGGCCGCTCTCGTACGCGAAGATGACCGCCTGCGCCCGGTCGCGCAGGTCGAGCTTGGGGCGCGGAGCTGGGACCGGCCGAGCCGGTCCACTCCGGAACGAACGACCCGATGGTCTTCACCACCCCGGCTCGCTCCGCTACACAGGTGGCGGAATCGGCCGCCACCCCCGGTCGCGCCGGCCCCGCGGAACCGCGATGATGCGGGGGACGCCGGCTCGAGGCGTCGGGCTCCGGGACTCCTGGCCTCCGGGGCTCCGACTACGGGGAGGTCCGCATGCGGGTACTCGTCATCGGCGGTTCCGGTCTGGTGGGCGGGCTGGTCCTGCCCCGGCTCGCCGAGCGGCACGACCTGCGCGTGTTCGACCTGAAGCCGCCGCGCAGCGACGTCGACGTCGAGTACGTCGCGGGCGACCTGCGGGACGTGACGGCGGTGACCCGCGCCGTCGAGGGTGTCGACGCGGTGATGTTCATGGCGATGGGGCCGATGGCCGGGTGGGGCAGCATCGACAACGCCCGCATGCACCTGGAGGTCGCGGTGCCCGGCCTGCACGTCGCGTTGCGGGCCGCCCACGAGGCCGGTGTCACGCACGCGGTCTACACCAGCAGCATGTCGGTGTACGCCGAGCCGGCCGTGGACGACCCGAGCGCACAAGACGGACCGGAAGGCGGACCGGAGAACGACACCTCGATCAGCCCGGGCGTGCCCGGGCGCGAGCGCTACCCCGACGAGTCCACCCCGCCGGACGGGACCGACTTCTACGGCCTGGCCAAGCGGCTGGGCGAGGAGGTCTGCCGGAACGCGGTCGAGGTGTACGGCATGAGCGTGGTGGCGCTGCGGCTGTGCCATCCGGTCGCCGACGCCGACTTCCCGCGTACGGACCATCCACGCGCCCGGCTGATCTGCACCTCCGCCCGGGACGTCGCCCGCGCCCTGCTGGCGGCACTGGACCGGCGCGGCCACGGGTTCGAGCCGTTCGCGATCAGCGGCGACGGCGCGGAGCGGCTGGTCCCGATGGCCCGGGCGCGGGAGGTGCTGGGCTGGACGCCGCTGGACAGCACCGACCAGCCCGACCAGCCCGGCTCGCGGTAGTCCGGGGCGGCTCACAGCTCCCGAAGGATGATCTCGATCGCCTCGGTGAGCATCTCGTGGCGTACGTCGACCGGCGGCCAGCCACCGCCCACGACGTGCTCGTTGAGGTTCTCCCCCGCGCCGAGGCCGAGGGTGAACCGCCCCTCGCAGAGCAGCGCGACTGTGGCGGCCTTCTGCACGACGCCCGCGCCGGGTGGTAATGCCGGATCGGGCAGGTGACGTACGTCATCAGCGGGA
Source organism: Actinopolymorpha cephalotaxi (assembly GCF_013408535.1). Lineage (NCBI taxonomy): Bacteria > Bacillati > Actinomycetota > Actinomycetes > Propionibacteriales > Actinopolymorphaceae > Actinopolymorpha > Actinopolymorpha cephalotaxi. Next base: position 3,700,225 of record NZ_JACBZA010000001.1, read on the forward strand.
TCCGCGAGGTGGCCTGGGCGACCGCGCCCAGCACCGACCACGCGTACGCGGAGTGACCCTGCGCGTCCAGCCAGGGGAAGTAGTGGTCGCTCATCACCGCGAAGTCGAAGCCGGCCTCCTCGGCCAGGCACGCGTCGCGGACGAGCTGGGTCGGGCCGGGCGTCACCGGGTCGTCGCGTCTGTGGGACCTGACCTTCCCGGGACGCGCCGCCCAACACGTGCCGGACAGTGACGCCGGGCATCGTCACCGCGCACGTTCGGGCCGAACCGTCACCGCGCCCCTGCGAACGGCCGCGAGCCCTGATAGGAAGGGCGGCGATGAAGGTGATACCGGTAAGACCAGATCCGCCACCAGCGCGTGGCTCGCAACCGAGCCGTGCAGGCCGGCCGCACCCGGAGGTAGGTGCGCGCCGATACCTGTGGGCCGACGGTGGGACCTCCCACGCCTACGGCTAGCCGACCCGACGAGAACGAACCACTTGCCCGGCGCCCTCACGGCGCCCTCTCTCCGCGGCGAGTACCGCGGCAGACCTCCACGACCCGACGCCTGAGCGGCAGGCGGAGGCACCACGCTGTGTCTCCGGCCGGGACCGCCGAGCCGCCGTCGGGTCCCTGACCGGTCGCCTCGACAGCGCGCCCGTCGACCCACATCGACCGCGGCGCCCGACGGCCACACCGGCACACGGCCACACCGGCACGATCACCGCGGGGGGCGGTGCTCGAGCTCCGGCGGCGCTGCCGCCTGCTCTCTACAGCTAGGAAACGCCTGCATGCCTGTAGTTCGCACCACCGTACGTCGCATGACCGTCACCGCTTTGCTGATCTTCTGCGCCGCCGCTGCGTTGACCATGTCCCGCTGGCTGCACCACGGTCTGGCGAGCGTGTACGGCTTCGCCGTCTTCAGCATCCTCGGTACCAAACTGCTGCTGTCCCTGCTGCCGGCGAGGCGGTGGCCGAATCCGAACCCGCGCCGCCGGATCGGCGCGATCGTCACGATCTACAACGAGGACCCGGACCTGCTCCGCTCGTGCCTGGACTCGCTGCTGTCCCAGACGTACCCCCTGCGCCGCATCGTGGTCGTCGACGATGCCTCCCAGGACCCGGCCGCGTTCGAGGTGGCCAGAGGGTACGCCGCGGTCCACGACCGGATCAGCGTGTTCCGCCAGCCGGAGAACCTCGGCAAGCGGCACGGGCTCGCCGTCGGCTTCCGGGCGATGGCCGGGGAAGTGGACATCTTCGTGTGCGTCGACTCCGACTCGGTGCTGGAACCCACCGCGGTGCACGAGGGCCTGCGGCCGTTCGGGCTGCGGCGGGTCACCGCCACCACCGGGCTGGTCCTCCCCCTCAACCACGACCACAACGTGCTGACCCGGATGCAGGACGTGAGGTACGCGAACGCCTTCCTCGGTGAGCGGGCCGCGTACTCGCGGTTCGGGTCGGTGCTGTGCGTGTGCGGGATCCTCGCGTTCTACCGGGCGGACGTCGTACTCCGGCATCTCGACGACTTCCTCACCCAGGAGTTCCTGGGCAAGCCCGCGATCACCGGCGACGACCGGAGGATGACGAACTACTGCCTGAGCGAGGGCCGGGTGGTGTTCGTGGAGTCGGCGATCGCGCACACCGCCGTACCCGAGCGTTTCAACCACTTCGTCCGCCAGCAGGCCCGGTGGGGCAGGTCGTTCTTCCGCGAGTCGCTGTGGGTGCTCGGCAACCTGTCCCCCACCAGGCCGGCGTGGTGGCTCACCCTGCTCGAGCTCGCGCAGTGGGCGGTCTTCTCCTCGATCCTGCTGTACGTGCTGGTGCTGCACACGGTGCTGACCGGCGAGGTCCTCGTCCTGCACTACCTGTGGTTCGTGGGGCTGATGTCGCTGGCGCGGTCGGTGCGCTACTTCGACGTACGGCGTGCGGACCAGAGCGTCTGGTCGCGGTTCCTGACGTTCGCGACGTCGCCGTTGTACGGCTACGTCAACCTGCTGGTGATGCTGCCGCTGCGGTTCTGGTCCCTGATCACTCTGCGCTCCACCGGCTGGGGCACCCGGTCGCGGGTCGAGGTGGCCCTGCGCCGGAAGCCGGAGCCGGAGCTGCCGGGGCAGTCGCGGCCGGAGAGGGAGGCGCTGGTGCCGGAACGGGAACGCGAGTACGTCGACGCCGCCTGACCCTTCCGCCCGTCGAGAGTGCCGGGTCCGGCCGCGGCGGGCGTGTTGTCCGTGCCGGCTGGTAGGAAGGTCCGGTGAAGGCGATCCTGGTGCTCTTCGACACGCTCAACCGGCGCTTCCTGCCGCCCTACGGCAACGACTGGGTGCACGCGCCCAACTTCGCCCGGCTGGCGGACCGGTCCGCGACGTTCGACCGGTGCTACGGCGGGAGCATGCCGTGCATACCGGCCCGCCGCGAGCTGCACACCGGGCGCTACAACTTCCTGCACCGCGACTGGGGTCCGCTGGAGCCCTTCGACGACTCGATGCCGCAACTGCTGAGCGAGCACGGCGTCTACACCCATCTGACCAGCGACCACCAGCACTACTGGGAGGACGGCGGGGCGACCTACCACGGCCGCTACGACTCCTGGGAGTTCTTCCGCGGCCAGGAGGGCGACGCGTGGAAGGGGCAGGTCGCCGACCCGCACGTCCCCGACAGCCCCAAGATCGGCCGCGGCCCGACGTGGCGGCAGGACTGGATCAACCGCGAGCACCTGCGCCAGGAGGAGGACCACCCGCAGAGCCGCACCTTCGACGCGGGGATCGAGTTCCTCGACACCAACCACGCGCAGGACAACTGGTTCCTGCACCTGGAGACGTTCGACCCGCACGAGCCGTTCTTCACGTACAAGCAGTACAAGGATCTCTACCCGCACGCCTACGCCGGGCCGCACCACGACTGGCCCGACTACAAGCGGGTGACCGAACGGCCCGAGGTGGTCGAGCACGTGCGGTTCGAGTACGCCTCGCTGCTCAGCATGTGCGACCACTCGCTGGGCCGGGTGCTGGACGCGATGGACGCCCACGACCTGTGGTCGGACACGATGCTGATCGTGGCCACCGACCACGGCTTCCTGCTCGGCGAGCACGGCTGGTGGGGCAAGAACGCCCAGCCGTGGTACGACGAGAACATCCACAACCCCTTGTTCGTATGGGATCCGCGCGCACCGCACGCGGCCGGGCAGCGCCGGTCGAGCCTGGTGCAGACGATCGACATCGCGCCCACTCTGCTGGACCACTTCGGGGTGGAGCGCCCGCCGGACATGCACGGTGTGCCGCTGCGGGCGACCGTCGCCGACGACACACCGGTGCGGGAGGCAGGACTGTTCGGCACCTTCGGCGGCCACGTCAACCTCACCGACGGGCGTCACGTCTACATGCGGGCGTGTGCCGATCCGGCCAACGGCCCGTTGTACGCCTACACCCTGATGCCCACGCACATGCGCGAGCGCTTCGGCGTCGACGAGCTGCGCGACGCGGAGCTCGGCCCGCCGTTCGGGTTCACCAAGGGCTGCCCGGTGCTCCGTGTGCCCGGCCAGCCGCTGGCCAACACCCACCTGCACGGCTCGATGCTGTTCGACCTCGACAACGACCCGCACCAGGACGACCCGCTGGTCGACGACGAGGTGGAGACCCGGCTGGCCGGGCTGATGGTGGAGCTGATGCGGGCGGAGGAGGCGCCGCCGGAACAGTTCACCCGACTGGGCCTGCCGCTCACCGGCGACGTCGGGCCGGAGCACCTGCTGCTGCGCCGCCAGCGTGAGCAGGTGCGGAGGGCGACGACGCCGCTGCCGGACCCGGAGGAGTTCCCCGCGGGGCAGCACACGCTCACCACCCCGGTGGCCGAGCTGCTGGCCGACCCGGACACGGTGGCCTCGATGGAGTCGGCCGTGCCGGGTCTGCTGGACAACCCGAGGGTCGCCACCCTCGGACACCTCTCGCTGCGCGAGCTCGCCGCGGTGGCTCCCGGCGTACTCGACAGCGAACGCCTGCGGCGGCTGGCGCACGCGCTGGCGGCGAGCTGACCGCCCGCGGTCGGCGGTCCCGCGGTCAGCGCACGGCGAGCGCGACCACCTGGGTCACCTGGCTGGGGTTGTAGTTGTCGTCGGACACGAACACCAGCGTGCGTTCCCCACTGGGCAGTCGTGGCCCCCAGGCCATGCCCTCCAGGTTGTCCACGTGCGGGAGGCCGGCGTCGGCGAAGTCCGCGAAGTCGGCCACCAGGCGCTTGCGCACCGGCCGGTAACCGCCGTCGGCGAGGCTCTTCCGCCGTAGCACGTTCGACGCGCCACGGTCGTCGATCTCGTACAGCCGGATGCTGTTGCCCACGCCGGAGGCGTAGGAGCGTTCCAGGACGAGGTAGTGGTGCCGGTCGACCGCCAGCAGTTCGCTGACGCCGTTGTCGGCCGACGCGGTGGGCGGGTTCGGCGCCACCGGGATCGGGTCGAGGGGGTACGCCAGCTGGCGGAACGGCCGGCCGGTCCGCTTGTCGTACCACGTCAGCCGGGTGAGGGCGCCGTGGTCGACGGTCGGTAGCGGGCCGTCCTGGTAGAGCGGACCCTCCATCGACGTCACCAGCCGGCGGCCGTCGGTGGTGAGGGTCATTCCCTCGAACGTCGCGTTCGCCCGTGGCCCGACCTCGTCGGCGTGCATCGCGAGATCGGCCGGCCCGGCGAACTGGCGTACGAACTCACCGGCCGGCCTCGCCTGCCGGATCCACGGGTCGATCAGCGCGGGCGCGGACCCGTCGGTGGGCACCACCCGTTTGCCCTCGCTGGTCCAGTACAGGCTGTGGTCGCGGGGGTCGACGCGGATCGACTCCGGGTCGGCCACCTCGGGGTCGGGGGTGGCGAACGGCGGGAAGGTCGAGCCGTCGGTGCGTTCCAGCGCGGTGGCGCCGGTGAACCGGATCTCCCCCACTCCGGCGCCGGACACCTCGAACCTGGCGGTGAACCAGCGCGCCGGGCCTTCCTCGGAGTCGTCGGACAGGAGGTACCACTCACCGGTACGCGGGTCGCGGTCGATGCCGGAGAGCTCGCCGACGGACAGGCCGCCGACGACCAGCCCCTTCGGCACGGTCCGCACCCCGAGCAGGCGTGGCGTACCGACTGCCGGGTCGTGGCGGCCGGCAGCCGTGGGACGCGGTGCGGCGTTCGGCGCGGAGTTCGGTGCGGCGGCGGCGGAGCCGGTGGTGAGCGCGGCACCGAGCATCGGCGCGACCAACGCGGCGGACAGGACGAGTGCGGTGGACCTACCCATGCGCCCCATCCAACTCGATCGGTCCCGCTCCGACCATTCGCGACACAGGCGGACGGCGGAAGTTGGCCAGGAGTTCGCCCGGGGTACGCGCCGGCACCACGCGAGCCGTGAGCTTCACCCGATCAGGATGAGCCGCGGACAGATCGTGGGAGACATCGTTCACCTGTACGCCGGACCGGCGTGCGAAGCGGAAGGCCGTCCAGGTGTGCCACGGCACAGCCGGACCCGAACCAAGGGGTGGAGATGTCAGGCGAATCCCCAGAGACGCCCCAGCGCCCCCAGCGCGGGGCTCCCACGGCACAGGGCGCGCAGATTCCCGAACAGACACCGCAAGGAACCCGAGCTGAGGACATGGGCACCCGGGAGGCCCGGGAGGCCCGGATGGGCGAGGCGCCGGCGATGGAAGTGGCGGAGTCGGTCAGCAGGCTGTGGTGGCTCTACCTCGCCGTCGGCGTGCTGTGGACGTTGTACGGCATGTTCGTGCTCAGCCTGCGCCCGGCGGCGATCGCGACGCTGGCCATCCTCGTCGGCATCGCGTTCATCCTCGGCGGGATCTCGCAGTTCATGCACGCCTCACGCGCGGACAACTGGCGCTGGCTGTGGATCGTGGGCGGCGTCCTCGGCATCGCGGCCGGGGTGGCGACCTTCGTGTGGCCGGGAAAGACGCTGTTCGTCCTCTCGGTGTTCGTGGCGTGGTACCTCGTGCTGAGCGGGATCTTCACCCTCGTCGCCAGCCTGGCCTCGGTCGGGCGGCGCATGTGGTGGGCGGGGCTCATCCTCGGCGCTCTGGAGATCGTGCTGGGCATGTGGGCGATCAGCTCGCCCGGTCGCGAGGTGCTGCTCCTGGTCAACCTGGTCGGGATCGGCATGATCCTGTACGGCGTGACGGAGATCTTCGCGGCGTTCAGCGTCCGCAAGCTCCCCGAACTCGTCGGCGAGGCCCAGGCCGCCCGTGGCCGGGGCCGCATTCCCGGGCAGGGCAGGTCGGCGCCCGCCTGAGCCCGAGCCTGCCGACCCGCGCCGCGGAGCCTGGTCCTGCACTGGACGTCAGTGCAGGACCAGGCTCTTCACGCCGACGATGGCCAGCCCCAGCACGAGGTTGACGAACGCCGACAACACGATCACCGAGCGGCCCGCGCCGGCCCGGACGGTGGCGACCACCGCCCAGAGCACCCCGCCGGCGACCGCGACCGCGAGCGCCAGCCAGCTGGTCAGGTTCGCCGGCCAGCCCAGCAGGGCGCCCGCGAAGGCCGGCACCGACGGCGGGAACGCCGCCTGCACGATCGGCCACTCGTGCCTGGCGACCGCCCGGACGCGTGCCATCGGCAGGTCGGGCTGGTCGGTGCTGCCCATGAGGCGCGCGTAGACGTGCGCCAGCCAGAACACCACCCCGGTGGCGAGGACGGCGATGCCGAGGTCCAGCGGGGCCACCGGGTGGTCGCCTGCCCCGGCGCCGGCCACGACCGAGCCGGCGAGCAGGGAGCCGTACACCGCGCCGGTGTAGTCGGCACGCGGCGTACGAGCCGGTTCAGCCTCCTGCCGCGGCGCCACGGCCGGCCCGGCCCCGGTCCCGGCCGGCGGGCCGGTCGGTCGCCGTCTGCCGTACCTGGAACGCCTGCACGATGGTCAGCGCGCCGAGGACGACCGCGTAGCCGCCGAGGACGGTCGCGGCCACCGTGAGGGACGCCTCGGGGTACGACAGGACCGCGATGCTCGCCCCGATCCCCAGCAGGCCGCCCAGCATGGCCGGGCCGCGCCCGGGCCGGGCCCGGCCGACGAACTCCGACAGGGCCGCGATCACCCCCGCCACCAGCCAGAACAACCCGGCCATCAGACCGAGCATGGCCACGGTGCCGCGGACGCCACCGACGCCTCGGACCAGCAGGACCCCCACGACCAGGGCCTCGATGCCGAGCAGCGCCACCAGGACCCGGCGGCCGCCGTCCACGTCGGGCGCCGCCATCGCCCGCAGCAGGTGGCACAGGCCGTACAGCAGGATCTGGGCGCCGAGCAGGACGCCGATCATCCTCGTGGTGGGGCTCGGCCAGGCGTCCGGACTCACGTGCGGCCAGGCGACCACCGCGGCGCCGAGCAGGACACTCGTACAGCCGAGGAAGAGGACGGCGCCCCAGCTGTCCCCCAGGGCGACCAGGACGGTGGCCACGCCGCGACTCGTCCCGCGACCGGTTCTGGGACTGGGTCCGCGACTGGTTCGACTGTGCCGCGGACCGGATCGCCCGCCCTCGCCCGGCCGGGGCGATCGAGCCTCCGGCGCCGGGGCGGTCACCTCCGGCGGCTCCAGGGCCTGCGGGGGTTCCAGAGTCTGCGGCGGTTCCGGGGGCGGCAGCGGTTCCCCCGTCGGCAGGGCTTCCTGCGTCGGCAGGGCTTCCGGAGCCGGTGGCGAGCCGTTGGGGGCGGAGCCGGCGGCGCTCGGGTCGGACGGCATCACTGCGCTCCCCTCGGCCGGGCCGTGCCGGACTGGTCACTGGTCCCGCATCAGCAGGCTGACCAGTGCGGTCCGCTCCGACACCACCCGCCGGGGATGAACCCGCCCCGTCCGGGTCGTGCCCTGGCGGGCCGCCGACGGGACCTCCGCCCCTGTCCCGGTCGTACGGGCGCGGGATCCCATGGTCGAAGGCGCCGAGGTACGAGGGTGTGCCGGGCGCCGCGTGAGTGACCTGCGGGGAGGTGCATGGTGACGACGCGCGTGCTCGTGGCGTACGCGACAAGGAACCGCGCGACCGCCGGCATCGCCGAGCGGATCGGCGCGGACCTGATCTCGGCCGGGCTGGACGTGCAGGTCGCCCCGGCGAAGGCGGTGCACACCGTCAGGGGGTACGACGCCTGCGTGCTCGGCAGCGCGATCTACGCCGGGCGCTGGGAACACGACGCCCGCGAGTTCGCCGACCGGTTCGGGGACGACCTGGCCGGCCATCCGGTGTGGGTGTTCAGCAGCGGCCCACTGGACCGGTCGGCGGAGGAACGCGACATCCCGCCGGTGGACACGGCCCGGGCCGCGGCGGAGAAGGTGCACGCCCGCGGCCACCGGACGTTCGGCGGCCGGCTGCGCGAGGACGCGCGCGGGTTCTTCGGCCTGGCCCGGCGGATGGGGCGCCGCGGGGCCGCCGACTACCGGGACGAGCAGGCGATCGACTCGTGGGCACACGAGCTCGCCCGCGAACTCGGCGCGGACGGGTCGCCGACCGACGGGTCACCGACCGGACGGCCGCCGTCCGGCGAGCCTTCCTCCTGACCGGCTCGGCGACAGGGGATTCGCACCATGGCTGTGGTCCTGATGGCGTACGCGAGCAGAAACGGCTCGACCCGCGGCATCGCCGAGCGCATCGCGGCAAGTCTGGACGAGTACGGCAACCAGGTCGAGGTGCACCAGGTGGGCCGGGCGCCCGATGCCGACGGATACGACGCGGCGGTGCTCGGGTGCGGGTTGTACGGCGGCGCCTGGCCGACCGAGGCCCAGGCGTACGTACGACGTAACACGGCTGCGCTCGTCCGGCGGCCGGTGTGGTTGTTCAGCGTGGGTCTCGGCCCGGCCGCGGCGGAGCAGGGCTTCCGGTTCGCCGGCATGCTCGCGGGCGAGGCACCCAAGGTGGTCGGGCAGTTCAGGGACACGATCGGTCCGCGTGACCACCACGTCTTCGCCGGCGCGATCGAGCCGGGGCATCTGTCGCGGGCCGGCCGGGTGCTCTACCGGGGCATCCGCGGGAAGTACGGCGACTTCCGCGACTGGAAGGACGTCGACGCCTGGTCGGACACCATCGCCCGGCAGCTCGCCGACGACTAGCCCGGCAACCGGCTCACGACCGGCCGAGCCGCCGGCGCCGCGTGCACCGCGCGCCCCGGCGCCCTTCCTGAAACTCCCCGACCCGGGTGGCGAGCCGTCCCGAGCCTGTCCGATCGGCGACGCATGAGGAGCGCACCGATGAGTTACGGTCGCGAGCGCAGTCGTCCAGGCAGCAGGTCCATGCCGAAGGTCCACGCCAATCCGAGGAGTTGAAGTGCGCAAGGTCGTCGTGTACGAACTGTTGTCCCTCGACGGAGTCGCGGAGAGTCCCGACGACTTCATCACCACCTGGGACGACGAGATGGACGCCAACCTCGCCGCGGTGATCAAGGGGCAGGACTCGGTCGTTCTCGGCCGGCGCAGCTACGAGGTGTGGGCCGGGTTCTGGCCGGACAGCGACATCGAGCCGTTCGCGACGTTCATCAACGGAGTCGAGAAGTACGTCGCCACCTCCACCCCGCTCGATCGGGACTGGGCCAACTCGAACGTGATCGACGGCGACCTGGTCGAGTTCGTACGGAAGCTGAAGAACCAGCCCGGTGCCGAGATCGGCGTACACGCGAGCATCTCGGTCGCCCGGGCACTGCTGGCCTCGGGCGTCGTCGACGAGCTCAGGCTGGTGATCGCACCGGCGATCGCGGGCAGCGGGCAGCGGCTTCTCGAAGGCCTGCCGGCGATTCGGCTCGAGTCGATCGAGAGCACGACCTCACCGAGCGGAAGTCTGCTCGTCCGCTACCAGGTCATCGGGTAGGCGAGCAGCCCGTCGCCGAACGCACCGCCCGGAGCCGCGCGGAGCCGCCCAGAGCCGTCAGGCACCAGGGCGCGCCTGACCGGTCAACGGCCGGCTTCGCGCGGTGCGTTCGGCGAGGTGGGCGAGGTTGAGCAGTTCGGCCCGCATCATCACCAGGTCGCCCCAACCCAGCAGGGACTGGCGTAGCCGTGCGGCGGGGTGTCGTGCGGGTGGCAGGACGAGCTTTGCCACCAGCCGGGTCTTGTCCTGCCCCGGCGACGCGTGCGGGTCCGGTCTCACCGTGTACGTGATCGCCAGCTCGCCGAACGCGCGGCGTCCTGCCCGGTCGGTCAGCAGCAGCGTGAGGTGCTGGTCGTAGGTGAACTCGGCCAGGGTGAAGATCCGCACGAATCGCTGGCCGACCTCGAGGTGTTCGGCCCCGGGCGTGAGCTGACGTGGGCTCCGCCGGCCGCGGTTGTCCACCAGGTCGTAGCTGTAGGGCGCAACCTTCAGTTGACACAGCCAGCGAAAGACCGTGGGTACGTCGGCGCGTGCCGTCACAGCCCGGAAATACGCAGTCGTAGGACCGTCGAAGTACTCGTCGCATGGGTACTCCGCGACCATCTCCTCCGGCCGGGCACCCCACACCTGCGGCAACCTCATGTCGTCTCCTCCAACATTCGGAACCGTTTTGGAGAGCGTACTCCAAAACAGATGTCACTTTGGAGGGATGTCTCCAAAACACTCGCCGACCGGGACTGATCTCAGAACGGCGGTAGGTCGTCCTCGGCCGACCGTGCGCCGGCGGGGGCGGCGGAGGCGGTAGGGGTGGCAGTTTCCGGATCGGCTGGTTCCGGGTCGGTGAGGGAGGGTGCTCCGCTGTGGTACTTCCGGCCGAACGGGTCGGTCAGGGTGTGCTCTCCTGGCCCGGCCTGCTTCAGCTTCCAGTCCCGTTCGGTTTTCGCCTTGTGGTGGCGCGGGCACAGCGGCGCGATGTTGTCCACGGAGGTTTCTCCGCCGTCGGCGTACTCGGTGTTGTGGTCGAGGTGGCAGGTCGCGGCGGGTCTGCGGCAGGTGGTCCACACACAGCGCTGGTCGCGGGCATGGACGAGCTCTGCCTGCAGTCCGCGCAGGAACCTCGCCGGTATCGGATGCAGGTGCAGTAACCGTCCGGTGACCGGATGGGTCACCCCGACGCTGAAGCGGGCTTCGGGGTTGTCGAGGTGGTTCGCCACGATCCGGCGAGCCACCTCGGTGATGATCGGTCCGACTCCGCCGAGTTCCCCGGGACGGGTGGACAGTCCCATGAGCGTGGTCAACGGCATGTTCAGCTGGATCTTCGAGCGCGTTCGTATCGGACCCCAGCTCGGCTGCGAAGAGGTCCACGGCGGTGGCGGTGTGGAGTTGCCTGTCGGCGGATCAGGCCGGCCCGGCGGATCAGGTGGATCCGGTGGGTCGGGGTTACCCGGCGGCTCGGCGGTGCGGGCGGCGGCCTCGTGGGCGGCGGTGTCGTGGGCGGCGGTGTCGTGGACTCGGACGCCGTTCGTCGCGGCCGCACCACACACGGTGCAGCTGGCCACCGGTGCCGGAGAACAGTTCCCACACTCACACCAGCTGTCGTGCAGGTCGTGGTCGGGGAACCGGTGCACAGCACAGTGCCCCTCCCTACCCTGGTCAGTGTCGCCCCGCGCCAGCTCGGTTTCGGTCTCGGTCTCGGGCTTGGGCTCGGGCTCGGGCTCGGGCTCGGGCTCGGTCTGGCTTTGCGCCCGCTCGGTCTCCTCCTGCGCCGGCGCGTTCGCCCTCGCGGGCCGTATGTCGTCTTGGGCCGGCGGCTCGTCTTCGACCTGCTCGGTGTCCACCTGCTCGGTGTCGACCTGCTCGCCGTCGGCCCACTCCTGTGGAAAGTCGCTTTCTGCAGGCCGCTGCCCAAAGTCGTCCTGCTCGAGGTCGTCCTGCTCGAGGTCGTCCTGCTCGAGGTCGTCCTGCTCAAGGTCGTCCTGCTCAGACTCGCCTTGCGCCGCTGTGTTCTGTGCCGCCGGCTTCGTCTGCGTACTCTCGCCCTGGTCGGGGGTGGCTGTGGGGGCGGAGCAGTCAACGAGGTCGGCGGCACCGCTGAGCAGGGAGAAGGCGACGTCCGCGCGTAGTTGGCTCAGCTTGCGCGGGTCACCGGCGGACTTCACCGCGCGGGCGATCGCGTCGATGTAGCCGTACGCCTCCGCGGCCTGGTCAGCGGACAGGCCACGGATCGCCAGGTCGGCGACACCGTCCACGGCGGGCCAGATCGCGACGTTCCGCCCCGTCCGTGCTTCCCGGTGCCGCTTGCCAGCAGCCTCGGGATCGGCTTTCACGACCTCCGCCTCCACCTTCGCCCGCAACAATCCGCCCCGAAGTTCGAGCACCTTGGGGAAGATCGCGTCCTCGATCGCATCCCACAGGTCTGGTTTGGCGTCGGTGATCCGGTCCACGATCGCCCGCACGTCGGGCAGCTCCAGCCCGCCGGACGCCAGCGCCGCACGCACACGCGGCAGACGGGGCAGGGTGAGGGCCAGCGCCAAATACCAGCTGGCGTGGTAGCCCGACCACCGCAGCAAAGGTTCCAGGACGGCCTGGGTCATCGGGTCCATCTCGGCACTGCGCTGCGCCGGCTCGTCGGGCATACCGGGGTAGGCGTAGGCCAGCTCGTTCACCTCCGACAGACACTCGGCCTCCGCCCAGCCGATCAACCGCCGCCACGCCCTGGCCCGCTCCTCCACCTCAAACCCGTTACACACCCCGCGATCCACCGAAGCCAGCAACACCGCAAGCCGCGGCCCACCCGCCACATCAGCAAACCCGGCAGGCAGCACCCGGCGACGACCCGGACCATCGCCCAGGTCGCCGCCACAGTACTCACTGCCGTCGCTCACGTGTTCGAGTTTACCGGGCAAGATCGGCTCAGGCGTGCGGGAAACCCCTTACCCACAAGACGAATCAAGGTAGATCTCAAGCTACGCGCACGGCCGACCCAAGCGGTCGTTCGTACAACCAAAGTCTTCCCGTCGTCGGCTTGCCCAGAAATCGGTGTCCTCACCGTCCCGCGTCACCAGACGGCCGCCGCTCCTACACTCACCCCATGGGAAGACCACCACGGCACGACGTCGACGGGTTGCTGGACGCCGCGGCCACCCTGGTCGCCGACGCGGGCCCGCGCGCGGTCACGGTGGCGGCGGTCGCCCGCGCGGCCGGAGCGCCCAGCGGCTCGGTCTACCACCGCTTCCCGGGCCGTCCGGCGCTGCTCGCGGCGCTGTGGTTGCGTTCCCTGGAAAGGTTCCAGGCGGGTTTCCTGGTCGCGGTCGAGCAGGACACCCCACTCACTGCCGCGCGGTCCGCCGCTCGCCACATCGTCGCCTGGAGCCGGGCGAATCCCGCCGATGCGACGATCCTGCTGTACGCCGCCGACGACTTCGACGCGCCGGAGTGGCCCGAGGAGGACCGCGAGCGGCACCGCCGCGGCAACCGCCGGGTGGCCCGCGCCGTCGGTGAGATCGGCCGTGGACTCGGCCGGACCTCCGACCGCGACAAGGAGTTGCTACGGATGGCGATCGTGGATCTGCCGTACTCCGTCGTACGCCGGTACTACCGCTCCGGGCAGCGAATCCCCCGCCACGCCGAGGATCTCGCCGCCGAGTGCGCCGCCACCCTGCTGCAGGCCTCGTCCTGACGCCGCCCGAATATCGGGCCGGAATCCGCCGTCAATCGGCCACTCCCGGCGTGCGGACCAGCGTGTCCGGCCGGGGCATGCCCGCGCCCGATCGGCGCCGTCTGATGAGGACTTCCACCACGAGGAGATTGACGATCCAGCCGAGAGCCTGGCCGACAGGGATGGTGCCCGAGGCCTTGTCCGCGATGGAGCCCGCGCCGGTGCTGAAGGGGATCTGGGCAATGAGCAGCAGCGGGACGAGGACGCGTGAGGTGACGGCGAGGAACGTGAGGGCGTAGTTGCGCATCATCCAGTTCCGATGGCCGCGGTAGTCGCCGTGGCGAACCGCACGGTAGGCGAGCGCGCCGGTGACGAGCCAGAGGACGGCGGGGACGGTCAGGCCGATCTGGGTGACGATGCGACCGGACAGCAGGGCCACGGGTACGGCGGCGAGCGCCGAGGGAAGAACTCCGGCGAGCAGGTAGCCGCGGCCGATCGTGCGATGGACCCGTCTGCGTGCCCGGATGGCGGGCACGAACTGGAGCGGGCCCAGGACGAGGGCGACGAGCGCGGTGAAGATGTGCGCGACAAGGAGGGCGTAGTGGCCCTCGCCGTAGACGTCCAGGCGGCTGTTGTCGATGTCCAGGAGCAGGTAGGGGCTGACGAGCACCGCGCCGAAGACGACGGCGACGACGAACGTCAACCACGCCTTGCGGGCCTTTCCCGGCCTGGCCGGCTCACCGGTCATGTGTTCCCCTTGGTCAGCGAAGACTTGGCCCGTTGGGGCGTCGTACGGCGGTGTCAGTTGTCGTGGTTCCAGCCCGCTGTGACCAGTCCGGTCTCGTACGCGAAGATCACCAGCTGCGCCCGGCTGCGCAGGTCCAGCTTGGTCATGGCGCGGCTGACATGGCTGCGCACCGTGGCTTCGCTCAGGAACAGGTGACCCGCGATCGCTTCGTTGTCCATACCGCGGGCGACCAGGATCGCCACCTCACGCTCCCGGTCGGTGAGCTCGTCACCGCGGTAGCCATGGTCGGGACGGGGTGGCCTGGACCGTCGGGCGTACTCCGCGATGAGCCGGCGGGTCACACTGGGAGACAGGATCGAGTCGCCGGCGGCCGCGACGCGCACAGCATCGACCAGGTCCTGCGGTCTGCTGTGCTTGAGCAGGAAGCCGCACGCCCCGGACCTCAGCGCCTCGAAGACGTACTCGTCCAGCTCGAACGTGGTGAGGATGATGATCCTCACGTGGGCCGTGGCCGGGTCCGCGGTGAGCGCCCTGGTGGCCTCGAGGCCGTCGAGCCCGGGCATCCGGATGTCCATCAGGACGACGTCCGGGTCGGTGGCGCGGACCTGCTCGAGCGCCTCCGTTCCGTCGCCGGCCTCGCCGACGATCGCGATGTCGCCCTCCCCGTCGAGGATGGCGGCGAACCCGCCCCGTACGAGTGGCTGGTCGTCGACCAACAGGACACGGGTCACGAGCGCTCCATCCTCAGCGGGAGTTCGGCGAGCACCGACCAGGCGAACCCGTCGGCAGGGCCTGCTTTCAGCGTGCCCGCAAGGGTTTCGAGACGGGCCCGCATGCCTGCGATCCCGTGGCCGCCTCGCGGCAGGCGCGCGGACGGGGGAAGCTGTGGGCCGGCATTGTCGACCCGTACGGTGAGCAGATCCGTGCCGTAGTCGATCCGAACCCAGGTCGGGACCGGGCCGGCGTGCTTGAGGACGTTCGTCAGGGCCTCCAGCACCACCCGGCTGGCAGCCAGATCGTGCGGGGCGGGAGCTCTCCGTGGGGTGCCCGTCACCTCGACCCGTACGTCGAGGCCCCCTGCGCGCGCGGCGGAAACCAGGCTCTCGGGCTCGCCGAGTGAGGGCGCAGGGGCGTGGGTGAGGCGCTCGTCCGGGTCATGCAGGCTGTCGAGGAACGCCTGTACGTCCTCCAGAGCCTGGCGACTCGCCTGCTGCACGGTCCGCAGCGCGTCGGCGACTCCGTCGCGCTGCGTCGCGTGGAGATGCAGGCCGGCGTTGGACTGGATGTTGATCAACGACAGCTGGTGGCCAAGGACGTCGTGAACTTCCCCGGCCAGCCGCAGCCGCTGCTCGACGGCTTCGCGGCGAGCCTGGTCCGCCTGCGCCGCGATCGTCATCAGCAGGCGCTGGTGCCGGGCCCGGGCGAGTTCCTGGCGGTGCCGGAGCAACTCGCCGACCGCAAGCAGGAAGGCCAGCCAGGCCGCCAGTCCGGTGGTGGAAACCAGGGACGAGGAGGCGGCGCCGGACAGCACGACGACGCCCAGTCGGGTGAGCAGAGTGCCCACCACGACGGCGTACGCCGCGAGCCTGGCGCCGTTGATCGTGGCGCTGATCACCGCCACGATCAACGGCCCGTAGACCGGCCCGTCGGGGAATCCGCCGAGCAGGTAGGCCCAGGTAACGGCCACGCATCCCGCGAGCACGAGCGTCGGTTGTCGCCGTCGCCACCACAGCAGGGCAGGGCCGGCGAGCAGAAGCAGGGTCCCGGGTCCGCCGAGCACTCCCGAGGTGCCGTTGTGGGCTGCCACCGCGAGCACGCCGCCGACGTTCGTCACCAGCGGGCCCAGAACGAGGAGAGCGTCAAGGCCGCGTTGCGCCGCTGTGTCGTCGCGGTCGTCGCGGTCGTCGCGGTCGTCGTGGGTGGAGACCGAAGCCTCCGCGCGCACTGGTGCCATCGTCGCCTCCTCCGGATCGGTACCCATGCTCACCCGAATCGGCCCCGTGCGCGTCATCCCTGAGCTGAACCGGTCCTACATCAGCGGGATGAGGGACAGGCGTACGGACGCAACGCTCGCGCGCCGCCGACGTCCACCACTGCCCCGCCGAGCGCGGCCGGGTGGGGCCGGGCCTGGGCCACGAGGTGCGCGGTTGTGGAGAGGACGTCGCAACTTCGAACCGATGAGCGGCCACGAACCCGCCAGGCACGCTGGAGCGGCGGTTCGATCCCGTCCGCAGCCACTTCCTCGCCACCGCAGAAGGAGGCTGTGACGTGACAGTCCAGACACCGCGCGACGATCACCGACCGTTGGATTCGGCGCAGTCATCCCCACGCACCTGGGCAACCTGGACCGCGATCGGCCGTACCCACGGCCGGCACCAGCTGCTCCTGATCGCCACCTGCGCAGCCCTGGTCCTGGCCGCCATCGGTGACGAAGCTCCCGGCTATGACGGGCCCGGCCCGTTCATCGACCTCGCGCTCGCCGTGATGGTGGCGCTGGTCTGGTGGCGGTTCGTCCCGCTGGTCGTCGTCGCGGCGAGCGCGTTCTTCCTTGTCGGAGGACTCGCCTCCCCCGGATTCGTGTCCCGGCTGATCCAGCCGGACCGCGCCCTCGACTTCGCCGCCGGCTGGCTACAGATGCTCAGCTTCGCCGCCGCCGCCGGCTGCGCCGCGGCCTCGGTCATGTACGCCCGTCGCACACCTCCGCCGCGCAGCTGGCGATGCTGCTGTCGCCGGCCGTACGCCGGCACCTGGCGCGTCCGCAGGTGCAGGCACCACCCGCTCCCGACACGGTGTGATCAACCGCTGCGTGATCAGCCGCGGCGTGGCCACACCGAGCAGCGCTCAGCGGTTGTCGCCACTACCACCCAGGACGCCGCGGTCCTGGCGGCTGGCCAGCTTGGCGAGGTTGCCCGTCGCGATGTCGTCGAGCGACAGGTCGAGGTAGTCGGCGAGCACCGCGACGTACCACAGCACGTCGCCGAGTTCCTTGGCGATGTGGTCACGGTCGATCCGCGACTCGTCGCTGTCGAGGTCGCGTACCCACTTCTTGAACTTCTCGGCGATCTCGCCCGACTCACCGACCAGTCCGAGCACCAGGTGGAGAAGCTCGTTCTTCTTGTCCCGCGGCGCGGCGGTACGCAGAGCGCCGCGCTGGTACTCGTCCAGATCCATGGCGGACCAGTATGGACCGGAACTCCCGTACGGGCATGCGAACTGCTTTGCACTCTGGGTGCTCGTCGAGCAGGTGCTCGTCGTCGCCCGGCGTGGCAGGTTGTTGGGGTCGCGCCGGGGTCAGACTGAACGTCCATCAAGGGCGCTTTCTCGGCGGCTGGGGGATTATGGCGTTGGGGTCGGCGCCGAGGGTGAGGAGCCGCTCACGGAGTTCGCTGTGTTCCCTCGGTGTCAGCGCCATCCACAGGCCAGTTCCTGTGTCGCTCGCGCTGTAGATCTGCTTGCCGGACTCAGCCCAGCCCTCCGCATTGATTGTGAACGGTGACAGGGCCACCACCAGGTCGAACTGGTCGTCATCGCCGACATTGACCTCGATGCCTGTGTCACTGGTGTGATGAAGTTCGGCAAGGTCGAGCAGGGCGCGGAGGGCGTCTTGCGCCTGCTGAGGCCACGGACTGTCGGAGATGGCGTCTATCCAGACGCGCCGAAGCCCTCCGCGCACGACGCGCAGGCCTTCCTGGTGAGCGGCGATCGCGGTGGCCTCATCGGCGTCGTCGTCAAGAGCGAACGCGGACCGATCGGCCGACATTGCCACGGCGCCTCCCTGAGCAGGGTCCTTGACTCGATTCTGGCGGATGAACGTATGGGCGTCGCTGAAGCGGCAAGGCCGCTCTCGCGATGCCGCGCCCGGATTGCCGGCCTCAGGCGCCGTACTCCTCGTCCGTGACGTGCTCCAGCCAGGTCACGACCTGTCCGTTCTCGTCGGCCTCCTGCATGGCGATGTGTGCCATGTACCGATCGGGGGTCGCACCGTGCCAGTGTTCCTCGCCCGGCTCGATGTAGACGACATCGCCGGGTCGGATCTCCTGCACGCCGCCTTCGCGGGTGGCGACCAGGCCGATTCCGTCGGTGACGTAGAGGGTCTGGCCCTTGGGGTGGTGGTGCCACGCGGTGCGCGCGCCCGGGGAGAACCGCACGTGCGCGCAGCCGATCGCCGTCTGCTGATCGGGGGTTCGGACGCTATCGACCTGGACGGTGCCGGTGAACTGCGCCTGCGGTCCGGCTGCCGTCTTACCGCCGCTTCGGGTGTACTTCACAGGGAATCTCCTTTGGTTGTTGACCTTCGTGACGTCTGGTGCCGCGGCAGCCGGCTGCCGGCGATCGCGGTGACCAGCAGCACTGCCGCGGCGAGCAGCAGGCTGTCGCGCAGGCCGTTCATGAAGGACGCGCTGTTCGCGAGCAGTGCGCCGAACACCGCCACCGCCATGGCTCCGCCGAGCTGGCGACTGGTGTTGAAGACACCGCTGGCCACACCGGTCGTTCGTGGTGGCACGTGATTGAGCAGGACCGCCGTCATCGGCGGCATGGTGAGCGGCCCGCCCATTCCGACCAGCACCATCACGAGCGACAGCACTGCGAGGGGCGTCGAGGCAGGCAGCAAGGCGAAGACGCCGAGGCCGACGGTCATGGCCAGCAACCCGAGGCAGACCGGCAGACGAGCGCCGAAGCGTTCCACGATCCGAGCCGAGAACGGTGTCAGTATCAGACCGATCACCATCATCGGCGCGAAGACGAGACCGGTCCCCAAGGACGTCAGTCCGCGGGGGCCCTGCAGGTAGAGGCTGACCATGAACGGCAGACCGTAGTAGCCGACCATGAACGCGAATCCGGTGCCGAGTGCGATGCGGAAGGTCCGTGAGCCGAACAGGGTGAGCGGGACCATGGGGTGCTTCACCCGGGACTGCGACACCACGAACGAGGCAACGCCGAGGACCGCGACGGCGAACGCGGCCAGGACCAAGGGGTCGGTCAGCCCCGCCGCACCCGCTTCGATGGCCCCGAACGTCAAAGCCGCCATCGCCACGACAGCGGCGCCCTGGCCGATCCAGTCGAACGGCACAGCGTGTCGTCTGGAGTGCTCCGTGCGGCGCAACAGCCAGAGGGCCAGTACGCCCGCAGGAACGTTGATGTAGAAGATCAGCCGCCAGTCGACCAGCGTCAGGATTCCGCCGAGCAGCGGGCCCGAGCTCGACGCGACGGCTCCACCCAGCGCCCAGATGCCGACGGCGCGCCCGCGGCGCAGCTTGTCGTCGTACGCCTGACTGATCAGCGTCAGAGACGCCGGCATGAGAATGGCCGCGGCCGTCCCCTGCACGAACCGCGCCACGATCAGCAGGCCAAGGGTGGGCGCCGCTCCGCAAGCGACCGACGCGAGGACGAAGAGGCCGATCCCCAGCCCGAAGGACCGGCGTGCGCCGATGCGATCCGCCAAGGACCCGGAGGACAGCAGCAGAGTGGCGAACATCAGGGTGTAGCCGTCCACCACCCACTGCAGACCCGAGATGCCGCCACCCAGACCCGTGCGAATCGAGGGAAGCGCGACATTGACCACCACCGCGTCGAGGGTGACGACGAAGAAACCGAGCACGGCTGCCGCCAAGGCAAAACCGGAGTTGCGCTGACGGGTCCGAGCCGCGGTGTCGTCGATGGTCGCTGTCACCTCCATCGTGCTGCTCCTTCTGTCGCGCGACGCTGCCCTGGGGCCCGGAACCACATCCGGATATGACCTATCCACTTGTGCTCACGATAGCCAGCTAAGCGGATATCGTCAATCCGTTTAGCTGGTACGCTGACCGCGTGACCGAGGCCAAGGAACGCCCGCTGCGCAGGGACGCCGCGCTCAACCGTGAGCGACTCCTTGCCGCCGCCCGGGAACTCTTCGCCTCGCGGGGACTCGACGTCACCCTCAACGACATCGCTCACCACGCCGGCGTCGGCGTCGGAACCGCCTACCGCCGCTTCGCGAACAAGGAAGAGATCATCGACGCCCTCTTCGAGGACGGGCTGCGCGACATCGCGGAGGCGGCCAACGAGGCACTGGAGAACCCGGACGCCTGGGCCGGCCTGGTCACGTTCCTGGAGCGCTCGCTGCACATGCAGTTCGGCGACCGCGGGCTCAACCAGATCATGAACGACGCCGCCCTTGGTCTTGACCGCGTCAGCGACGCCCGCGACCGCATCGCCCCACTGATTCACCAATTGGTCGAGCGCGCGAAGGGCCAAGGTGTGGTACGTCCCGATCTCGACCAGTCGGACCTGATCTTCGTCCAGCTCGGGCTGTCCGCGATCATGGAGAGCAGCCGAGGGATCGAGCCTGAGCTCTACACCCGCTATCTCGCCCTGTTCCTGGACGGCATCCGGACCGACCGTTCGTCGTTCCTGCCGCTACCGACCCGCGCGCCCACAGCCGACGAGACGCACATGGCAATGACCCGGAAGCGACGTCCGGGCCAGTAGCCGAGCCTCGGCTCGCCATTCACTCGCGGGCATGCGAAAGCCCCTGGCCAGAGGGCTCTGGCCAGGGGCTTTGCTGTTGGTGGAGGTGGCGGGAATCGAACCCGCGTCCTTCGTCGATGTTTCAGGGCTTCTCCGGGCGCATCCTGTTAGACGTTCTACTCGGCCCCGGCGCTCTCACAGGCAAGTCGCCGACGGGCCCAGCCACCGTTCATTTTCCCGTACGGCCCAGTGGCCGGTCCGTACAGGTGAGCCCTCTTGATGAGATCAGATCCCGGGCCGAAGGCACTCCCGGGTTGACCCTTCGTCAGCTCGCCTCAGGCGGCGAGAGCGAAGTTAGTGCGCTTGGAATCGGCACTTATTGGTTTCCAGGGATCGTTAACGAGACAACCCTGGGTCCTCGGCCCGCTTCCCCTGAAGCGATCGCACGAAGTCGAAACCGTTCACCCCCATGTTGAGTTGTCAAGGTTGTACCGCTGCGCCGGATCGGGCGTACCCGACCGACCCGCACCACTGTACTGCCCAACGCCCGCGTAGGTCATCCGCATTCCACAGGGAGCGCCGGCCGCCCGTTATGTGAGACATGCCCGGGTCGACGCGGCGTTGAACGAGCGCCGTCCGCCCGTCGGGGATGAGGCCACCGGGAAGCGACCGGGCACCCAGGGTGAGCGGTTACCGTGATCGCATGCCGAGCCGCTCCCGTGGAGTCACCGCGTCCTGGCTGTTCTCCCTGACCGTCGCGTTCGTCGTCGCCCTGGCGGCCGTGTGGTGGATCTTCGTCCGCACCCACCACGGCCAGTTGCTGGACTCGGTGGCGCTCGCGGGCAACGTCGTCGGCCAGACCCACGTGCACACGCTGGTAACCCGCGTGCTGGACGTGGTCTCGGTGGCGTCCCTCGCGGCCGCGACCCTGCTGATCGGGTTCATCGCGCTGGCCAGACGCCGGGTACTGCTCGCGCTGGTGGCCACCCTCGTGGTCGCCGGCGCCAACCTCACCACCCAGGTGCTCAAGCACGTGGTGATCCATCGCCCCGACCTCGGCGTCAAGGGCGAGACGGCGGCCGGGCTGAACAGCCTGCCGAGCGGGCACACCACGGTCGCCGCGTCGGTGGCTGTCGCGTTCGTCCTGGTGCTGCCGCCCGCCCTGCGCGGCACGGCCGCCGTGCTCGGCGCCGGCTACTCCGCGCTGACGGCGGTGGCCACGCTGTCCGCCGGGTGGCACCGGCCCAGCGACGCCGTGGCGGCCCTGTTGATCGTCGGCGGCTGGGCGGCAGGTGGCGGGTTCTGCCTGGTACTCGCCCAGTCCAGGTTCGCCCGGGCCACCACCCGTGAGGCGCATCCGTACGCCGTCTCCCTGCTCGCGGTGGCCGGCGTGGCCCTGGTGGCCGGCGGCATCTTCGCCGTGGCAGTCGCCGACCCCGGGCTGCACGCGAACATCGACGGGCTGACCCGGCGGCGGCTTTTCGTGGCGTACGCCGGAAGTGCGGCCGCCATCAGCGGCACCGCCTGCCTGGTGATGGCGCTGACCCTGGCGACCGTGCACCGCGTCGTGCCCCGGATGGACCGGCGTCCCCTACCGCCCCGGCCACCGAGCCGGGAGTGGACGTCAACCGGCGCCTGACAGCCGGCCGGCGGCTCCGCACCGCACTCGCCGCTCGGTCACTTCGGGTGGTTTTCCCTGTGTACACAGGCTTTGTGGACCGTACGCGACCGGGGCCAACCGCTGTCAACGTCACCTTTCGGACCACTCACCCAAGCTGTCGGTCCCTTTTCCGGTTCCCCTGGCACGCCTCTTACTGGCGAGTAACACTGGCCGGTAGTACCGGCGAAAGGGTGAGCCATGAGCCAGACCGGCCGCGTCACCGAAGTGGAAGCTCGCGCTGTCGCCGAGGCGGCCCGCGAGGCTTCCTGGGTCAAGCCGAGCTTCGCCAAGGACCTCTACCTCGGGCAGCTCCGCCTCGACCTGATCCATCCCGCCCCACGTCCTCCCGCCGACAAGATCCTCCGCGGCCGGGAGTTCCTGGCCCGCCTGCGTGCCTACTGCGAGACGCTGGACGGCCAGGTCATCGAACGCGAGTCCCGCATCCCCGACGAGTACGCCAAGGGCTTCGCCGCCCTGGGCGCGTTCGGGATGAAGATCCCGCAGGAGTACGGCGGCCTCGGCCTGTCGATGGCCGACTACGGCGCCGGCCTGATGCTGGCCAGCTCGGTCCACCCGAGCATCGGCGCGCTGCTGTCGGCGCACCAGTCGATCGGCGTGCCCGAACCGGTGAAGATGTTCGGCACCGAGGAGCAGAAGCGGGAGTACCTCCCCCGCTGTGCCCGCGGTGCGATCAGCGCGTTCCTGCTCACCGAACCCGACGTCGGCTCCGACCCGGCCCGGCTGGCGATGGCGGCCGTGCCGAGCGCGGACGGCTCGGAGTACGTCCTGGACGGCGTGAAGCTGTGGACGACGAACGGTGTCGTCGCCGAACTCGTGGTGGTGATGGCGCGGGTGCCGCGCTCGGAAGGCCACCGCGGCGGCATCACCGCGTTCGTGGTCGAGGCGAACAGCCCCGGCATCACGGTCGAGAACCGCAACGCCTTCATGGGCCTGCGGGGCATCGAGAACGGCGTCACCCGCTTCCACCAGGTCCGGGTCCCGGCGGCCAACCGGCTCGCCGAGGAGGGCATGGGCCTGAAGATCGCGCTGACGACGCTGAACGCCGGCCGGCTGTCGATCCCCGCTATGTGCGCGGGCGCGGGCAAGTGGGCGCTGAAGATCGCCCGCGAGTGGTCCGCCGAACGCGAACAGTGGGGTCGCCCGATCGGCCGGCACGCGGCCATCGCGCACAAGATCTCCTTCATCGCGGCCACGTCGTTCGCGCTGGAGAGCATCCTCGAACTGTCCGCCGGCATGGCCGACGAGGGGACGCTCGACATCCGGCTGGAGGCGGCGCTGGCCAAGCTGTACGCCAGCGAGAAGTCCTGGCAGATGATCGACGAGCTCGTCCAGATCCGGGGCGGCCGCGGCTACGAGAGCGCGGAGTCACTCGCAGCGCGCGGTGAGCGGGCCGCGCCGGTGGAGCAGATGATGCGGGACATGCGGATCAACCGCATCTTCGAGGGCTCGACCGAGATCATGCACCTGATGATCGCCCGCGAGGCGGTCGACACCCACCTGCAGGCCGCCGGTGCGCTGGCCGACGTGCAGGCCGACACCGGCGCGAAGGCGCGGGCAGCGGCCAGGGCGAGCGGCTTCTACGGCCGCTGGCTGCCGCGGCTGGTCACCGGCAAGGGACACCGGCCGTCGTCGTACGCGGAGTTCGGCGACCTGGCGCCACACCTGCGGTTCGTGGAGCGTGCCTCGCGCAAGCTGGCCCGCAACACCTTCTACGGCATGGCGCGCTGGCAGGCCAAACTCGAACAGCGGCAGGGATTCCTCGCCCGGGTGGTCGACATCGGTGCGGAGCTGTTCGCCATGACCGCGGCCTGCGTACGCGCGGAGCGGCTGCGGCAGGAGGACCCCGAGCGGGGCGAGGCGGCCTACGAACTGGCAGAGGCGTTCTGCGTCCAGGCGCGGACGCGGATCCGGGAGCTGTTCCGCCGGCTGTGGATCAACTCCGACGACAGCGACGACGCCCTGGCCAGGCAGATCCTGGCCGGCCGCTACACCTGGGTGGAGGACGGCGTACTCCACCTCTACCCCGACGGCCCGTGGATCGCCGGCTCCGCCGACGGCCCCTCGCAGAAGGAGAACCTCGCCCGCCGGATGATCTGACGCGGGCGGGCACGCAGACGCGGGGCGCTCTCTCCGACCGGGACGGACGGGAGCGCTCTGCTGTGTCCTACGCTGAACCACCACCATGGCCACGATCTACGACGTCGCTCGCCACGCGGGCGTCTCCGCGTCCACCGTCTCCCGGGTGCTCAACGGCAAGCAGACCGTCGACGCACAACTGGCCGACCGGGTGCGTTCCGCCGCGACCGAGCTCGACTACCGGCCCAACGCGCTCGCCCGCAGCCTGCGCCGCAGCCAGACCCACCTGTGGGCGGTGCTCGTCTCCGACATCAACAACCCGTTCTTCACCGCGCTGGTACGCGGGGTCGAGGACGTCGCCCAGCAGGCGAGGTACTCCGTGGTGCTCTGCAACAGCGACGAGAGCCCGGCCAAGGAGGCCGACTACATCGCCGCGATCCTGGCCGAGCAGATGGCCGGAGTGATTGTCTCGCCGACCAACCAGCCCGGTCACCTGACCCGGCTGGTGTCGGCCGGTGTCCCGATCGTGGCGATCGACCGGCGGGCGGAGGAGGTCGAGGTGGACACGGTGACGGTGGACAACACCAGCGCCGCCGAACTCGCCACCGCCCACCTGCTCGAGGAGGGCTTCACCCGGGTGGCCTGCATCACCGGACCACGTGGCGTCAGCACCGCCGAGGAACGCCTGGCGGGTTACCGCCGCGCGCTGCGGGCGGCCGGCCGGAAGCCGGATCCACGGCTGGTACGCCACACCGACTTCCGCGAGCAGGGCGGGTACGCCGCCATGGGCGAGCTCCTCGACCACACGCCGCGCCCGGACGCGGTGTTCGCCACCAACAACCTGCTCACCGTCGGGGCGCTGGCGTGCCTGGTGGACCGTGGCCTGCGGGTGCCCGCCGACGTGGGAATCTTCGGGTTCGACGACGTGCCGTGCGCGACGCTGATCCGGCCGCCGCTGTCCACGATCACCCAGCCCACGTACGAGATCGGGCGCACCGCCGCCGACCTGTTGCTCCGCCGGGTGGAGGATCCGTCCCGGCCGCCGTCGGTGACCGTGCTGCCCACCGAGCTGCACGTACGGGCGAGTTCGCTGCGGTCGCGTACGGTGACAAGCGCCGGTTGACAGCGGCCCGCGCTCGGTGCGGGGCGTGGGATGCGGCGAGGGCGAAGGCTCGGTGGCTCAGTGCTCGGACGCGCCGCGGAACGTCCGCCGGTACGCCAGCGGCGAGACGCCGACGACCGCGTGCAGGTGCTGGCGCAGCGACGCGGTGGTCGCGAACCCCGCGGCCCGGGCCACCCCGTCGACCGGCAGATCGGTGGACTCCAGCAGGTGCCGGGCGTGCTCGATGCGCTGCCGGCCCAGCCAGGTGCCCGGGCTCAGGCCCGTCTCCTCCCGGAACCGACGGGTGAACGTCCGTACGCTCATCCGCCCGTGCCCGGCCAGCGCCCGCAGGTCGAGCGGGTCGGCCAGGTGGTCCAGCATCCACCGGCGGGTGGGTTCGGTGGTGGTGCCGGCCGGTGAGGGAACCGGGCGTTCGATGTACTGCGACTGGCCGCCGTCGCGCCAGGGCGGCACCACACAGCGGCGGGCCGTGCTGTTGGCCACCTCGGCGCCATGGTCGCGGCGGATGATGTGCAGGCACAGATCGAGACCGGCACCCACCCCGGCCGAGGTGAGCACCTGGCCGTCGTCGACGAACAGCACGTCCGGGTCGAGCCGGACCTTGGGGTACAGCTGCCGGAACCGCTCGGCGTGCGCCCAGTGGGTCGTCGCGGGGCGGCCGTCCAGGACGCCGGCCGCGGCCAGGACGAACGCACCGGTGCAGATCGACACCAGCCGCCGCCCGGTCGCCACCACGTCCCGCAGCGCCTCGGCGACCAGCGGGTCCAGCGTGCCGCCGGTCGTCGCCGGCCCGCCGTGCACGCCGGGCACCACCACGGTGTCCGCCTCGGCCAGCAGCTCCGGGCCGTGATCGGGTGCCACGTCGAAGCCGGCGGCCGTCCGGACCGCCGCGCCGTCGGGCGTACCGACCCGGACGACGTAGTGCCGCCGGTTGTCGCCGTCGCGGGCGGAACGGAAGACCTCGGTCGCCGTGCCCAGGTCGAACGGCACGATGGCGGGCAGGGCCAGCACCGCGAGCCGGTGCCGCGGATCATCGGCGGGAAACGGCATGGCCCGATCCTTGCACATGTTGGCCTCCAGGCCACTCGTTCTGGCCCGCTGGGATCCGAAGACTGGTCCCCGTGCACACGTCCACCGCGCCGATGTCCACCCGGCCGCCCCGCCTCCACCGTGCCTGGCTCGTCGCCGGCGTCTCGCTGCTCACCCTGGTCGCCGCCGCCGGATTCGGTGCCACCCCGGGCGTCCTGGTCACTCCCCTGCAGGAGGAGTTCGGCTGGTCGCGCAGCACGATCTCGCTCGCGATCTCGGTCAACCTCCTCCTCTACGGCCTGACCGCGCCGTTCGCTGCGGCGCTGATGGAGCGGTTCGGGATCCGCCGCGTCCTGGTCGGCGCGCTCACGCTGATCGTGGTGGGCAGCGGCCTGACGACCGTCATGACCGCCAGCTGGCAGCTGGTCCTGCTGTGGGGCGTACTCGTCGGCCTGGGCACCGGCGCGATGGCGCTTGGCTTCGTGGCCACGATCACCGGGCGGTGGTTCGTACGGCACCGAGGCCTGGTGACCGGCGTACTCACCTCCGGTGGCGCGACCGGCCGGCTGGTGTTCCTGCCCGTACTCGCCACTCTCGCCGTCGGCTCCGGCTGGCGCAGCGCGTCCTGGACGGTGACGATCGCCGCCCTGGCGGTCGTCCCGCTGGTCGTGGTGTTCCTGCGGGACCGGCCGAGCGACGTCGGCCTCGCACCGTACGGCGCGACCGGTGAGGACCCCTCCGCCCCTTCTGCTGCCTCCGAACCCACCGCGCACCCCGCTGCCGGCCGCGCCCCGGCCACGCTGTCCGCCGCCGCCCGCACCCGGGTGTTCTGGCTGCTCGCGGTGGGCTTCGCGATCTGCGGCATGTCGACCAACGGGCTGATCCAGATCCACCTGATCCCGGCCGCCCACGACCACGGCATGTCCGAGCCGGTGGCCGCCTCGTTGCTGGCCCTGGTGGGAGTGCTGGACGTGATCGGGACGGTCGCCTCCGGCTGGCTCACCGACCGGGTTCCGGCGGCGCTGCTGCTCGGGTTGTACTACGCGCTGCGCGGCGGCTCCCTGCTGCTGCTCCCGTCGCTGCTCGCCGCCGAGCCGCACCCGAGCCTGCTGATCTTCATCGTGTTCTACGGGCTGGACTGGGTGGCGACGGTGCCGCCGACGATCGCCCTGTGCCGTACGCACTTCGGCACCGCCGGGCCGATCGTGTTCGGCTGGGTCTTCGCCTGCCACCAGATCGGCGCGGCGATCGCCGCGACCGCCGCGGGCGTGATCCGCGACGACCTGGGCAGCTACACCGTCGCGTTCACCGGCGCCGGCCTGCTGTGCTTCCTGGCGGCGGCCGCGTCCATCCGGATTCCGAACCGGCCGGCCGGCGACCAGACCAGGGAGCAGGTCACCGACCGGGCCAGGGAGCAGGACGAGGCCTCCGACCGGGGCCAGGACCGGGACCAGGACCGGGGGGAGCGATCGCCGGTCACGAGCCGCTAGGACCAGTCAGGAGCGCCCGGGGCCACCACCCGATATGAGGGCCTTGGTCCCGGATCCGTACCAGCACCGCCCCCGGGCATACCGCACCCTGGACCCGGGTGTGCCCGCTCGAGGCGAAGGGGGCACCATCTTTGCCATGGCCCCGACCGGAGACGACAAGATCAACGTCCTGCTGCTGGAGAACATCCACCCCGATGCCACCGAGCTGCTCTCCTCGGCCGGCTTCCACGTGGAGACCCACGACGGCGCACTCGGCGAGGACGAGCTGGCCGCACGTGTCGGTGACGTACACCTGCTCGGCATCCGATCGACCACCCAGCTCACCGACAAGGTGCTCGACCACGCCGGCAACCTCCTCGCGGTGGGCGCGTTCTGCATCGGAACCAACCAGATCGACCTCCCGGCGGCGACCCGGCGCGGGGTGGCGGTGTTCAACGCGCCGTTCTCCAACACCCGCAGCGTCGTCGAGCTCGCCATCGCCGAGATCATCGCGCTCACCCGGCGGCTCACCGACAAGAGCCGGGACATGCACGCGGGGATCTGGGACAAGTCGGCCGCCGGCAGCCACGAGGTGCGCGGCCGCCGGCTCGGCATCGTGGGGTACGGCAACATCGGCAGCCAGCTGTCGGTGCTGGCCGAGACACTCGGCATGTCGGTGTACTTCTACGACATCAACGACAAGCTGGCCCTCGGCAACGCGGTCCGCTGCTCCTCGATCGAGGAGCTACTGGAGTCGGTCGACATCGTGACGCTGCACGTCGACGGGCGGCCCGGCAACAGCGGGATGTTCGGCGAGGCGGAGTTCGCCCGGATGCGTCCCGGCGCGATCTTCCTCAACCTCTCCCGCGGCTTCCTCGTCGACCACGGCGCGCTGCGCCGGCACATCGAGTCCGGCCATCTCGCCGGCGCGGCCGTGGACGTGTTCCCGCGTGAGCCGAAGCGCCGCGGTGAGGCGTTCGAGTCGGAGCTGCGCGGACTGTCCAACGTCATCCTCACCCCCCACGTCGGCGGGTCCACCGAGGAGGCGCAGCAGGACATCGGCCGATTCGTGGCGTCCAAGCTGCGCCACTACGCCGACGACGGCAACACGTCCCTGAGCGTGAACCTCCCGGAGCTCGCCCTGCCCGAGCGAGTCGGCGCCCACCGGCTCGCGCACGTCCACGTGAACACGCCGGGCGTTCTCGCCACCATCAACGGCGTCCTCGCCGAGCACGGTGTGAACATCGAGGGACAGTTCCTCGGCACCCGCGGCGAGGTCGGCTACGTCATCACCGACATCGGCGCGCCGGCCGCGGACAAGGTGGCTCAGGTGCTGCGGGAGATGCCGGAGACCATCCGCCTCCGCCAGCTCTCCTAAGGTCACGGCCGGCCGGGGGCCACCCGCCAGTCCACGTCGTACGGCAGGGAGCCGGCCGGTCCGGAGTAGCGCACCTCGAGCCGGCCGTCGTCGTCGCGGCCGAGGGTGAAGCGTTCCTCCACCGGCTCGGCGAACCCGTCACCGGCATCGGTGACCAGCATCCCGCCCGGGGCTAGGTCGTCATCGGCGCCGGCCGCGCCGTCGTCGTCCTGGCCTGCTTCGTCGTCGGGGCCGGGCGGGTAGACCTCCAGCACGATCGAACCCGCGCGCTCCACCGGAAGCACCGCGCCCGCCCGGACGAGCACCGGCGTGGAGTCCAGCGGCGCCGGCACGGTCACGTGCCCGGGTCCGTCGTGGGCGATCCCGGTGCGCCGGTCGTACCACCGCCCGGCGGGCAGGCGTACGGTCCGCTCGCGGACGCCCTCGGCCAGCACCGGCGCCACCAGCAGCGCGTCACCCAGCAGGAACTGGTCGTCCTCCCAGCGCAGCGCGGCGTCGGCCGGGTCGGCCCAGAACATCGGCCGGGCATAGGGCGTGCCGGTGCGGTGCGCGACGAACGCGAGGGTGTACCAGTACGGCAGCAGGGCGTATCGCTCGGTCAGCGCGGGCCGCACCTGCCCGAGCACCTCCGGCCCGAACGCCCACGGCTCCCGGTGCGGCAGCGACGCGGCGCAGTGCACCCGGAAGAACGGGAGATACGAGGCGAGCTGGAACCAGCGGACGTACAGCTCCGCCGACGGGTGCGCGTCGAAGCCGCCGATGTCGGGACCGGAGTACGGCATCCCCGAACAGCCCAGCCCGAGAGTGAAGCTGAGACTGATCCGCAGGCCCTCCCAGGCCGTGCCGATGTCGCCGGACCAGGTGCCGGCGTAGCGCTGCAGGCCCGCGAAACCCGACCGCGACAGGAGGTAGGGCCGCCGGTCCGGCCGCAGCCGCCGCACGCCGTCGAACCCCGCGTGGTTGAGCAGCAGGGCGTAGACGTTGTGCGCCTCGCGGTGGTCGCCGCCACGCCCGTCGAGGTCGTGCCGGGTGGACAGCGGAAGCGTCCCGTCGCCCCACGCCGCGAACGACGACGGCTCGTTCATGTCGTGCCAGAAACCGGCGACGCCGGCGCTGACGTAGGTCTGGTAGAGCCGGCTCCACCACTCGCGGGTCCGGGAGGCGGTGAAGTCGGGAAAGACCGTGGTGCCCGGCCACACCACTCCGGTCGCGAGCCCGCCGCGCTCGTCCCGGCAGAACACGTCGGCCGCGAGACCGCCGGCGAACACGGGGTCGCGCCGGTCCGTGGCGACACCGGGATCGGCGATGGCCACCAAGTGGATGCCGCGCTCGGCCAGGTCCGCGGTGAGGGTGCTGAGGTCGGGATAACGCTGCGGGTCGACGTTGAACGGCCGGTTGTCGACGAGGTGGTCGATGTCCAGCCAGATCACCGACAGCGGCAGGTCGCGTTCGGCGAACTGCCCGACGATCCGGCGTACCGCGGACTCGCTGCCGTACCCCCAGCGGCTCTGGTGGTAACCCAGTGCCCAGCGCGGCGGCAACGCCGGCCGCCCGGTGAGCGCGGTGTAGGCGTCCAGCGCCCGCGCCGGCGGACCCGGGAAGACGTAGTAGCGCAGCGGGCCGTCGGACAGGCGGGTGACGACCTGCTCGCCCACCTCGACGGTGCCGTCGAAGCTGGTGTCGTGGAACGCGAGGTGCGTGCCCGCGTCGGCGACGACGAGGTGGACCGGGATCGACAGGGACAGCGGATCGTCGCCCAGGGTGTAGGTGCCGCCGGGGTCGGAGTTCCACAGCCGGTAGGTGCCGCCACGCCGGTCGAGTGGCGCGCTGCGGCCGCCGAGCCCGAGCACCGCGGCGTCGCTGTCCAGCGTGCTGCGGTGGGTCCAGGCGGAACCGTCCCAGCGGGGTGGCAGATCCTGGCGCAGCGGTGGGGCGTGCCCGTCGCCGCCGGACCGGAACGTGAGCCCGCCCGCGGGATGGACGGTGACGCTCAGCTCGCCGGTGCCGACCTTCCAGTCGTCACCCTCGCGGGCGAGCGTGGTGTCCTGCGAAGCCGCGGGCGCCTGCCCGGACCCGAAGTCGGCCAGGGCGTAGGACGGCGTGGGCCGGGCGCCGTCCCAGCCGACGAAGACGCCGCCGGCGGCGAGGAACCGCACCTCCAGGGTGAGGTCGTCATCCATGCCCTGCGTCGGCGCGAACGTGAACCGCGCTCCCCCGGCCACCGGCTCCGCACCGGTCAGCCGCCCCGGCACGCGCGGCGGAGTGCGCGACGGCTGCTCCAGCTGCCGGTCGAGCCAGGTGCGCCGGACGGCGTAGCGAACCGCCCGCAGGCTGTTCTGCCAGCCGATCAACTGGAACGCGCCCGCGAGGGCCTTCGTGCGGTCGAGGACGTTCTCGCGGGAACGCGGGCGCAGGTGCCGCAACCAGCCGCCGAACATCGGCGGGGTGACCGGGTCGTTCCCGGGCAGGGACCTGGGGAGCCGCATGTCCTCTCCGTTCTCGCGAGTGGACCGTCAGCTTAGGTTGATCCACCGACATCGCCGGCGCCAGTCGGTGCCGCGTGCAGTTCACCGGCCGGACCGTCGGCCCAGTGCCGCAGCTGCTCCTCGCGCGCGGGCCGGGTCTGCGCCTGCACCAGCAGGAACGCCGCCTCCCGGGCCAGCCGCTGGGCCGGGTCGGTCAGCGTCATCGACCTGCCGCCGCCGGCGACGACCAGCGCCGTGGTCGCGTCCACCAGCAACGTGCCGACCTCCGCCCTGGTGGCCAGCCGGACGTCGTGTTGGTCGTCGGGGGGTACGTCGTCGAAGAGCCGGTCGGTGCGCTCCCGCAGCCGTTCCAGTCGTTCGGCGAACCGGTCGGCGGCCCGGCCGGCCGGGGTCAGCCCGGTCTGCTCGGCGACCTCGCGAAGCCGTCGGACGGCGGTCGTGACCAGGCCGAACGCGGCCGGGTTGGGCATCACGGTGTTGCGCCGGTCGGTGTGCAGCCAGCGGTCGACCGGTTGCCGCGCCACCACATGGGAGTCGGGTACGAACAGCCCGTCGAACCGCAGCCGGACCGTACGCGTCGCGGTCATCGCCGCCAGCCGCAACGGCTCGGAGGCGGTCAGCTCGTCCCCCGGCCGTGCGGGCACGATGCCGAACACCACCTCCCCGTCCGCGGTCGCGCCGCCGAGGGAGAAGACGTCGTTGAGGTCCCAGCCGGTGTACCACGGCGCGACACCGTGGAACCGCCAGCCGCCGGCGACGCGTTCGGCCTCCACCGGGCGGTCCGGCCAGCGGCGCAGGTGCGCGAACGCCGTACCCGCCACGAGTTCGCCCCGGGCCAGCCGGGGCAGCAGGTCGGCCCGGGCCGGAGCGTCGCTGTCGGCGAGCAGCCGGACCGGACCGTGGTGCTGGGCGCCGACGAACCAGGTCGCCGCGTCCGCACCGGCCAGCACCTCCTGGATCCGGCGCTGCAACCGGGGCGGGGCAGCACTTCCGCCGTCGGCGACCGGAGCGGCCAGGCCGAGCAGGCCCGCCCGGCCGAGCGCGTCCAGGTGCGAGCGCGGCACCGTGGTGGTGTCCACGTCGGCGGCGTTCGGGGCGAGCAGGTCGGCGGCGAGTCCGTGCGCGGCTCGCAGCAGCGGCGAGCCCGTCGCGGAGCCTGTCGTGGCGTCGGCGGTCACGCCGCGATCCTGCCATCAACCGCCGATCCGTTCAGCCGACGACCCGGCCCCGTCGCCGAAGTCCGGGAAACCACCGGCCGGCGGACTCGCCGTCGCCGGCCGCGGCGCGGGCGGCCCGCCACCAGGTCGCCGCACCGGCGTCCCGGTCGGCGAGCTCGCCGGGGTCGACGGCCCGCATCCCGGCCACCAGGCGCGCCGCCTCCGCCGCACCGACCTCGCCGTGGTCGAACTCCAGGCGTACCCACTGGCTGCCCACCCGGGTGAGGTAGCGCGGCGAGGAGACCCCGCCGAGCCGCCGCAGCGCGGGCCGGACCGCTCCGGCCGGGACGAGTTCCCGCTCCGACTGGGCGGGTACGAGATCGCGCACGGGGGCGTGGTCCAGCGGCGTCAGCTCGACCGAGAGGGAGTTGTCGGCGGCCGCGTTGTCGTACCCCACGCTGATCGAACGCCCGTCGGGCGCCACGTAGACGTAGTCCAGGCGCCAGGCCGGGTCGTCGATCAGCAGCGGGCGCAGCCCGGTGGCGCGGATCTCCTGCCGCTTCACCGCCACGTCCAGTCGGTCGGCGAACACGTGCTCGACCACCGCCACCACACCCAGCCCGGCCAGCACCATCAGACCGGCGACGCGGGGCGGCCACGGGCGGCCCGAGGCACCCGCCCAGCCGGCCCAGCCGCCGACGAGGGCGGCGAAGGTGGCCAGCGCGCAGCCCGGCGTCAGGCCGAGCGCGCCGGCGAGGAGGAAGAGCGTGCGTGCCAGGGCGACGTGCACGACCAGCACGGCAGTGCCGGCCACGAGCGGGGCGAGCACCGGGCGGTCCGTCCGCATCGCCCACAGCACGAGAGCGGCGGCGGTGCCACAGGAGACCGGCACCACGACGGCCAGCAGCCACTCCTGGTCGATTCCGGGCGACCACCGGCCGGTGTGGACGGCCTCCGCCAGCACCGTCCGGAGGTACGGCACGCAGAGGACCGCGCCGCCGCACACCACCGCCGTCAGCACCACATCCCGCATCGGCGTCCTCCGTCTTCGTCGGAAGCCCTTTTCGTCGGAAGCCTCGTGGAACCACCCTGCACCCGGGCCACGGAAGGCCGCGTGAGTACGTGGGCCCAAACCGGCCGCGTCGGCGTACTCATCACGTCTGTGGTTTGCGGAATCCCGAGGTGCCCATAGGTTGGAAGTCGGGCCTGAACGGCCGGGGGACGAGCTCACGCGACGACCAGAAGACGACCCAGAAGACGACCAGGAAGAGGTGTCCCGGGTGCGAGCAGTGCAGGTGACCCGAACCGGCGGACCGGACGTTCTCGAGGTTGCGGACCTACCGACCCCCGAGCCCGGGCCGGGTGAGGTGCTGGTCGACGTGGCCGCGGCCGGCGTCAACTTCATCGACACCTACCGACGCTCCGGCGCGTACCCGATGTCCACTCCGTTCGTCGCCGGCAGCGAGGGCGCCGGAACGATCGCCCGGCTCGGTCCCGACGTGAGCGAGCTCGCGGTGGGCGACCGGGTGGCCTGGAAGGAGGCGCCCGGCTCCTACGCCGAGCAGGTGTGCGTCCCGGTGGCCGAGGTCGTCCCGGTCCCGGACTCCGTCTCCGACGAGGTGGCCGCGGCGACGATGCTGCAGGGGATGACGGCGCACTACCTCGCCACCTCGACCTACCCGGTCGGCAAGGGCGACTGGGCGCTCGTGCACGCCGCCGCGGGCGGGGTCGGGCTGCTGCTCACCCAGATCGTCAAGTTGCGGGGCGGACGCGTCCTCGCCACCACCTCCACGGCGGACAAGGCCGAACTCGCCCGCGGCGCCGGCGCGGACGAGGTCACGTCCTACGACGACTTCGCCGACCGGGCCCGGGAGCTGACCGACGGCGAGGGCTTCCCCGTGGTGTACGACGGGGTGGGCAGGGCGACGTTCGAACGCGGCCTGGACGCGCTGCGGGTGCGCGGGCTGATGGTGCTGTACGGCGCGGCCAGCGGGCCGGTGCCGGCGTTCGACCCGCAGACGCTGAACTCCAAGGGCGGGTTGTTCCTGACCAGGCCGAGCCTGGCGTACTACACCCGGGACCGCGCCGAGCTCGCCGACCGGGCCGGGGAGCTGTTCGGCTGGATCGGCGCGGGGCAGTTGGACGTACGGATCGGCGGACGCTACTCGCTGGCGGACGCCGCGCAGGCGCACGAGGACCTGGAGGGGCGCCGGACCACCGGGAAGCTGCTGATCCTCACCAGCTGACAGCGGACCGGCCCCCGGCCGGCCGGCCGCCGGGGCCGCGTCAGACGCTGCCGTGGCTGCGGTTGTGCTCGGCCATTTGCCGGGCGGCGTCGCGGTCGGCCTCCCGCTTGGCGAGCGTCTGCCGTTTGTCGTACTCCCGCTTGCCCCGGGCCAGGCCGATCTCGATCTTCGCCTTGCCGTCCTTGAAGTACAGGGCCAACGGGACGATCGTGATGCCGCTCTCCCGGGTGGCCGCGCCGATCTCGGCGATCTCCTTGCGGTGCAGGAGCAGCTTGCGGGTGCGCCGGGGGGCGTGGTTGGTCCAGGTGCCCTGGGAGTACTCCGGGATGTGCACCCCCTGCAGCCACACCTCGTCGTTCATCACGACGGCGTACCCGTCCACCAGCGAAGCGCGGCCGGCGCGGAGGGCCTTCACCTCCGTGCCGGTGAGGACGAGACCCGCCTCGAACGTGTCGTCGATGTGGTAGTCGTGCCGGGCCTTGCGATTCTGCGCGATCACCCGGCGCCCGCGCTCCTTTGCCATCCCTCTATCTTCCCGGACCGGCGCAACCGCGTTTCCGCTGGGGACCCGCCGGGCGCGGAGCGGGGTCCGGTTACAGCCAGTTCATGGGATTCGTCGTGGATCCGTTCCGATAGACCATGAAGTGCAGGTGGCAGCCGGTGGAGTAGCCCGTGGTGCCGACGTAGCCGACGACCTCGCCGCGGCTGACCCGCTCACCGTTGCTCACGGCGTACCGCGACATGTGGTTGTACGCGGTGACGATGGACGCTCCCCGCATCCGCCCGTGCGAGACCAGCACGCGGTTGCCGTAGGCGCCGTTGTAGTAGCGGGCGATCACCCGGCCGCTCGCCGCCGCGTGGATCGGGGTCCCGCACGCCGCGCCGAAGTCGGTGCCGTCGTGCAGCTTCCACCGGTGCAGGATCGGGTGGAACCGCATGCCGTACGGCGAGGTGATCGAGGCCTGCACCGGCCGGGACAGCGTGCTGCTGCCGCCGCCGCCGGACCCCTCGCCGGACCCGCCACCGCTGTTGCCGCCACCGCTGTTGCCGCCACCGCTGTTGCCGCCACCGCCGTTGCCGCCACCGCCGCCACTGTTGCCCCCGCCGGACCCGCCGCCGTCGTGACGCTTGCGCTGACGTTCCTGGCGCTGGCGTTCCTGACGCTGACGCTCCTGGCGCTGGCGTTCCTGCCTGGCCTCCTGGCGGGCCAGCTCCTCCAGCATCGCCTGGATGCGGCTTCGCTCGGCGACCAGCTGCTGGTAGCGCCGCAGGTCGTCGGATTTGGCGCGCTCGGCCGCGGTCTGGGCGGACCTGCGCTCGGCGACCAGGCTCCCGATCGACGCGGCCGTCGAGGCGGCCTGCTGCTCCAGCTCACGTACACGCGCGAGGTTGGCCGCGGCCGAGTCCCGTTTCCGGGCGACCACGCGCTCGGCGGCGGCCAGCACGTTGCGCTTGCCGGCCAGCTGTGCCCGGGCGGCGTTCAGCCGGTTCAGGGCGCCCTGCTGGGAGTCGGCCACGCTGCTGACCAGCTGCGCCCGGTCGAGCAGCTCGCCGGTGGTCTCACTGGTGAGCACCGCGGTGAGCTCGCTCACGCCGGGTTGTTGGTACGCCGCGGCCGCGAACGACCCGATCTCGTCCCGCTGGGCGCGCACGCCGTCCTCGGTCCGGGCCAGCTCCGACCGGCTGCGGGCGACCGCCGCACGCGCCCGGCCCAGGTCGGCGGCCAGTGCGGCGTCCTTCGCCTGGGCGGCGGCGAGCTGCCCCCGGACGGTGGCCAGCCGGGTCTGCGCCGTCCGCAACCGGGCCTGCGCCTGCGCCAGGGCGAGCGTCGCCGAGCGCAACCCGGCCGAGGACTCGTCCAGGTCGCCCTTGGCGTCCTCCAGCTGGCGGTCGACCCGGCGTCTGTCGTCGTCGGGGCCGGCCTGCGCCCGCTGCAGGCCGGGACTCAGGGTCGCGGAGGACGCGAGGAGCGCCGCCAGGCACGCCACCGCAAACGCGACGAATGCCGCGCGCAGGCGCACCGAAGGG
The DNA here is from genome assembly GCF_013408535.1 of Actinopolymorpha cephalotaxi. Lineage (NCBI taxonomy): Bacteria > Bacillati > Actinomycetota > Actinomycetes > Propionibacteriales > Actinopolymorphaceae > Actinopolymorpha > Actinopolymorpha cephalotaxi. The sequence goes on from NZ_JACBZA010000001.1 coordinate 3,737,541, forward strand.
GTCGGACGGGACACGGAGGGTCCCCTCTCTCTCGGAGGTTCTACCGAGAGTAGGAGATACCCATCACACCGTGAGGTATTTCCGCAGTGTCACGAACGAGGCGACGATGGCCAAAAGTGCACCCAGCACCACCAACACCGGCATCGTGGCAAGAGTCTCCTCCCACCCGATCCAGGGAATTGCACGGATGTCGGTACGTAACCGGGCAGTGAGCATGGGCGTCAGCGCGAGCGTTCCGCAGGCCAGCGCGGCGCCCACCAGCGCCGCGACGACGCTCTCCACGATGAACGGCAACTGGATGTAGAGGTTCGACGCGCCGACGAGGCGCATGATGCCTATCTCACGTCGTCGGCTGAAGACCGTGAGCCGGATGGTGTTGCCGATCTGCAGGACCGCGGCCACCAGCAACCCGCCGGCGAGGCCGATCGAGATCCACTGCAGGCCGTTCAGCCCCTTGAACAGGGGTTCGAGCAGCTTGCGGGAGTCCTGGACGCTGAAAACCCCGGGCAGGCCCTGCACGGACGAGACCACGCCCTGGTACTCCTGGGGGTTCTTCAGGCTCACCCGGAACGACTCCGGCAGGTCCTTCACCTGCACCACCTTGGAGGTGGCGGAGTCCTTGTAGATCTCCTGGTAGCGCTTGAAGGCCTGCTGCTGGGACTCGTGGTAGACCCTGCGGACCTCGGGGCTGGAGCTGAGCGCCTTGTTGATCTCCGACCGCTGGCCGGCGCTGACCGCGCCGTCGGCACACTGCGGCGAGGACGACACGCCGTTGCAGAGGAAGACCGCGATCTCCACCTTGTCGTACCAGAAGCCCTTGACCATGCCGACCTCGGACCGGATGAGCATCCCCATCCCGAAGAGGACGAGCGAGATCCAGACGGTGACGACGACGGCCACGGTCATGGTGACGTTGCGGCGAAGGCCCGTGCCGAGTTCGGAGAAGGCGTACCTGATCTGCATGGTGTCCTAGCGTGTCGGGGTCATGACGTCGGGGCGGGCGGAGGCTAGGTCTGGTAGCCGTAGACGCCGCGGGTCTGGTCGCGGACCAGCTTGCCGCCGTCGAGTTCGATGACGCGCTTGCGCATCTGGTCCACGATCGACGCGTCGTGGGTGGCCATGAGGACCGTGGTGCCGGTGCGGTTGATCCGGTCCAGCAGCTTCATGATGCCGACCGACGTCGAGGGGTCGAGGTTTCCGGTCGGCTCGTCGGCGATCAGGATCTTCGGCCGGTTGACGAACGCCCGGGCGATCGCGACCCGCTGCTGCTCACCGCCGGACAGCTCGTCCGGCATGCGGTTCTCCTTGCCGTCCAGCCCGACCAGCTCCAGGACGACCGGGACCTCCTTGACGATCTGGGAGCGCGAGCCGCCGATGACCTGCAGCGCGAACGCGACGTTGTCGAAGATCGTCTTGTTGGGCAGCAGCCGGAAGTCCTGGAAGACCGTGCCGATCTGGCGGCGTAGCCGCGGGACCTTCCACGACGACAGCCGGTTGAGCTCCTTGCCGGCCACGAACACCCGGCCGCGGGAGGGCCGCAGCTCGCGCAGGGCGAGCCGGAGGAACGTCGACTTGCCCGAGCCCGACTGTCCCACCAGGAACACGAACTCGCCCTTGTCGACCTCCAGGGACAGGTCGGCGAGCGCGGGCCGGGTCTGTCCGTCGTAGACCTTGCTGACGTTCTCGAAGCGGATCACGGCATGCTTCCTGACCTGGGTCGGGTTTCGTCGGGCTTTCGGACTGGCGTCGGTCGGGTCCTGGTCGGGCGGCCGACCTGGGTCGACCAGTCGTCGAGTGTACGACCCGAATCCTGCCCAATCGCCAGACTCCCCAGCAAGCCGCAAATGTCACCCTCCGCGCCCATTCGGGGACGGTGACTCCCGGGGTCTCCCGGGGGTCTCGCGGAACGGCCCGGGTCAGGCGGTGGCGGCGGCCGCGCCGCTGGTGCGGCGCCAGCGGATGCCGGCCTCGATGAAGTCGTCGAGCTCGCCGTCGAAGACCGCCTGCGGGTTACCGGTCTCCTGCTCGGTGCGCAGGTCCTTCACCATTTGGTACGGATGCAGGACGTAGTTGCGCATCTGGTCGCCCCAGGAGCTGGTGACGTTGCCCCGCATCTCGTCGATCTTGGCCCGCTCCTCCGCCTTGCGCAGGGCGAGCAGCTTCGCCTTGAGGATCGTCATCGCGGTGGCGCGGTTCTGGATCTGGCTCTTCTCGTTCTGGCAGGAGACGACGAGCCCGGTCGGGAGGTGGGTGATGCGGACCGCGGAGTCGGTGGTGTTGACGCTCTGGCCGCCCGGACCCGACGAGCGGTAGACGTCGATCCGGATCTCCTCCTCGGGGATGTCCACCTCGTCGGTCTGCTCGAGGACCGGCACGACCTCGACGCCGGCGAACGAGGTCTGCCTGCGGCCCTGGTTGTCGAACGGCGAGATCCGGACCAGCCGGTGGGTGCCCTGCTCGACCGAGAGCGTGCCGTAGGCGTAGGGAGCCTTCACCGCGAAGGTGGCCGACTTGATGCCGGCCTCCTCGGCGTAGGACGTGTCGTAGACCTCGCTGGGGTACTTGTGCCGCTCGGCCCAGCGGATGTACATCCGCATCAGCATCTCGGCGAAGTCGGCGGCGTCCACCCCGCCCGCGCCGGACCGGATGGTCACCAGCGCCTCACGGGAGTCGTACTCGCCGGACAGGAGGGTGCGGACCTCCAGCGCGTCGATGGCCCGGCGAAGGTCGGTGAGCTCCTTGTCGGCCTCGGCGCGGGTGGCCGAGTCGTCCTCGGCGTCGGCCAGCTCGACCAGCACGGCCAAGTCGTCCAGCCGCTGCCGCTGGCTGGTCACCCGGTCCAGGTCTGCCTGGCGGGCCGCGAGCCGGGTGGTCACCCGCTGCGCGTTGGCCTGGTCGTCCCACAGGTTGGGCGCGGACGCCTGCTCGCTCAGCTCGGCGATCTCCCGGCGCAGCTGGTCGAGGTCGAGCACAGACTCGATGCTGCGCAGCGTCGAGTCGAGTGCCTTGATGTCTGCTTCGAAGTCGGGTCCGGCCACGGTCCCCAAGCGTACGCGCCCGGCGGTGACGCCGGATTCGGGCATGGATTACCCGATCCGACCGCCGGGATCGGCCGAAGGGAGGACGCGCGGACAGCCGAACCGCCCTGGTTTTCGTGATGTGTCTGCCCTGTCCAGGATCAGGTCGAAGCCCGTGGCCGTTCCGGTGCTGTGCGTGCTGGTCGTGCTGACCTTCCTCGCCGCGCGACCGCCGGCCCCGCTGCCCGCCGGCGCACCTGCCGGGGAGTTCGGCGCCGGGCGGGCTCACGCGTACGTGCGCACCCTGGCTCGCGAGCCTCATGCCACCGGGACCGCCGCGAACCGGCGGCGGGTGGGCGACCGGGACGTCCGCTGAACCGGCCCGCCGACCTGTCCTACGACCTGCGGGAGGTGCCGGGATACCGCGGCCCGCCGCCGGGGACGGTGAACCGCTATGCCGAGCTGGCCCTCTTCCGGAGCTTCATCATC